>CAZTYI010000001.1:0-57918 GCA_964618335.1 uncultured bacterium
AGCTTCGTCTTCATTCAAAAACTCTTTTTTTAGAAAAAATCCAATCACTTTTTGGAAGAAATTAACAATTTTATTTTACCAGTCATTTCAGACCTCAATACTTTATCGTAAAATAGTTAAATTGCTCATTTTAAAATAACAGTTTATCGACAAAAAAATTACCGAGTTCTACAATTGCTTTAAAATGAAATTTTATAAAAATTTTTTGAGAAGTTTTAAGGAGCTTTCTATGAATGCAACTTTGTTCTTCACACGTTTTTTATTTATTATTTTAAGTATGTTTTTTGGAGCAACTTATATGGCTGCTCTTAATTGGGGAAATGTTTTAACCGGCAGTCTCGCAGGTCTAGCTTTTGGTTTTATGCTAGTCGGTTTCGATCTAATTTTTAAGAAAAGCCATCTACGTTCTTTTAACTTAACAGCCCTTGGGCTTTTCTTCGGTTATCTAATGGGCAAAGGACTGACTTTAATCTTTGAGACTGCTTTAAAACTTGCGCCAGCTTCTGCTCTACAGCCGCAGGTCATCGGGCTTTTACAGCTCGGACTTTTTCTCTTCGGCATTTATTTAGGCACTATCTTAACTATCAGATCAGCTAATGAGTTTTATATTTCTCTACCTTTTATCAAACTGACAGCTCCGGCTTACAAGAAAAAAGATCTTTTAATCGACTCTTCTATTCTGGCCGATTCTAGAATTATCGACCTAGCTGCTTGCGGTTTGATCGACAACCATCTAATCATTCCCCGCTTCATCGTCAAAGATCTTTTCAGTACCGTAGAAAACGGCGATGAAACCAGCAAAGCCAAGGCCCGCCGCAGTTTAGATACTTTAAAAAAACTAGAAGGAGTCAGTGGCTTTGAAATCCGTTATAGCGAAACCGATTTCCCGGAAATCACAGAACAAACTAATAAGCTCGTAAAATTAGCCAGACTGAACAGCGCCCATATCTTAACCTCTGATATTTCCAAAGTGCAAATGGCTGCTATCGAAGGCATCAAAATTATTAACTTGCATACTTTAGCTAATGCTTTCAAACCGCTCATGCAAGCCGGAGAAATTTTAAAAATCAAAATCCAGCGTTATGGCAAAGAACCCAATCAAGGCGTCGGATACCTAGAAGATGGAACTATGGTAGTGGTTAATGGCGGAGGTGACTTCATCGGCCAATGCATCGAAGCACAAGTGCTTTCCGTCAAACATACAACTTCTGGTAGAATTATTTTTTGTAATGCTCAAGAAGAAGCACTAGCTCATAAAGCTGCTAACCCATACGAGACTTATGAATAATTGCCAAGGTGTCGGAACCGACATTATAGAAATAGAACGCTTTGAAAAAACTTTAAAACGCTCCCCTAAAATCACAGAGAAACTCTTCAGCCCTAAAGAAAATAGCTATTGCCTGTCAAAAGGCAAAAATAAAGCTTTGCATCTAGCTGGCAGATTTGCTGCTAAAGAAGCAATTGTAAAAGCTTTGGGAGAGGGTTTTGGCAGAGAGATTTCTTTTCTGGATCTGGAAATTTTGAATAATAAAAAAGGCCAGCCTGAGGTTTTTTTATCTGAAAAATTAAAGAAAAGATTTCCAAAAATCAAAGTCTTAATTAGCATCAGCCATTCCAAAACAGCTGCTATAGCTGTAGCTTTTGCATCGGCTATTTAGATTAAAAAGAAAAGCTGAGTAGATAAGCGACTGAATAAAAATTAACTTGTTCAGGTGCTCGTTTAGCAAAAACCCTTCTTTTATATTCCAAGCTAAGAGTACCAAAAACACTAAAACGATAGCCTATCTTACCGCCTAAATCCAAAGCTTTAGAGCGGATAGATCCGTAGCCGTGAAAGTTATTCAGATCAATCTGGGTATGCCTTCCATAGCTATGATAAGCCCTAGCAAAAATAGCCCAACGGAAAGCTTCCTCATGATTACCTTCAAAAGAAACTTTAGCACGCACCCAGGGCGAACCTTTTTCAGCAATACCAAAAGCGCCCATACCCCAAAGCCGGAAACGCCAGCTCTCGTCTTTAGTAAATTCTTTACCCAGAGAGACTGTACCTTCGAAATTGGCAATCCCTGGATAGAATGTAGAAATGTCGTGGGTAAAAACTTTAGCTACTCCTCGAAAATTAAGACCTACGGTCAAAGCACAAGGATCTCCTATAATATCATCTAAAATACAATAGCGGCCCTGCAAAGCAGCCGAACGAAAATTAAAATGCTCAGCCCGATCGTCCATAAATTCCAGATCAACATCTAGGCTGACTTCCGAAGAAAAAGGAAATTCCAAATCAAAATATAATAAATGGTCTTTCTCAGTACCTTGAAAGGGAGTCGTAGAAGCGTTGACTTTAGAAAAAGTAGAATAGGTATATTTAGTAAACCAAGAAAATTCATAAATATTGCCAAACCAGGGCTGGATCTCTATTCCAAAACCGCAAACAGCCCAAAAAGAGCCTAAAATTAGGGCAAGTTTTCTGATTTTCATTTTTTAAGAAATCCTTTTTGAGATAACCATTTTTCAGCATCCAAAGCAGCCATACAGCCTGATCCAGCAGCAGTTATTGCCTGCTTATAAATATAGTCTTGAACATCCCCAGCAGCAAAGACACCTTCTTTGCTAGTCAGGGTTTGACACTTTTGGGTCAGAATATAACCGTTAGGCTTAAGCTCTAACTGTCCTTTTAAAAAAGCAGTGTTAGGAGTATGGCCGATTGCAAAAAAGAGACCAGCGCCTTTGATTTTTTCGGTTTTTGAACTGGCTGTATCTTTCAGAACTACTTCTTGAACAGTCTTGTCCCCTAAAATCTCTACTAATTCGCGGTTGAAAAGCACTTTGATCTTATCATGGTTTAATACTCTTTTAGCCATAATCGGCGAAGCTTTCAGCTCGTCACGGCGATGTACCAGATAGACGACAGAAGCGAATTTAGTTAAAAAAAGCGCTTCTTCAGCAGCGCTGTCTCCGCCACCGATCACAAACAGCGGCTGGCCTTTAAACATAGGTATGGCTCCATCACAAACGGCGCAAGTAGAAACGCCTTTTTGCCAAAATTCTGCTACTCCTGGGACATCCAATTTTCTAGAGCTCGCGCCTGTAGCTATAATCACAGATTGGGCTTGCAGCTTGGTTTTAGAACCTTCGATTAAAAAAGGATGGCTTTTCAGATCTACAGAAAGTACATCTTCAGCAAGGATTTTAGTTCCATGTCTGAGTGCCTGTTTTTTACAGTTTTCCATTAGATCAGGACCTAAAATACCTTCTGGAAAACCAGGAAAATTTTCTACCATCGTGGTAGTTGTCAGTTGTCCGCCTGCAGGACCGTTTTGAAACCCTTCAAATAAATGGGGTTCGAGCTCAGCGCGGGCTGCGTAAATCGCTGCCGTATAAGCCGCTGGGCCGGAGCCCACAATCACTAACTTAACTTTTTGCATATGCTTTCTGGTTAAAATTGATATTAACTTACCACCATAATACGAACAGACATTTTTTGAAATTTTTTCTTATTTTTTTATCTATAAATCTTTTGAAAATCTTCTAGAAAAAAAGTAGTCAATAATCAGTTTTTCTGTAAAAATATTCGCCCTGCTTTAATATAGGAATTAGAATAGATTTTATTAAAGTAAGTTGGATTAAAAATATATAAGCAGAACTAACAGATAGAAAACTAGATCTGTTGGAAAATCGATTAGATTGTGCTAAAAATAGATTGGTAAAATTTAAGGAGTTCACCGCAAGAAAATGAAAAGTTTGCTACGGAGGGCCTTCGGGATTTATCCCGGAGAAGATAAAAATATCCTGCGCTTTGTGTTCTTAGCGCTCCTCTGGGCTTTCGGCAGCTCGATTGCTGAAACGCTCTCTATTTCTCTGTTTGTAGAAAAGGTAGGTGCTGACAAACTGCCTTTAGCCTACATGCTAACCGCCTGTGTCTTAATTGCCTGTTCTTTTCTTTTTCTATACTCTTTAAAAAAAACTTCTCCCAATCAGATTCTCTCCCATATCCTTAAATTCGCAGTCTTCACCTACGCTATTTTTACTGCGATTTTATTTTTTAATCCAGGTCAGTGGTTTTGGTATCTTCTGCAAATTACTACTTATACTTTCGTTGCTGCTCTGATTGCCAGCTATTGGACCTTTTTGGATACTTATCATGATTTGCAAGATGCTAAGAGAATCTACGGAGTCTATAATGCATCTTACTTTCTAGGCTATGTACTATCCGGCAGTTTAATCAACTTAGTCTTTGACAAAGTAGGCCTCATTCCCCTCTTTTCTTTAGTTGTCTTTTTAATGTTTTGCGCCTATCTGCAAATTCAAAAAATCATTCGCACTGTTAAATCAGTCGAAGACGATTCTATGGAAGGAATTTTAGTCAGCGGTAAACGAGGACTGAAAGCTCTTTTTAGAATCTTTGCTAGCTCGCGCTACACAGTCTTTTTAGTTTCCATGAGCCTTTTCATTCAGCTGATTCGTACTACGACTGAATTTAGCTATATGGATACTTTTGAAAGAATCTTTGATCCCCGTCTTTCTACCCCCCAAAATCCTATTACGGGAAATACCATCGCTGAACTGTTAGGTAAAATTAAAGCTTTCAACGCCGTGAGCAATATTATTTTAGGGACTTTCATCTACCACCGCGGCATCAAAAAACTAGGGTTAGCTAATTTACTTTTACTCCCACCTCTGGTCTTTACTTTTCTTTATTCAGAATGGGTTATCCAATCTACGCTCTTAATCGCTATTATGGCAGTCGTTGCTGTCGAAGGCTTTCTCTTTACCGTAGAAGACAATAACTTTAATCTATTGATCAAAGCAGCCCCAAGTAAGCTCAGAGGAGCTCTACGCTTTATCAACGACTCTTTTTTTGAACCGATAGGTCTTTTAATCAGCTCTATTTTCCTAATCTTTTTGAAAAGCCACCATCTTTGGCTAGGATTTAGCCTAGCTATAGTTCTTTTAAGTATTTCTTTTGTGGTGCGTCATTTCTATCCTAAATCCATTCTGCTGAACTTAAAAGCCAACGCTCTTCAATTCGAACGCAAAATCAGCGACTGGATCAGCTGCCTGTCTAAAAAAGAACAAAAAGAAATCCGCGAAGATATTTTTGAAGCGCTCAAAAGCGACTCTGAAAAAATGCAGCTTTTAGCTTTTCAGACTCTACTTTCTTTGGGTAATCAAAAAATGCTGCCGGGGATGCTCTTTTATGCTGATAATTTTTCAGAAGAAGGCAAAATCACAGTGCTGAATGATCTCGACAACTCTGCTTTTTCCCAAAGCTCAGCGATTATTGAAACTATTGATAAATGGCTTTTAAACAACCCTTCCAACGAGCTTGAAAAACATGCTCAGTTCTACCTGGCCAAAAGAGGCCTATTACATCCTGAAAAAGTAGCTGATCTTCTAGATTCTTCTGATCTCCATTCTAAAGCCATTGCAATTGTAACTTTTAAAAATTCTAAAGCCCAGCAATCGCCAGAAAATGCAGCTTTAAACAAAACAATCGCTAAAAAAGAAACCGATCTGCTCTTAGCCTCTGTCAAAGAAGCAGAAAAAATACTAGGCCTAGAATTAATCTCTCCGGAATTTACCGACAGTATTGCAAAAGTGATTAAATTTTTAGATAGTGAAAATTTAAAAGTAGCTATTGCTGCCAGCCAAGCTCTCTTAAAATTTTCTTCTAAAACACTTTCTCCCTATGCCTTAAAAATCATCGAAAGAATGAATGAAGTTTCAGATAATAAATTCCGGCTTTATTGCCTAAAAGCATTAGGCATTATTTCTGACGCTTCCACAGTCAAAGAAATTATTGAGACCAGCATCTTTTTCCGTCCTTCAGAGAAAAGACTGACTGAAGCCATTATCATTAAAATGGGTCTAAAAACAGTTCCTACGCTGATTTCTCTGGTTAAAGATGTCAAGCTGCATGACCATAGCCGGATTTTAGCCAGTAAAACACTCGGTCGTATCGCTCTACCTCAACTGCAGGCTAATTTAAACGAAGTCTTGGAAATTGAAATCAAACGCGCTTATTTTTATCTTTACTGCGGCCATACGATCCAAAAAGAATACCCTCTTTACGACTTAAAACTGTTAGAAAACGCTCTGCTAACTGGGTTACAATCGGTAGTCTCTTTTATTATTCATCTGCTAGGAGCTGCCGGCTCTTTGGAAGACTGTGATCTACTTGCCTATTCATTACACAGCAAAAATGCTAAAGATCAGGCTGATGCAGTGGAAACTATGGAAAAAAACTGCAGTAGACGCATTTTTACCAAAATCCAGCCTTTAATCGACGAATGGCCGTTAGAAGAAATATTTAAAGCTTATGAAAAATTCTATGGCTCCTTCCCCAGTGTTTCTTTAAGTGAGCTTTTAACTAAACTAGAAAATTCAGCTTCGCTTTTTGATAAAACCATAGCCTCTTCTTTAAAAGCCAAACTGCGCATGCCTAAGTGGCGAGAATCCCTACGTGAACAAATTAAAAACTCCGATGGACCTTTACATCAATATGCTTACGAGCTGTTGGAGTCCTCGAATATTCCCGGATAATACCCGGCTTAACGAAGGAAGAGATAGATAGAAATTGTGCTAGAACCTTATAGGCAGAATAAGAGCCAGGAAAGACAAATTATGAAAGAATTAAGTTTGATTGAAAAAGCCTTCTTTTTAAAAAAAATCATGCTCTTTGAAGAGCTGGATTTAGATCTGTTAGTAGCTATCGCCGATAAGATGAGCCAGGATGTCTTTGATGAAAAGGACAAAGTCTTTGAAATCAATGGTAAAGCCAGCCGGATGTATTTTATTGCCCAAGGAGAAGTACAGCTCTTAGATGAAAATAGCCTGCCCTTTCAAACGCTTGGCCCTACTGAATTTTTTGGTGATGAATCTCTCTTCGCTTCTGCTCAGCGTGATTATCAAGCTGTTTGCTCTCAAAACACTCTTTTTCTAACGCTCTCCAAAACCAATCTTTTGACTATTATTTCTGAATGTCCTTCAATTGCTATTGCCCTGCTTTCACACTATGCTCAAAAAACTAGCTGCCGGCATATTCCAGCAAATAAAAAAGATAAAAATATCACGAACAAAGAACAAAGTGCCAATCATCCCTCCCTAAAGACAGGTATTTAAAATGAAAATTAGAACGCGCCTTTTACTTTTTCTCTTGCCCACTACGATTGGCGCTACAGTTTTTATTTCTGCTATTCTTTCTTACAACTGGCATGCGGAAATTGTCAGCAATTTTAAAACCAAATTGCTCTCTTCAACACTGACTTATAATTCTCTGGTCCAAAAAAAAGACCCCCAGCCTAAAGAAAATTCTCCGCAGTTACAAAAAGCTCTTTCTGATCTACAAAGCAAGCTTAATATCAACAGTTTTTATACTATTTCCAAATTGCCTAAACAAGCCCAGCTAGAAAAAAAACCCTATCTTCATTACTGTTCGACTGCCTTTCAAAAAAATTCTAAATCCAAAATCATGACCGTTTATCTGCCTATAGCCAATTCTAAGGCTTTTTTAGCTGCTGATGCATCTTTAGATATTGTCTACGAAAAGTTTCAAGAAGAGCTTTTCATTATCATTGTGACTTCGGTATTTGCTCTGATTGCTATGGCTGGCAGCTTGGTCTTGATGGCAAAGAAAATTGTCCGTCCGATTCAAAAGCTAAATAACTCAGCACTAACCATTGCTGCCGGACAGTATGGCGATTCCGTCAAAATCAACGGTCCTAAAGAGCTCAAAGAGCTGTCAAACACCTTGAATACCATGAGCGAATGCCTCTACGAGAATATCAACCGGCTGAAAGAAAATACGCTCATCAGGGAAAAGACCCATGGAGAATATGAATGTGCCATGTTCTTACAAAATTATATGCTCCAAAAAGTCATCGATGAATGCCCTGCTGACAACATTGCTACTAAAGCTATTTCTTTTTATTCCTATGAACCAAGAGGCTTTCTTTTAGATTTTCCTTCATTGACAGACGAGCTTTTACAAATTCAGCTAGCGGAAGCCAAAGAAGGCGGCTTCGACGATATGTATTTACTGTTGACTAATTACAAACTATTTAAAAATTCTAACAAAAAAATGCTCAATAAAAACTATCCCTTTCAACAGATTTCAATTATCAAGCCTTCTAATTTACTGGTCTATAAAACCCATCAGCTCTTACCTCCTTTTATCTGGTCGCTTTCTGAGAAAAAACTTTTCTCTCAAAACAACTATTTTCTGAAGGCTGGAGACTTTGTTTTTCTAAGCAATAAAGGACTAGCAAACTATTTCTCTGCACCGATAATTAAGACTATTATTGAAAGGGTTTTCAGCGTCTTTGCCGAAGAAGGCTTGGAAGTAGCTTCTAATATGCTCAAAAAAGAAATTTCTTTTGCTGTTAAAAGAAAAGACACAGAAGAAGATTTGCATCTTCTTTGCCTACAGATACTTTATTAAAAGAATATGAAGTGCTTTTATAAAAAAGCACTATAGTTAGCTATAGTGCTTAGAAATTACTTCTGCTTAGATTGGATATAATCAACTACATCTTTAACAGTCTTGAGCTTTTCAGCATCTTCTTCAGAAATTTCAAAGCCAAAACGCTCTTCAAAAGTCATAATTAACTCTGTTAAATCAAGCGAATCAGCGTTTAAATCCTCTACAAAGGACTTTTCTAAAGTCACTTCTGCAGCATCAACGCCGAGCTGCTCTACAATGACTTCTATTACTTCTTTCTCAATGGACATAGATTCCCCTTTTATTGTTGTTGCTAACTCATCACCATGCCGCCGTCGACATTGATTACTTGCCCTGTAATGTAGTCTGAATTATCAGAGGCCAAAAATAAAACAAGCTGAGCTACCTCTTCGCTTTCACCATAGCGTCCAAACGGTATCTTTGATAGTATGCCCTTTTTTATTTCATCTGGCAAGTTTTCTGTCATTTGGGTCTGGATAAATCCTGGCGCAATGCAGTTCACACAAACATTTCTGCGACCTAGTTCTTGAGCCAAAGATTTGGTAAAGCCAATTACTCCGGCTTTCGAGGCAGTATAGTTACACTGTCCTGGATTGCCACTTAAAGCTACAACTGAGGCAATATTAATAATTTTGCCATAGCGAGCTTTCATCATCGGCCGATAGACCATCCGGCAGGTGTTAAAAACTGATTTTAAATTAACATTTATAACTCGATCCCAGTCTTTTTCTGAAATTTTCAAAAGAAAATTATCGCGGGTAATACCAGCAGAATTGACTAAAATATCAATCTTGCCTAGCTCTTGGGAAAGATCTGTAAAAACTTTTTCTGTATCTGCAGTAGAAGAAACGTCTAAAATTTTATAAAGTAGCTTCTGTTCTTCTGCCCCTTCGTTTTGATTGGTTTCTTCATTTCTATTTTCTTTGATCTCCGCTAAAGCGTTTTTAGCTTTTTCTTCATTAGTGCCAATCAAGACTACAGAAGCTCCGTTTTTATAAAACAGCTGAGCTATGGCTTTTCCAATACCAGAGGTAGCTCCGGTAATAACTGCGTTTTTTCCTTTAAGAAGCATGATTAAAAAACCTCCTGATGGATTAACTCCAAATCAGATACCTTTTCTAAAGACAAAGTTTTACCTTTAACGCCGATTTTTTTATTCATAGCTGAGAGCGTTTTACCGGGGCCAATTTCAATAAATAAATCAATGCCAGACTGATCTAAAGTTTCTACGCAATGTTGCCAGCGAACGGGGTTGACTATCTGCAAAATAAGCGCTTCTTTCATTTTTTCGGTGTCTTCTACAAAGCCCCCTATCACATTCATCACCACAGCAATTGAACTTTTTAAAAAGCTGGCTTTTTCAATCTCAGGAGCTAAAGAAATTTGAGCCTCTTCCATCAGACCTGAATGAAAAGCTCCATGGACTTTCAAGGGAATTACTTTTATTTTTTTAGCTTCTTTTACCCCTTCTTCTTTTAAAAGCCGAGAAGCTTTTTCAACACCTTCAAAGGTACCGGAAATGACGACTTGACCAGGAGTGTTGAAATTAGCAGGATAAACTTGGTCTTTACGCAATGGCATCATAAATTTTTCTAATTTTTCAGAATCCATACCTAAAACCGCTGCCATAGTGCCTTTATGCCTTTCACAGGCGTTGTGCATCAGCTCGGCTCTTTTTTTAACTAGTAAAAGAGCTTCTTCAAAAGTCAATTTGCCAGCTGCCACTAATGCAGTATATTCTCCTAAACTCAAACCACCAGTTGCACGAAGTTCTAAATTAGGCATTTCTTTTTTTAACACTCTTAAAAGAGCTAAAGAGACTACAAAAATAGCGGTTTGCGCATTCTTAGTTAAAGTTAACTCTTCTAAAGAACCTGAAAAAATAAGTTTAGAAAGAGAAAAATGTAAAAGATCATCAGCCTGTTGAAAAGTTTCTTTAGCTATAGAATATTGATCAAAAAAGTCTTTGCCCATGCCGGGATATTGAGCTCCCTGCCCAGGAAAGAGAAAAGCTAGCTTTTGGTTATCTTTGATCATTTTTTAATGGGTTAGTTTTTATTTTTTGGTAATCAGAGCTGCACCCCAAGTCAATCCCGCTCCAAAAACTGTAAATAACAGGTTATCCTTGGCTTGGACTTCTCCGCTTTTTTCCAGTTCATCTAAAGCAATACCGATTGAACAAGCTGAAGTGTTGCCATATTTAACCACACCTTCTTTATACACATGCTCTTTAGGCAAATGCTTAAAACGCTTAGCAATAGCTTCTATAATCCTTAGATTAGCTTGATGAGGTATCAGCCAGTCTACTTGGCTTTCTTTCATTTTAAGAGCTGCTAAGCATTCTCTAGACGCTGCTTCCATCCGTCTGACCGCATGTTTAAAGACTTCGTTGCCTGACATGTGTATATAATGCTGTTTGTTTTTCACAGTTTCCGCTGTTGCAGGTTGAAAAGAACCGCCAGCCGGCAGTTTTAAGAGATCGCCTAACGCTCCTTCCGAGCCTAAAATAACCTTTTGAATCTCATAAGCTTCAGTCTTACCCTTTAAGCTAATTACAGCAGCAGCAGCTCCATCTCCAAAAAGTATGCAAGTTGCGCGATCTTCATAATTGACGATAGAAGAGAGCTGTTCAGAGGCGATTAAAAGAATGTTTTTATAATTTTTATTTTCAACTAAGGCCTTAGCAAAAGATAGTCCATATAAGTAACCAGAGCAAGCAGCCTGAATATCGACAGCGGCCGCATTTTTAGCTTTGAGCTTTTCTTGAATGATACAAGCTGTTGAAGGAAAGATATGGTCTGGAGTTAGTGTCGCCACTAAAATCAAGTCTATATCTTCACTTTTCAGATTAGCAGCTTTCAAAGCTGCTTTAGCCGCCTGTACTCCCATATCGGAAGTATGCTCGCCTTTGGCAGCAATACGCCGTTCGCGAATGCCCGTTCTAGAAACGATCCATTCATCGGATGTTTCAACCATCTTTTCTAACGCGGCATTAGTCAGAACTTTTTTGGGTAAATAGGACCCAGTGCCTATGATTTTTGCTTTTGTCATATAAAATATAATTGAGCTAATTTTAGCTATTTTAGACTAAAAAAGAAAGGTTTTTTAGAGTCTTCTTAATATTCTTTTTTTTAATTAGAATCTTACAATAAAAAATGGAAAAACCAGTACATATAGCCATTAAAGCCATAAGGATACGACAGAGATATTCATTTTTTTAAATCTAACCCTCTGCTATAAAGGTACTCAAGATGTCAAAATATCCATTAAAACTACAAACTTTAAGCCAATTTTTACGAAAGCTTCCCGGTATTGGCAGTAAAACCGCTGAAAGGCTCTCTTTTGAACTGATTAAATGGAACGAAAATGACCTTAATTTTTTCAGCGAAACCCTCTCTTCTTTAAAAAGCTCTCTTTTAAAATGTCCTGAATGCAATGCTCTAATCGATCATGAATCCTGTCCTTTTTGCCAAAAAGAAAGCCAACAGCTTTGTATTTTAGCTTCCCCTAAAGATCTCTTTGCTTTGGAAGAAACTTCTTCTTACCAAGGGATTTATTTTGTACTTGATCATTTACTATCTCCTTTAAAAAGTTGCCAGATTGAAGAGCCGGTCATTCAGAAATTAGAAAAGCTAATTTTAAAAAAAGAAACTAAAGAAGTGATCATCGCTCTTGATTCTACCTTGGAAGGAGATGCTACCGCTCTGTTTTTAAAAAACCGACTGAAAAAATACCCTTTAAAAATTTCCCGTTTGGCTTTTGGTTTACCAGTCGGCAGTTCTTTAGAATATGTAGATGAAGGCACGCTGACCCGCGCGTTTGTCGGTCGACAGAATTTTTAATTAAAATAGAGCGACTTAATTAAGCAGCGCCTTTATTTCTTAAACTGAAAAAATAAAAATAAATAAAAAACAAAAATAATCACTCGCAAAAATCAATCCAACAAGGTTTGTTTTTTTTTTAAAGAAAAATTACCCAAGAAGTTTCCTGCCCTTGCTTTTATTCTTTTCTTTTTTCTATACTTAAGACCTTAAAATACGCGCATCACTTAGGGGATATTAACATAATGGTAAATAGCTATAAGTTCTTGTGGGTTCTTTTTTTTGCCCTTTTTTCTTTTACATCAGCAAGATGTGAAGTTGAAACTAAAATTTCCAATATAGAAATTATCGTCGACTCTGCTGATCCTGATTACAAAATCGATGTAAGCTCTTTATTGTCTAGATTGAAAACACAAAAAGGCAAAAACTTTTCTCAAAAAGCTTTTGATAGTGATTTAAAAAAGCTCTCTGAAGATTTCGATAAAGTCTCCGCTTCAATGGAAATGCAACAAGGAGAGCTGCAAATAACCATTACTCTACGCCCCTGCTCGACTATTCAATCCTTAACATGGAATGGCAACAGTTATTTCAGTGATAAGAAACTACAAAAAGAACTAGGACTGAGCGCAAATAATAAATTCACTTCTGAAAAATTTCAAAAAGGCTTAACCAAAATCAAAGAGCTGTATTTAAAAAAAGGCTTTTTCGAATCAGAGATTACTTACTCTATCATTCCCGCTGACAATAAAAATAAGCTTAAAATCGAAGTCTATGTTAATGAAGGTAAAACCGGCCATATCGGTCAGATTGTTTTTCAAGGACTTTCCAAACAGGAACAGAAAGAAGCAACGAAAACTTTCTATTCTAAAAAATATAACTTCATCACTTCTTGGATCACAGGAGAAGGCATTTATAAACAGGAAGCGGTAGATCAAGATCAAATTTTCGTGCTTAATTATCTTAACAACCTTGGTTATGCTGATGCTAAAGTAGACTTGCAAGTAAAAGAAAATCCTCAAAGTAAAAAACTGATTCTTAATTTCATCGTTTCTAAAGGCAAAATCTACCATTTCGGCAAAGTCACTATTTCCGGCAATAAAATCTTCAAAGAATCTGAACTTTTTCCTCTTTTACACATTAAAGAAGGCGAAACCTATTCTCCTGATAAAATCCGTGAAAGCATTAAATCCATTAAAGACTTTTATGGTTCCAAAGGATATATCGACAGCGAAGCTATTAGTGACAATCAACTGCACCCTAAAAAAGCTCTTTATGATGTGCATTTTGAAATTGAAGAAAATGAGCAATTTAAGATTGGCCTGATTCAGATTCGAGGCAATACGCAAACTCAAACAAAAGTTATTTTAAGAGAAACTCTTTTAACTCCAGGTCAAGTCTTTGACAGCCGCCGTTTAGAAGCCAGCCAAAAAAGACTCGAAAACATGGGTTATTTTAAAAATGTTAACGTCTACGCTGTTAAGTCTTCCGACCCTTCTTTAGACGCAGAAAGCTATCGCGATGTTTTCATTGAAGTTGATGAAGCTTCTACTGGCGCAGCTAACCTCTCTTTAGGATTTTCTTCTTTAAACGACGTCTTTGGTTCTTTTGAACTGACCGAACGTAACTTTAATTACCGCGGTTTAGCAACTCTCTTTACAAAAGGGCCTTCATCTCTACGCGGAGCTGGAGAATATGCTCATGCCAATGTAACCATTGGTAAAAAGCAAAGAAGCTATCTCTTTACCTGGATGGATCCCTATTTCTGCGACAGTATCTGGCGTTTCGGTTTTGAACTCTCTTATACTTGGAGTAAACTGCAAACTAAAGATTATGCTATTAAAACCTACGGTAGTTCTATCTTCACTTCTTATCCAATTACCAATTTCTGGACCTACGGTAATAAATACCGTATACGTAATTCCAGAACCGACCTCAAAGACACCATACAAGGTACTAAGCAAGACGAGGACATCGAAGACAGTCATGGTCTGATTTCGGCTATCTCAGCTTCTATCGGCTATGATTCTACCGACAATGCACAGCGTGCCCATAAAGGCATACGCTCCTTTTTAGAAGCTGAATATGTAGGAATCTGGGGAGATTTTTACTTTTTAAAATTTGGTTTTGTCAACGCTTATTATCTACCACTCTTTGAAAAAGGCACTTTTAAAGCTCGCGGAGATATCAAATTCATCGAACCAGTATTTCAGACTAACGTTAATAAAATGCCGCTTTCTGAAAAGTTCTTCCTCGGTGGTGATACTTCTGTTCGTGGTTATAAACCCTATATTTTAGGCCCTAAACTCCAAAACCATGACCGAGATCCTATCGGCGGCATTTCATCTCTCTTACTTTCCGCAGAGTATCTCTATCAACTCATTCCACCTGCTGCTATTTTCTTCTTTTTCGACGCCGGTTGTATTACTGATAAACATTTTAGCATACCTAAAATCAATACCAGCTATGGAGTAGGAGCACGTTTGGATCTAATGAATCGCGTGCCTATTATTCTTGGCTATGGTATACCTATTAATCCAGACCATAAAAGTGATGAACGTAGATTCTTCTTCTCTATGGGTGGACAATTCTAAAAAAAATAAGGAGCAACTATGAACTTTAAAAAAACTTTTTTAACCCTTCTTGTAGCGGGTTTTACTTGTCTTTCAGCTTCTGACATAGGAGTTGTGAACTTTACTACTTGCATTATGGAATCCAAGCATGGAAAAAGCGAGCAGGGACAACTAGAAAGCATCAAACAGCAGTGGTCGTCTGTAATTGAGCAAACTGAAAAAGAGCTCAAAGAAGTCGCTACTAAGCTGAATGATCAAAACTACATGGAAGGACTATCTTCCGATGCTAGCAATCAACTGCAAACTAAATATAAAACTCTCAGCGAAGATATGCAAAAATATCAAAACCAACTTTATCAGGTTTTGAATCAAGCCAATTATATTTTCGTTCAGAAAATGGTCGGTTTTATTAATAAAGCCTCCCAAGAGATTGCTGCTCAGAAAAAATTCACTATGGTTGTTAACAAAGAGATGTGTTTTTACAACAAAGACGGTCTCGATATCACTAAAGACATTGTGACTATCATGGACAAGAATTTTGAAACAGAGAAAAGACTCTCTGAGAACAAAGCTAAAGAAGAAGCTGCCAAAACTGCTGCTAATAAACCAGCAAGCAAAGCTTCTGCAGTAAAAATTCCTGTTAAAAAAGCTGCAAAAAAATAATGACTCTTAGTTATACACTCGAAGAGCTGAGCCTTCTAACCAAGTCTCAGCTTTTTGGTGATAAAACAAAAGTTATCACCAGTGTTGCCTCCTTACAGAAAGCTCAAGCCAATGAGCTTTCTTTTCTTTCCCACCCTCGCTATTTAGACTCTTTAAAAACTACTCAAGCTGGCGCAGTCTGTATTTCCTCTTTAGATGCTCTCTTATCCTGTTCTGCTCTCTCGAAAAAAAATTATCTTATCTCGGCTGATCCTTCCCTTACTTTTCAAACCATCGCCGAGCTCTTTTTAAAACAAGATGATACCACTTCATTTAAAGGCATCCATCCCTCTGCTGTTATCCATCCCTCCGCTAAAATCGACCCAACCGCTACGATTGGAGCCTTTGTTTTCATTGATCAAGATGTAGAAATTGGCCCTCATACCATCATCTATCCTCACTGCTTCATCGGCAAAAATGTCAAAATTGGCTCTGATACCAAGTTCTATTCATTTGTGACTATTAGAGAAAGCTGTCAAATCGGCTCTAATGTAATAATCCAACCAGGTGCAGTCATTGGCTCTTGCGGCTTTGGCTATCTCCCCCAAAAAGATGGCTCTTGGGAAAAGATCAAACAGCTCGGCATTGTCGTCATCGAGGATCAAGTAGAAATCGGAGCTAACACAACCATAGACCGTGCCCGTTTTGATCAAACTATCATCCGCAAAGGCGCTAAAATAGACAACCTAGTACAACTTGCCCATAATGTAGAAGTCGGCCCAAATAGCGCGATTGCTGCGCAAAGCGGCATTTCAGGTTCTACTAAGACCGGTTCTAATGTGATTTTAGCAGGACAAGTTGGTGTAGCTGGCCATTTAGAGTTAGCTTCCCAAGTCATGGTTGCAGCTAAAGGCGGCGTCTCTAAAGATCTAAAACCTGGCAAATACCGTGGTGCTCCGGCTATTCCTTTTGAAGAATATAACCGGCAGATGGTGCATTTGCGTAAAATAGCCAAATACCTGAAAAGAATTGAAGAGCTCGAAAAAAAAGTAAAAATCTTAGAAGAAAAAGTTTCTCCAAAATCCAAAGAAACAAAACAAGAACCCGCTCTCTAAAAATAAAAATCCCCTATTCTTAAAAAGACTTTTTTCTTAATCAGAATAAGGGTTGTTATACATAGTTAAACAAGCAAATCTATTAAACTTCTTCACTTCATTTAACTATTTGTTAAAAGAAACCATATTAGGAAAAATCAATTTAAACTCGCTGCCAACCCTGTTTTCCACCTGCTTTTCTTTGCTCTAGGTGACGCAGTATTTCAATTTCCTGTTCCAAAGTTTGAGGAGATGATCTGTTTTCAGCATCTATGTTTAAATGCTCCATTTCAACTTCTTCTTCGTATCCTTCAACCAAAGGTGAAAAATGAGCTTCATTTTCCTCTTCGAATCTTTGATAAATCATGTCTAAAAATCTGCTAACTTTTTCAGCTTCTTTCGGCAGTTCAAAAATTTTTCCTTCGACATCAAAAATACCTTTTTCTATTGCTTCTTTAAAAAATTCCCGAGCCCCCTCTAAATTATTTAAAAGCACATGCTCGATTAATTCCATCCAGGCAAAAGCACGATTAGCTGGATTATTAAAAGCAGTTTCTTCACCATGTTGTAATTTAAATTCTTGCTCTTTTAAACTATAATAAAAGCTGTCTATGTTGGCATCGACCTCCTCAAAATAATCATTTAACGCTACATTATCAACGTCACCGAATAAAGCCCGTCCTATTAAGTTAGGCACTCTATGTACAGTCGGTATATTAACAGGATAAATACTCATAAAAATCTCCGTTTTAGGATTTGAAAAAGGGAGGAATTTTATAAAAATGAGTAATTTTGGACAATGTTTTTATAAAAAAAAACTAAAAAAATAATAAAATGTCTGTAAAAAACAATCCCACAGCTCTCACCGTGGGATTTTACTATACACCAAAAATTACCTAAACAAATTATATGTTTAAATTTTTTCTGCTAAAGAATCAATTCCTAATTGAGTAGCTTGAGTTGGTATAGTACTAATTAAATTCCCTGCTATTGATTCAGCTAAAGCAGTAAAGGCCGCTATTTGTTTTTCTGTAGGACTATCCCCAACTAGAATAGAAATTCGACTTCCGATTACAGTTTTAAAAGCCTCCTTATTAAAGGCCCTTAAAGTCATTTGACTTTCAGGTAGTGATGGCTTAGGTTCTTTAGCTTGTAATTCACCCATTGTAGCAATAAGTGTTTCCTCTACAACTGTTTTTATTACACCAATAAAATTGCTCATATTGTCTGTTAATATTTTCGCCATTTGTTGAGGTTCTTTTTTCTTTAAACGTCCTTTAGGTACAGCATCTGCTGCTTGTTGTATCACACTTTTAATAACCCTATCCCATGTACTAGCACGTGTTCCTGCAGTTCCTTGTAAACCATAAAGAATTGTAGTAACTTCTTTTTTAGGCTGTATTATTCTAGCTTGTATCGGTCTCCCCCCTTTTGTAGCTGGTGGCGGTGGTGGCGATGCAGCTCTTGCTTTTTTGTCAACATGTGCAGAAGTAGGAGAAGGGGCCTCTCGTCGTGCTCGAGCAGCATCCATGGCTTTAGCTTTCTCTTTAACAGATCCTTTCTCAACCTGTTTTTGGGAGTCTAATGCTCTTTGTGCAGACTTGCTAACTTTTTGTTTTTGTTCCGGTGTTCCACCTTTTTTTGCTGCAGCTCTTGCTGCTGCTTCTGCAGCTGCTTTGGCCATTGCTGCTCGATCCGGAGAACCTGGACCACCGACTTTTTCTTTACCCATAAAATCCCTCTCTAATTAAATTTGTTCTTGTTTTTCATATAATTACTAAATAATTAGTTGTAAAAGGTTTTTTTATTTTACAAAATAAAAAAAAGAAACAAAATGTTAATTATAAGAACTTTACAAAAATAAATTTGATAATGAAATTAATAATAGAACTGATAATGAAAAAGCTAAAACCAGCTACATCGAAAAAGTAAATAGATAATGTTATGATATAAATAGATAAATACAAATGTCGATCGACACAAAGTCAGCTCTATTTAAAACCGATGGTTCTGATCATCGCCACCCAATCCTGGAGGGCTAGAACCATAACTAGGCACAATTAGAGGATTGTTAGTCACCGGCTGAGTCACCAAATCATCGTCATTACCAAGAGAACTGCAACTGGCAAACGTTCCACATACAAACACTGTTAAACTTAAAAAGAACCAAACTGACTTAAAACACCGTCTCATAAAAAGTCCCTTTATTTTCTCTTCTATTTTTTTCCGTCTTACTGATCAAGTATATGTACTTTTCTAGAAAATAGAAACGAAAGATTATTTTTTAAAAAAATATTCTCGTAAAAAGTTTCCTAACAAGAAGCTGTCAGGATCAAAAAGAAGGTTGCTAAAAAATTAATTTTAGGGTTTATTAGTTGGAAAACGGGTTTTTTCATGGCTCTCCGCCCTATCTTCTACGACACTGAAACAACTGGGCTCTTTTCTAATAGCGACCGCATTATCGAACTAGCAGCTTTCGATATTAAGAAAAACCGCACTTTTGAAATGCTGATCAATCCAGAAATGCCGATCTCTCAAGAATCCATAGATATTTGCCATATTACTAATGAAATGGTAGCTGACGCTCCTACCTTTGAAAAAGCAGGAAAAGACTTTTTAGAGTTTTTAGGGCAGGACTTTGTCTTGATCGCCCATAATAATGATGCTTTCGATATGCCCTTTTTAGTAGAAGAGTTCAAACGCAGTAAAATCATGCTGCCGGAAATGATCACTATTGACTCTTTAAAATGGGCCAGAAAATATAGACCTGATCTGCCAAGACATGCTTTACAATACTTAAGAGAAATTTATCATATCGAAGCTAACCAAGCCCACCGCGCTTTGAATGATGTCATGGTCTTAAAAGAAGTTTTTTTGAAAATGGTAGATGATCTGCCGATAGAAACTATTATCTCTCTGTTAAAACAACAAAAAACAGAAAACCGGATGCCTTTCGGTAAATATAAAGGCAAACCTTTGAAAGATGTGCCAAAAAGCTATGTTTCATGGATGGGAGAAAATGGTGTCTTTGATAAAGCGGAAAATGCAGCTTTAAAAGAAGAGTTAGTTAAATTAGGGCTTTTAACTTAAGAGGCGTTTATGAAAATCGCAATTCTAGGTTGTGGATATATCGGTCGCGCTTTAACCGTCAAATGGAAAAAAAGGCCATACTCTTTAACTGCCACTGTCCAAAACCCGAAAAACCAAGAACCGCTTTTAAAACTAGTCCAAAAAGTTCATTTAATAAAAAGCTTTGATGAAGAAAGTCTGCAATCGATCGTACAGCAAAATGAAGTTCTGGTTTTAACTCTTTCAGCAGACTCCCCTAATGAATATGAAGATACTTTTTTAAAAGCTGCTCAGGCTCTTTATAAACTGGCTCAGAAAAACCACACGCCCAAGTTTTTAATCTATACCTCCAGAACTTCTATTTATGGAGAACAGAATGGAATGTGGGTCGATGAAGGAGCTGCTTTAAAACCTATCTCGGAAGCTGATCGGATTTTAATTGAAACAGAAAAGATTCTCTTGTCTTTACAAGAGTTTAACTGGAAAGTCTGTATCTTAAGATTAGCTGAAGTCTACGGACCGGATTGCGAAGTCTCTAAAAAAACCCATCGCCTTTCTAAAGAAATCATCGATTGTTACCAAAATGTCTATACTAACATGATCCATCTTGATGATATTGTTGGTATTATAGATTTTGTGCTAACTCATCAGATAACCGGTGTTTTTAATCTGTGCGATGACCAGCATCCTACCTTGAAAGAATTTCTAAAAGAGATCTATCACGCTTTAAATATCCCCCCAAAAACTACCTGGGAAGCCCAAACTACTAAGCCTTATTTAGGAAATTTCCGGGTCTCTAATTATAAAATCAAAAGAATCGGCTATCAGTTATCTCATCCAGATCGAGTAATTAATTAATTTTTTCTAGATTTTACAAAGCAATAAAAAAGAGTCAAAACAGAAAATAGAGAATTTTTTTAAAAAAAAGCCCAAAAAACAAAACCTTTAAGAATCTATTCAAAAAGAAAAAAAGCTGCCCATAAATTGTAAAATGCTCGAAGCATCATTTTCTTGCGCTTTCCGACAAAACTCAAAGATATTAAATTCTGGACAAACTAAATGCAATTCTTTAAAAATTTTTACAGCATCAGTTTTAATGGCCTCTAAAAACCCTTCCCTGATCGTTTTCGGCATTAAAAAATACATCTGTCTACTTTCATTAAAACCATGTAATTTTAAAAGATCATCTTGATAACAAATTGCTAAAAAAAGCTCTCTTCGAGAAGCTGGAGTCAATCTTTCCATTAAATCCCAATCCAATTTGAAATCTTCTAAATTCTCAATTCGAATAGTTCCTTCTTCTTCTCCTATTTTTATAGACAGATCAAAAGGAATTGCTACTGTAGGAGGAGGCGTTATCTGACTGTCAGACCTCTCAAATGCTTCACTTGCCGACATAGTTTCATTTATATATGCTGCTGAAAAATGAACTCCATCCCAATCAACAGAAGGATATCTATTCCGCCGATGCTCTAAAGATGACGATACGCTCATAAATTTACCTTATTTAATATTTTGGGATTACAAAGTATAAACCTAATGGTACTTAAAAATAAACAAAAACCAACTTTAAAAATATTTTGATAATTTTGAACAATAAAAGTTTTTTTTTAGAATTAAAGCTCCCAAAACTCATTTCTGAGCGTTAGGATTCTGGCTTTTAAAGCTGGCAGATGTTTGGAGTCTTTAAGATAGCGTTTAGCTTCTCTTTGGAGCTCTAGAAAGTGCTCAAGAATGGCTCCGCCTAGCTCATGTGCGATTTTATGCATCTCTTTTAAAAGAAGAGTAATTTGGGAAGTATGATCGTTTTCTACTCGATCTTCCAAAATAGTGAGTAAAAATTCAATTTTTTGAAAGAACTGGGTCTTCATTTTTAACTTTGGTTTTAGTCTTATGATGGTAACTTTCCCACATCATTTTAAACTCGGGACAGTTTAATAAAAGCTCTTCTCGACTACCCTCGGCAATTTTAACTCCATTTTCTAAATAGATAATGCGATCGGCATGTTCGATAGTAGAAAACCGGTGGGCAATAACTATCTGGGTAGATTCTTTCGCTAGGTTTTTTAAAACAGTTTTGATTTTATTTTCTGAAATAGCATCTAAAGAAGAGGTTGCTTCATCCATCACTAAGATCGGCGCTTTTTTAACTAAAGCGCGGGCAATCGCTAAACGCTGCTGTTGTCCGCCGGAAAGAGTTTTGCCAGTCTCTTCTAAAATAGTGTCATAGCTAAAAGGTAGGTTTTCGATAAACTCATCAGCATAAGCTTTTTTAGCGGCAGCAATAATTTCTGAGCGTGAAAAATCACGGCCAAAGGCAATGTTCTCAGCAGCAGTATCGTAAAACAGAAAAGGCTTTTGAGGCACAAAAGAAATCATGTCGCGCAGGGACTTTTGAGAAAAAGTTCGAATGTTTTGGCCGTCAATTAAAATTTCTCCCTTTTGCACATCAAAAAGACGGGGCAGAAGCTGAACAATCGTAGATTTTCCTGCTCCGGTAGGACCGACAATTGCTACTGTCTCGCCTTTTTTAACTGTAAAAGACAAATCTTTCAAGACCCAATCTTTTTTATATTTAAAAGAGACATTGCGAAATTCAATTGAATCATTAAAAGAACTTAGGTGCACAGCATTTACTTGGTCTGTGATTTGAGGAGCTAAATGTAAAACTTCAAACATACGCTCAGCTGCTACAACTCCTCTTTGGATATTGGCATTTTCTTCAGCGAATTTTTTAACCGGCTCATAAAAAAGATGCAGAAGACCGCAAAAGATCAACAACTCAGCTAAGGACATTCTTAAAGTATAAAGACCTATGATGATGACAAAAGCCAAACAAAAAGTGGTGATCAAATGTAAAACCGGACGAGTGAGCAGGCTGTACATGGCGTTCTTACCTTCTAAGTAAGCCATTTTGTCATTTTGCGTCTGGTATTTTTTTAAAGAGAATTTCTCCATTGCAAAAATCTTAATCGTCTGGATGCCTGAGAGAAAGTCGATCAGAACCGAGGTAAAATGTTCTTGATTTCTTTGCATCTGACGAGAGACCTGTTTAATTCTGCGAGTTAGAAAAATCACAGGTAAAACAATCAATGGCAAGCCGAAAAAAAGCACTAAAGAAAGTTTCCATGAAAGATAAAAACAAGCGAATAAACTAGACATGATCACAAAAGGCGCTTGCATGTAATTGGTCAGGCAAGAGTTTAAAGAAGAAGCAATCTGTCCGGCGTCGCCTACCGCCCTAGCGCTTAAAGTGCCAATGTTATGCTCTTGATAAAAACTGAGAGGGAGAGATTGGATATGTTCGAAATATTGAAAACGCAAATCTCTAGTGACTTTAATAGAAAGCAATTGACTGGCATAGCGCGAAGAAAAAAGAAAGACAGCTTTAAAAAGTGCAACTACGACCAAAATCAAGACCATCCTAAGCATATTTTGCTGAAGGTTTAACTTAGAAACTAGCAAATATAAAAGCTTTTTCAAAAGATTGTGCTTTTGATGTTCCGCCATGTAGGAAGAAGCTTGTCGGCGTGTGATTTTACCGCGATTTCTTTTATCGATTTTCTGCCAAGTCGTTTCGACTTCTTTTTTAGTTACATAATCACGAGAAGGTTTACCGAACATGGAAAAAAATTCCACCCCGTTATTCGCCATTACGCCTAGAGCGACCATTTCTGTCTGATTGGCAACCGTTAAAAAAAGCAAAGTGATAAACGTTAATAAAGCAAGTATTTTATGTTTGGAAGAACGTAAAGCAGCTTGCAAAAGAAGTTTCATAAAAATCTCCGATTGCTGAAGTATAACAAGCTCTTAAATCTTAAACAAGTTTAAGAAACAAAGAGTGGCCAGTTAAGAACTAACTTGGCCCATTTTACGGAATTTTTGGTAACGTTTTTCAACTAGTTCAGCGATAGGCAAAGCTTGAGTTTCCGCTAAAGCTTCTAAAATAAAATCACGAACATACTCATAAGCTTTTTCAATATCTAAATGTGCTCCGCCTAAAGGCTCTTTAATAATTGTATCGATGACACCAAACTTTAATAGATCTTCCGATTGCATTTTTAAAGTAGCTGCAGCTTGAGCATTTTTAGCAGAATCTTTCCAAAGAATAGAAGCGCATCCTTCCGGAGAAATAACCGAATAATAAGCATGCTCCAGCATACCGATCTTATCGCCCATACCAAGGCCTAAAGCCCCGCCTGAACAGCCCTCTCCAATCAGCACCACAATCATAGGGGTTTTTAATTTAGCCATCTCAAAAAGGTTTTTAGCGATCGCCCAGCCCTGTCCTCTTTCTTCTGCGCTTAATCCAGGATAAGCACCAGGAGTATCTAAAAAAGTGACTACTGGCAAATTAAATTTTTCAGCCAGCTGCATCAAACGCAATGCTTTGCGATAACCCTCGGGATGTGCCATACCGAAATTACGAAAGATACGGCTCTCTGTATCAGAACCTTTTTCTAAACCGATTAAAACAAATTTTTTGCCATTAATTTTTCCTAGTCCTCCAATGACAGCGTGGTCATCTGAAAAGACGCGGTCTCCAGCTAGCTCTTCAAACTCGGAAGTCAGATTTTTAATATAGTCTAAAGAATGGGGTCTTAAAGGATGTCGGCAAATAGAAACGCGGTCCCACGGAGTTAAATTGGCATAAACCTGCTTCTTTAAACTTTCTAATTTGTTTTCTAAATATTGAATTTCCGTCTTACTCCAAAGACCATTTTTATGGTTTTGGTTTTTAATTCTAGAAATAGTCTCTTCGCATTCGTGAATTTCTTTTTCGTGAGTTAAAATATGTGCCATAAAACTACCTTTTAATAATCACTTCAGTGCCAGACAACTGAGCCTGAGAAACATCTTCGACAATCTCAACTATTGTCGGTTTAGAAATAATAATCGCAAACAACTCTTCCATATCTTCGGAATAAAGGCGAATGCAGCCATCGCTGTCATAAGCTCCAATATGCTCTCTATTTTCTATCAGCTCTGAAGTTTGAGGATTATTAATCCAGGGTGCACCATGCAAACCAAAGCCTTTAGCATTCATGGTAGCTCCTTCCAACTCTTGTTCAAAAGGAATCCAGCGGGTACCAAAAATATGAATCATTTCAATTTGGCGGTCCTGAAAATAGCCCATCATGCCAGGTTTATAAATAGCTACTTTTTCACCTAAAAGATAACGTCCTTTGGGGGTTAAACAGCCAGATGCTTTGCTGCTGTCTTTTCGGCCCAGGCCAACTTGGTAGGTCTTAATCAGATAGCGCTCATTCTTAGCTGTATCCAGAGCATAAAACCAAAGCCTAGCAGAAGAAAGATCGACTAAAAGGTGGAAATTCAAATCTTTTTTTAAAACGTTAAATTTATCGCCATGAGCCACATTTTGAGTAAAATAGTCAACTTTTTTATTTAAACTACGGGCGATAAAATGTCTGGTAGTACCGTAATGAGCTGCATAATCAGCGACCCAGGCAGGACGCCCTTTCAGCCAAGGCACTCTAGAAGTATAGGTAATAGTCTCTACAATCGGCAATTTAGTCTCATCGGTAGTAAAGAAAAGATCGATGAGATCAACGGTTTCGTTAGACTTATTAAGTTGATTAGAGACAGATAAATTCTGAGTATCTACAGCTGCTTTCGGCTGATTTAAAACAGTCTTATTAGCAGTGTTATTAGACGGTAAAGAGGCGGCTTCCGTTTTATCTAAGGAACGGCTTTTAATCGTCACTTCCGTCACGGTTTTAGGAGTAATCAGCGTCTCTTTTTTACCTGTTTTTTTATAAAATCCAATGATGCCAATAATAATAAACAGGCTTAAAGAAATCGTTAAAATGAATTTAGGCACAGTCAAAATCTACCCCTCATAAATAAAACTTTATAAGAAAAGATTATAATCTAAAATATATAAAAAATCAAGTTTCCCAAGATAAGTTCATACTAAGAACAAAATGATATTAAAAAATTTAATACCACTATTGAAAACCCTTTCTCTCAGACATCTACCATCAAAAGAACTAAGCTTCTACATTTCTACGTTAGGAGTCGGATTAAAACTTTGAGAAGGCGGTGTGTTTTGGGTTGCACTAGCATTCTGCTGTTCCACTTCTTTTTTCATGAATTTACCAGCAGTAAATTTCACTGCTTTACGGGCTGGAATAGTAATTGGCACAGAAGCATTTTTAGGATTACGGCCGATCTTTTTCTTTCTTTGCACTACTTCAAAAACACCGAAATCCCGGAATTCTAAACGATCACCTTTAGCAAGAGCTCCGGTGATGTTGTCTAAAAAGTTCTGAATGACTTCACCTACTTCTTTAGGATGAAGATTTAACTTCTGTGAAATCTTTTGAATTAAATTTTTTTTAGTCACCGTTTCCATGGTTCTAGCTCCTTGACTGGTTTAACGTCATTGTCTTATCATGTTGATTTTCATACAAGTAAATTTTTTTAAAAAGAAAAATTAGCTGACAATTTTAATGATAACTTTGTTTTTTTTGCCTTTAGCAAGAACTAAAAAACGCTTTTCGATTAAATCTTTTTCTTCTAATAAATAGTTCTCATCGCTGATTTTTTCATTATTCAGATAAGCCCCTCCGTTTTTAACCAAACGCAGAGCTTCTGTTTTACTACTAGCCAATCCTGACAGATGAAAGAGCTCAGTAATTTTCCTACCGATGATTTTCTGGCTGGACAATTCCAAATGAGGCATTTGATGAAAGATCTTTTCCAGCTCGGAAGCTTTTAAGATCGTCTCTGCTCCAGGCTTAGCTTTAGCTGTGACTTCTAAAGCACTTTTTAGTCCCTCTTCTCCATGAATAAAGCGGGTCACTTCCGCAGCTAACAATTTTTGAGCTTTATTAGTTGCATATTGAGCAGAACCCATTTCTTTTTGCAGAGCTTCAATTTCTTCTAATGGTAAAAAAGTCAGCATTTTTAAAAGTAAAATAACATCGGCATCGGTAACTTTATATAGGTACTGGTAAAACTCATAACTGGACAGTTTTTCTTGAGAAAGCCAAATAGCACCGGATTCTGATTTACCAAACTTCTTACCATCGCTGCTAGTTAATAGCGGAAAGGTAAAACCATAAACGTTTTTAGAAGTTTTACGGCGAACTAACTCTACGCCGGCAGTAATATTACCCCATTGATCTGAACCACCTGCCTGAACCATAATCTTTTTTTCTGTAAAGAGATGATAAAAATCATAAGCTTGTAAAATCTGATAGCTGAATTCAGTAAAGCTAATACCCTCTTCTGAATCCATTCTTAGTTTGACACTTTCTTTAGCCAGCATATTGCCAATCCGAAAATGTTTACCGACATCACGTAAAAAATCGATAAAATAGATCTCTTTAAACCAATCGTTGTTATTAATAAAAAGCGGCTTAGTCCCCTTTTCCTGAGAGAGATTTTTTTTGAAAAGCTCTTTTAAAAACAGTGTGATTTGTTGAGCGTTAGATTCAATTAAATTATCTTGTAAAAAAGGCCTTTCGATGCTTTTTCCAGAAGGATCTCCGATCCGTCCGGTAGCTCCGCCGATCAAAGCATAAACAGTATGTCCATAACGCTGAAACCAAGCTAAAACCATTACTCCTACTAAATGTCCAAGATGCAAGCTATCGCCGGTTGGATCAAAACCTAAATAAATAGAAAGCGGTTTTTCTGCTAATTTAACTAGTTCATCAGAAGTAATATCTTGAATAAATCCGCGTTTTTTAAGCTCTTTGATTACGTTTGCCATAAATTACTCTTGTAAATCAGCCTGCAGTTCTTTTTGAATTTGTTTAATTACTTTAGAAGGCTCTGCGCTCTCTTCGTTATTTTTAAATAGCCCCATACTTTGAGAAGTTAGATTTTCTCTTGAATTATGATGCAAAGCAATCCAGTTGCCAATGGTTTTTAAAGCTGTGCTTTTTTCTTTGGGATTAAGACTTTCCAGATTTAAAAAAAGATCATTTTGCTGGATCAGCTTTTGTTTGGTTTTAGCAATTTTGTCAGAATGTTCGACCAGTTCTTTTTTACCATTTTTATTACCAGCTGACATCTCTCCTCCCCTGCAGAAACTTTAACCTGCAGAATACAAATTTTTAGCTTTAATTTAAACTGAAAAGAAAAAGTAATTTTTAAATTTTATTTAAAACCTTAATTCTTTCAACTTTTTTAAATAAACTTAACTTTGCCATCAGAATAAGCTACTAATATTTCTGGTTGAAAATCTAAAAAAAGACCAGTTTCCACTACTCCAGGAATCAATTTTAGTTTTTTTTCTAGTGCAGATAAATCCATGGCTTGATCGATTTCTAAATCACAAAGCAAATTATGGTTGTCAGTTAAATAGTAATCTTTTCCTTTGCGACGAAAACTGCCGGAAAAACCTAAGAGCTTTTTAGTTTTTTCTGCACCAAAAGGAACAATCTCTACTGGCAGCGTAAAGGGTATCAATGTTTTTCTAATTTTGCTTTCGTCAGCTATAATCACAATGCGCTTGGCTTCTTTCATAATCATTTTTTCTCGAAAAAGAGCGCCTCCCATTCCTTTGATCAAGTTTTTATCCTGATCTATCAAATCCGCTCCATCAATAACTAAATCAAAATAGGGCACCTGATTTAAATCTTTTAACTGAAAGCCGCCTTTTTTGAGAGCTTCTTCACTGGCTTTCGAAGCTGCTACGAGATCTATCTTAAAACTGTCTTTGCCACCGATAGCGAGTTTCTTTTTCTCGACTAAAAAGGCAATCAAATAGTCTACTGTCGTACCGCTGCCAATCCCGATGATCTGCCCATCTTGAATTTCTTTAGCAGCTCTTTTTGCGACCTTTTTTTTCAGTTCTTCCATAATTTCCCTCTATTCTCTCTGCTTTCTTCTATTTTTATCTAATCTATTTAAAAAAAAAGATTTTCCTAAAAAGTGGCTCCGCTTAATAATAATAAGCATTTTTTTAAAACAGCGCCATAACTTATATGAGAAAATTAATTTTTTTCCTGCTTTTACTCTTCGCTCTTTATCAAAAAGAAAGTAAAGCTGCCGAAAACCCAGCTTTTTCTTTTGACACACAAAAAAGGATCTCTTCCTGCCGTAGGAAAGATGGTTCTCTATTATTTTACAGCTACGATGCTCTCGACCGGATAGTCTATGTCAATTCTTCTGATGAGAGCTGCGAATATGAATTCATCTACGAAGGATCGGCTTTAGAACCAGCCTTAGTTTATAATAAAAATGCTAATGCCTCCTGGCCCTCCCCTTTTCCAGAAACTCTTTTTACTCAAGAAAAACTGCCCTTTTATGTAGCTTTGCAAATTGAAGCCACTAAACTGATTTTAAAAGGAACTGCGCAGTTTGTCAAAGTTAGTACATTTTTAGAAGATCTTGGTAAAAAAATACCAGTCCCTGTCTTAAACGATCTTTTTTTAGCTTCTGCAGAGCTTTTAAAGCTCGCTTACAATCCGATCGAAGACAAACCCTATGTCTACCTCTTAAAAACCCAAGGAGAGAAAAACACTCCTATCCGCTTGGGTTATTTAAATGGCATGATGAACATTGATGAAGGAGAGAGCCTTTATTCAGGAGACCTGATTCTAGAAAAAACTAAAGAAAATCTAAAATTGGATCTTTTTTACATGCCTTCGCATGGCTATGTCATCGATATCCTAGAATGTGTACTTTTGAAATTAGGCATGGAGACGCCTAATACAATCCGTTTCCGCGAAGAAATCCGCCAAGTCCTGGCAGAGCTTCCTCAGAATAGCAAATACATCCTGCTATTGCATTCAAAGGCTTCTCTGCTCTCTGAAGTTGCGCTAGCTGATCTAACTGAAGAAGAAAGAAGTAAACTGGAGCTTTATTCTTTCGCTCCAGTCAGTTTTTTAAAAGACAATTATGGCTCTAAAGTCGAAAACTTTTCTTCTAAATTCGACGCTGTTTTCCTACAAGACCCGATTGGTCTGATCAATTATCTTTTTTCTGAAAAAATCAACTTTGAATGGCTTTCGCCCTTAGAAAGAATTCCCTTCCTAGATCATCGTTTCGGTTCAGAGACCTATCAAACCAAAATCAAAGAAGTGATTGAAGAAGTGTTAGCTCGCTATCAGATTAATTAACTTTACTCATTATCTTTTTTCGACAGAATTTCAATAATCTCTGTTCGCGCCTCAGCAGATGATCCAGGAACAGGATTTCGAGAAATGAGTTCCGGACAACCATTTAAATTTGGATTTTCTGCTTTATTTGGCGGATTTAATACAGGATTCAATCTTTCAATCAACATTTGCATTTTTTGAAAGACATAAACACCACAGTCGGTACAGTTCCACTGGTGTTTTTGAGTATTTTCATAAAGAACTTCAGCATTGACATAAGTGTCTTTAAACCGCTCTTCAATAAAATAACCTAAAGTAAAGGTACTGCCTGCTAAACATCTTTCCTGCGAAGCTCTGATCGGTTTACCTTTAGAGTCATAGTAATAAGCAATTTTATTTTTTACATCATAAGCCAAAAGCACAATGTGATTCTCTAATGCGCCTTCTAAAACCAATGGGATTAAAACCAATGATTTCTGCTTGTTGCCTTGATCGTCAATATCAAACAGCTGTGGAATTTTTTCATCAGTTGTAACCTCTCTAAGTGTTAGAAAATCTGTATCTAAAACAACTTCCGGATGGGTTTTTTCTAGCTGAGTTTTGTATTCTTCAAAAAGAGCCGGGTCTAAACGCTGAAATCTTTGTAATCGAGAGATAACAGAAACTATATTACTGCCCTGTTCTATTTGTGCTGCAAAAGTAGTGGCTGGATCTTTAATCACTGTAAGTGGCCTTAAACTTCTTAAACGCAAAAATAGCTCTCCTACAAGATCAATGACTTTAGCTACCAAGTCCCTCAATACCATGCTGAGAGTGACTGGCGTAAAATCCATCTTAGGATATTGAAGTATAAAATCCCGGACTTGCCTATGATTAGCGTGTGTTAACATAATTTACCTTGTGTTTTTTAATACTTTATTTAAGTTATTTCTATTATTATTTTTAGCTTTAAATTATTAATTATAGTTATATTTTATATAGTAATTATTATAACAAAAATAAGCTTAAAATAATAGTTAATTATACTAATTTTTTGAATAATTTAAAAGCCAGACTTAGCCTTTCTTAAATAGACGTAAGTATAATATTTCCAACCACTTACGTACCTCGACAATCAAGAACCCGAAAAGAGCTAAAAAGATCGGGTATTTCCAGGCTTCTAGAGGCAGCGGTGCAACGTGCAAGAGGTCAGAGATCCCATAAACTGCTAAAATCTGCAATCCAAGGCCTAGAAACACAGCTAGATAGATATAGGGGTTAATAAAAAAGCTTCTTTTGATGTTTTGAAAAAAGGGCTCTTTTTCTTTTTGCGCCTGAATACCGTTAGTCCATTGAACTGCAGCTACAGCTGTAAAGGTGATCGAAGAAGCCAATTCATACGAATAGTGGTTTAAAAGGAAACGGAACATTAAGAAAGAAGTTAAACCAATCGTCAAAGCAAAAAATAGAATATTGGTCATCTGAGGAAAATCAAAAAAGGAAGAAGAGGGTTTTTTACGCATAACCGCCCATTCTTCTCGGGCAAAAGGAAAAGTCTTGTCCTGCACCCCGTCAGTTACCAAGTTAATCCATAAAATCTGAACCGGCATAAGAGGAAGCGGCAGATTAGCTAAAATAGCAAAGCTGATTAAAAAGATCTCCAGAAGAGAGGTGGAAAGAAGATAGTAAAGTACTTTTCTAGTATTGGCAATAATGATTCTGCCGCCGCGGATAGCATCGACAATAATTTTTAAATCGTTGTCGGTAATAATCATTTTAGCCACGCTTTTCGCCGCTTCAGTTCCAGAGCCCATGGCAATCCCTAAATCTGCGGCTTTTAAAGCCGGCACATCATTGACTCCATCTCCCGAGACAACCACAATCTCCCCTCTTTTCTGCAGCATCTTCACTAATTTGTATTTATGTTCTGGTAAAATGCGGGCAAAGACTGTCGCTTTTTTTAAAACTTTGCTCATCTGAGAGGGTTTTAGATTATCAAGCTCTTCTCCTGTTAAAACCAAATCGTTTTCATGATAAATGCCGACTTTTTGTGCTACAGTTTTAGCTGTCAGCGAAAAATCCCCTGTCATCATTACAACTCTCAGTCCGGCTTCTTTAGCTGCGTTAACGGCATGCAAAGTGCTTTCTTTAGGCGGATCTAAAAAACCAATCAGGCCAACTATCTGGATTTGCCAATCCTGGCTCTGAGCAGAAGTAAAATCCCCCATGCCAAAAGCTAAAAGTCGCAGTCCTAAAGAAGACAAGTAATTATGCCTTTCATCTAAACGCTCAAAATCTTCAATGTTAGAAGCAAACTTTTTCAACTCTTCGTAAGCGCCTTTAATTAGGAGTTTTTTTTCGCCTTCAATTTCAGAGGCAAGCGCCATTAAACGCAAATTAGCATCAAAGCCATAGCTCCAAATGCGCGCGTACTTGAGACGCTCTTCTTCGTAATCGGAAATCCACGAAGCCAGCGCTGTATCGATCGCATCTCCCTTGCCAGCTTCAGCGTCATTGCAAAGCAGCGCTACGATCTTTAATTTTTTTTCATCAACGGCATAAACCTCTTCCACTTTAATATTGCCAGTCGTAATAGTACCGGTTTTATCAGAAGCAATCACAGTAGCGGAACCAAGTGTTTCGACGGAAGGCAGATAGCGGATCAAGGTCTTTTTTTTCGAAAGGTTCATCGCTCCCAAAACCAAGACAAGGGTGATAACCATCGGCAGCCCTTCAGGAACGGCTGAAACCAATTGAGCCAGCAAGACATAAGCAGCCTCATTAAGCCCAATGCCATTTTTGTAAACCGCAAAAAGACCCAATCCAAGAAGTAAAATAATTAAAAATAAAGTGTACCGCTTAGTAAACATTTTCATGGCTTTGGTCAAAGGAGTCTCAGGAGAAACCTCCTGAGCTTTTTGAGCAATCGCTGCCAAATAAGTGCTCTTTCCAGTATTGACAACTACAGCCCTGGCGGTTCCCTTAACTATTGTAGTGCCGGTAAAAAGCATGTTTTTCTGTTCATAGATGGGCGTATCCTCTTTTAAAAGTAAATGAGCTTCTTTATCCACCGGCATAGATTCTCCGGTCAAAGAGGATTCATCGGCCATTAAAGAAGAGCTGACAAGCAGCCGCATGTCAGCTGCAACTATTGCTCCCTCGAAAAGCAAAACTACATCGCCTGGAACCATTTCGGAAGAAGATATCATCTGAGCTTTATTATCTCTAAAAACCTTGTCCTGGCTTTCAGTCAGTTTTTGTAAAGCTTTAATGGAGATTTCTGCTTTCAGCTCCTGCCAAAAACCAACTATGCCATTAATCAAAAGTAAAGCGCAAATCACCCAAAAATCAATAAACTTGCCGGAAAAAAGAGAGATCAAAGCTGCTAAGATCAGCACATAGATCATGAGATTATTAAATTGGCGGAAAAAAATACGAAGATGGGAAATCTTTTCTTCTTTTAAAGAATTTTTACCAAAAACTTTCAGACGTTTCTTAGCATCGTCGGAAGAAAGCCCGCGGCTTTCCGCCTGCAAATGCTCCAAAACTTTTTCTGGAGGAAGTGTATGGGGGTTCCTGCAAAACATTTAATTAAAAAACCTTTTTCTTTTATATGGCAGGTTTTTTAATCAGATTCAAGTAGTTTTTTAAAAAAAAAAAGCATTTTAAAAGAATAAAAACAACTAAGATTTTTCTAAAAAAAACCTAAAAAGGAAAAGGTACTGATATTTTTAAAAAAAGTATCGATCTTTAAAGACTGAAAGCCCAAAAATAAAAATAATAAAAATTTCTCAATACTTAATATTGAACTTGTTCTTCGCCAGTCTAATTAAAGTCCTAACTGCTAGTTTAGCATCTTCGCCGACAGCTTCGATTTTAATCTTAGAGCCTTTAGCGGCTGCCAGCATTAAAACACCTAGCAAAGATTTAGCATTAACCACATAGCCATGATAGAAAAGATTAATCTGACTGCTATAGCCAGAAGCGCACTTAACCAACTCAGTCGCTGGCCGGGTATGCAATCCTTTTTCGTTTTCAATCACAAAAGAAGATTTTTTACAGACAATACTTTTTCTATTTCTAAACATGTTATTTCTATTCTATTCTATTCTATTCTATTTCCTAAAAACTTTATCTTCTAAAAGATCAATTATTTCTATCTTTATTTTTGAGAAGCTGGCATCAGCTCTTCTAACTGATCCATTAACTTTTCAAACCGTTTTATAAAGGCCTCAATAGGCTCCTTTTTAGTTAAATCCACTCCCGTGCTCTTCAAAAGATCCAAAGGATAGCGGCTACTTCCTGATTGTAAAAAGGTCAAATATTCTTGACAATTCTTTTTATCTTTTTTAATGGCTTCGAGATAAGCTACTGCAGCAGCAATCCCCGTAGCGTATTGATAAACATAAAAATCATAATAAAAATGAGGCACTCTCGCCCATTCTATAGCCACCTTATCATCTACAACCAAATCAGCGCCATAGTACTCTTGATACATCTTTTTATAGGTATCTTTTAAAAGGGTTAAAGTTAGCGGGTCTCCTTTTTCTGCCATTTGATGAATGCGTAATTCAAAATCAGCAAACATTGTCTGGCGGAAAAAAGTAGCCTGCATATTATCTAAAAGAGAAGTGATCAAAAAAGCCTTTCGTTTTTGATCCTGCGTTTCTTTTAAAAGATAATCCATCAAAAGCTGTTCGTTAAAAGTAGAAGCGATTTCCGCTATAAAAATCGAATAGACGGAATAAACATAGGGCTGGTTTTTATTGATCATTTCACTTTGCATGCTATGCCCTGCTTCATGCGCTAGCGTAGAAACATCATTTAAAGAACCGTGGAAGTTTAAGAGAATATAAGGATAGCTGTCATAACAGCCTGAAGAATAACCACCCGGTCTTTTATTTTCGCATTCAAAGTAATCGATCCAGCGCTCTTGGTTTAAACCTAAAGCCAGTCTTTCTTGGTATGGTTTTCCTAAAACAGCTACGGCTTTTAAAACCGCTGCTTTAGCTTCTTCTACATTCATTTTAAAATCCACCCCAGTCACAATCGGTGCATTTAAATCGTAGACATGAAAATCTTTCAACTTCAAAAGCTTTTTTTTCAAACTGACAAAGCGGTGTAAAACCGATCGGTTAGCTTTCACTGTTTTGATCAAATTAGTATAAACTTCTGTGTTGATATTATGTTTAAACAGCGCATTGGCTAAAGAGCTTTTAAAATGGGTAGCCTTCGCATTAAAAATATGCTTTTGAACATGTCCTGAAAGCAGATGAGTTAAAGTGTTTTCCATCTTTTCATATCCGCTACTAAGGCTGTTGAAAGCATTCTCACGCAAAGTACGGTCCGGGCTTTTGATATAGACATAGTAAGAGCCGTGAGTCAAAGGCAGAGTTTGACCAGCACTATTTTTGATTGGTTGAAAAGTGACATCCAAACCATTTAAAGCACTAAAAGTTTTCTTAGGAGTATCTAAAGGTTTTTGCGCTTTGGCTAACAGTTCTTCTTCAGAAAGTGGCAGAGTATGATCTTTCCAACGCAGTCTATTTTCTAAATAAAAATGGTATTCTTTTAAAACTGGATCTTTTAGATATTCTGCCATTTGTTGACTGGGGATTTTTAGAATCTCTGGTTCGAGCCAAGAGGTTTTAACTTCAAAGGTATAATTCAAAGCTTCGATTTTAGAGCAAGCCTCGTTAGCCTGATCATTAGAGAGATCTTCATCTCTCCAAATTTTAGCATAAACTAATAAACAGGCCAGCCTGCGATCCATGGTAAAAAAAAGATCCAGCGTTTGTTTTAAAGTCTTGCTATTTTCAGATAATTTATTTTGATAAGACGCTAATTGCTCCCAATCTTGGGATTTTTCCATTTTTTGAAAAGAGCGATACCACAAATCTTGAGAAGCATACATCACTTCTTTATCCCACTTATATTTTGCTTCAACTTTCTGACGATCGAATACCATGGTTTCTTCTCCTATTAAACCGCTTATTAAAAAATTAACTATCAAAAGCAAAGCTAACCTTAAAAACATTTATTTCTCCCTTTTCCACCTTTTTCGCATCTAAATTTTCTTTTATCTATTATTTAAGAGTATTGGTTTTTTAAATTTTGTATATCAAATAATTTTTTATCTTTCAAAAAAAATTAGCACTTGTTTATTAAACCTGCTAAAGTGTTGCAAAAAAAATTACAATACCATATACTTTGGCTCACTTTAAAACTCATGGAGGCTAACTATGACAGGACAAGCTGAAAAGAAAAAAACTATTTTAAAACCACTCGGTAATCGAGTTGTGGCAAAACGTACTGAAGAAGAAGAAACTCTAAAAGGCGGCATTATCATACCTGATAGCGCTAAGAAAAAACCAGAAACTGCCCGTGTCATCGCAGTTGGAGAAGGGACAAAAACTGAAGATGGTAAAATCATTCCTATTTCTCTCAAAGTAGGCGATTTAATTTTGATGGATAAATATTCCGGACAGGAAGTTACGATCGACGATGAAGATTACATTATTGTAAAAGCTGAAGACATTATCGCGACTATCGAAGAGTAAAAAGGGTGTTTTTTTTAGTATTAAAAAAAATAAACCAAAAAATTACAAAAATATAAAAAAATCTAAGGAGTGAAAATCAATGGTTGCCAAAGATATCAAGTACAAAGAAGACGCCCGCCAGAAAATTTTGAACGGCGTGCAAAAACTCGCATCCGCTGTCAAAGTGACCCTGGGACCTAAGGGACGTAATGTCATTATTGACAAATCTTACGGCTCACCACACATCACTAAAGACGGTGTGACTGTAGCTAAAGAAATCGAACTCGAAGACAAGCATGAAAACATGGGCGCCCAAATGGTAAAAGAAGTTGCTTCCAAGACCTCTGAGACAGCTGGAGACGGAACTACAACTGCTACTATTTTAGCTGAAGCTATCTATTCTGAAGGTTTAAAAAACGTAACTGCCGGCGCTAATCCTATGAGCCTCAAAAGAGGTATTGAAAAGAGCGTAGCTACAGTAGTTGCAGAACTGAAAAAACTTTCAAAGCCAGTTAAAAGCAATAAAGAAATTGCTCAAGTAGCAACTATTTCTGCTAATGGCGATGAAGAAATTGGAACTATTATTGCCGAAGCTATGGATAAAGTCGGCAAAGACGGTTCAATTACTGTAGAAGAAGCAAAGGGTTTTGAAACCAAACTAGACGTTGTTAAAGGTATGAACTTTGACCGCGGTTATGTTTCAGCTTATTTTGTGACTAACCCAGAAAAGCTAGAAACTGAATTTGATGATGCTTATGTACTCATCTCTGAGAAAAAGATCTCAACTATGAAAGAGTTTCTGCCAATTCTGCAAATAGTTGCTGAAACCGGCAAACCTTTTTTCATCATCGCTGAAGATATCGAAGGCGAAGCCTTAGCTACTTTAGTAGTTAACCGTATCCGAGCAGGACTAAAAGTCTGTGCAGTTAAAGCCCCTGGTTTTGGCGATCGCAGAAAAGCCATGCTGGAAGATTTAGCTATTTTAACTGGAGCACAGCTGATATCTGAAGAGCTAGGCATTAAACTAGAATCAGTAACTCTAGAAATGCTAGGTAAAGTTAAAAAAGTGATCGTTAAAAAAGAAGATACTACGATTGTCGAAGGCGCTGGTAAAAAAGAAGATCTGATGAAACGCATTGCACTAATCAAATCTCAGATCGAAGAAGCTACTTCTGATTATGATAAAGAAAAACTCCAAGAGAGATTAGCAAAACTTTCTGGCGGAGTAGCGGTGATTCAAGTTGGCGCCGCCACTGAAATCGAAATGAAAGAGAAAAAAGACCGAGTTGATGATGCTCAGCATGCTACTAAAGCTGCGATCGAAGAAGGTATTCTGCCAGGCGGCGGAGTAGCTTTTTTACGTACTCTACCAGTTTTAAGCAAACTGATCGAGTCTCTTTCTGGAGACGAGAAAGTCGGTGCTGCCATTATCTATCGCGCAATTCAAGCTCCTATTAAAGAGATTGTTCTTAATGCGGGTAAAGAAGGCGCTATCGTTATCCAAAAGCTTTTGGAAATGAAAGGTAATACCGGTTATGACGCCACTCAAGATGATTATTGCGATATGTATGAAAGAGGCATTGTGGATCCAACTAAAGTGGTCCGCAGCGCTCTGCAGTATGCAGCCTCAATCGCGGCTCTACTTTTAACTACTGAAGCAATTATCACTGAAGAGAAACAAGAAGAACAAGCTCCTGCTATGTCTACTCCTGGTGGAATGGGCGGTATGGGCTATTAATTAAAAAAGCTAACTATTGCAAAGTAATAATTAGTGTAAAAGCAATTCAAAGCTTTGTTTGATTAAAGTACAAAATTAAAAGCATCTTTCCTTAACTTAGGCTTAAGGAAAGATGCTTTTTTTTTAATTGTACTTATCATCCTGTAAAGACTTCATTACATCGTTAAAAATCGAAGGTGTTTTAAAAACATCTTTTAAAAGATCTGTCAAACCCGCTGAACGGAATAGAGCCACGATCAGTTGCTGGATAGGAAAACCCTGATCGCTGGAGATATTTTGAAATTCTAAATTACTGAGCTTCAATCTATCTTCTTTTCCAGGAAAGAGCTTCATATCTTCTGCGTCGACGATTAATTTATCGAAATAAAGTTTTTCAATAACTACTGGTTCTTTAGCTGCTTTGGCTTCTTTTTTAGCCGCACGGCTGGCAATATCCGTCCAGTTGTTATCTGTACAAAGCGGATTGTCACAGGAAATATTCATGAGACTATTAGTAACTTTAATGGAATCTATTTTTTTAGGTAAATTTCCTACCTGATAATCAACCACAATCTTTTCAGCTTTAAAAGCTGTTCTTTCTTGATATTTAGTTGGATTATTGATTTGAAAACCCTTAATCACTATCTGGTTTGTAGAAAATTCAAGGCTGTCTACAGAAACCGAAACTTTTAACTGTTTAGATAAATAATAAGATAAAACAGGAGCTTTAAAGATCCAGAAAGCTAGGACAGCAGATAGAGCTAATCCTAAAATAACCATGAAACTTTTAAATAAAACCTTGTGCATATATTTCTTCCTTTTTTTTCAAAATGACCTTTTTCCCTTTTTTTTTAAACAGTAATCTAATATTTCTAAAACTAACACTATGAAAAAGACCCTGATCATTACTTCTGCTGTTATTTTAGGCCTTGCACTAGGCGCTTTTTTTATCTCCCGCAATCTACCCCAAGTTGTCTCTTTTTTACTTTCCAGAGATTTTGGCTTTAAAGTCAGTATCCAAGAACTAGATTTTTATAAAGGTGGCATGACGGCCAAGGATTTGAAGGTTTTCAGTCCAAAGCCTTCTGATTATGACCCAGCTCTAAAATGCGAGACTATCGAAATTGATACTACTTGGAAAAAACTCCGCCAAAAAAGACTGACTATCGACGAAATCTGGCTGGATAAAATTAACATGAATATTCAGTTTTATGATTCTGCCAGAAAAGAAAGTAATTTTAACGACATTGCCAACGCTAAAACTAAGACTCCCAGCCACAAGGAACCGAAGCCCTATTTGATTAAAAAGCTGGTTTTAAACAACCTTGATATTCTCTTGATTTTTCATAATGGCAAAACCCAAAACGTTCAAATCAAGCAGTTGGTCTTTACTAATATTTCAGAAAAATCCGGCTTCCCAATTGAACAATTGGAAAAAGCAATCCTTCACGCTATTCTCCGTAAACTATTCGACCAGCTAGGAATTCCAGATATGTTAAACGATATGATTCCTAAAGGTTTAATTCCTGAAGGAATTATACCTAAAGGGATTCCTAAAACTATCCCCTTCTTTTAAGCATTTTTTTTTAAGATTAACATAAACATGCTCAAAAATCTGAAGAACGTTAGATCTTAGCTTCGGATAATATTCCTATAATGCTTATTTCTTCTTTTTAACCCACTTTCCTTGAGCATTTTTACGATAGCTTTTTTTGACTGCGCCCCAGGCAATTCTAAAGGTTCGGCCTTCATCGCCTTTGTATTGATGAAAAGCGCTGTTAAAGGCTTTTAAAAACAGCGTTTGGGCTCTTTTAGGCAATACATGCTGAATAGAAGGCGGCAGATTAGTAATTTTACGATAAGGCATAAAAAATCCTCTTTGATTTTTTTTATTAATCTAACCCTCAAATTACTGATTTTTGAATAAATACAAACAAAAAAAGAAAAACTTATTACTTTTAACCCCCTTTCTAAGCTATAATATCACCTAAAACCACAATTAAAAATATAACTCCTAATTACATAGTTATGGCTATCCAACCAAAAAAACAGTTAAAACAACAAGCCCTGCTTAAAGAGCTAGGCATCAAGCCAGAAGATCTGGAAGAAAAGTTTATCCTTGCCTCCGGCAAAGGCGGGCAAAAGGTCAATAAAACCTCTTCTGCTGTTTATCTCAAACACCGCCCTACCGGAATAGAAGTCAAAGAGTCCAAAGACCGCTCAAGAGAAGTTAACCGCTATCTAGCCAGAGAAAAACTCATAGAAACCTATCAAAGCCAAATTCTCGGTCTAAAAACTAAAAAAGCCAACCTCTTAGAAAAAAAGAAAAAACAAAAACAAAGAAGAAAGAGAAAGTCTGTTAAAAAATACCAAACCCTTCCAAGCGATCAAACGGCAGATAAAAAGGAAACTATATGAATAATAACAATAATTATTCCAATAACGACTGGAAAAAAAAGCAAAATAAAAACAAAAAAAACAAAATAAAAAGCTCTTGGGAAGGTTCTCATAAATGGTATAATAAAATCGTCTCTGAAGAAGGCCACTATTACCACCAACAAGTTATTCTGCCCGCCCTTTTAAAACTGATCGATTCAAAAAAAACTAAAAGTTTACTAGACCTCGGCTGCGGCCAGGGAGTGCTAGCTAGAGCACTTCCGCAAGATATTGAATACACCGGTATCGATCTTTCTTCCTCTTTAATCAAATCAGCTAAAACTCTCTCTAAGAAGAAAAAACAAAAGCAAGAATTTCTGGTGGGAGATATTACTCAAAAACTACCTGTGAAAAAAAATGATTTTGATACTGCTGTTCTACTCCTTAGCTTACAAAATATAGAAGATGGTGAAATAGCCATTAAAAATGCTTCTGCTCACCTTAAAAACCAGGGACACCTAATTATAGTTCTGAACCATCCTAGCTTCCGAATACCTAAACAAAGCAGCTGGCATTTCGAAGACAAAAACCATAAAACAACTATGTCTCGCTTAATCCAGGGTTATCTCTCTCCCTTAAAAATCCCGATCCAGACAGCTCCCTCCCAGGGCCAGAAATCTGCGCTGACTTATTCTTATCACCACCCGCTTTCTACTTATAGCGTTTGGCTTAAAAAGCACCATTTTTACATTGAGGAGATGCAAGAACTCATTTCTGACAAAACCTCTACAGGAGGCCGGGCCAAAGCCGAAAATAAAGGCAGGAAAGAAATCCCGCTCTTTTTAGTGATCAGTGCTATAAAAATAAAAATGGGTTCTGTTTAAATAGCCAAAAAGCTAAAATTTTCCTCTTGTTTTAGCAAATCATTTAAAGTTAAATACTTACATATTAGAACTGGAATGTATATATAACAAACTAACAATAAACTACTTACATTACATTAAAAACATATTTTTAACTTTAAAATAAACCTGAATTAAGTTATAATTAATTTAAATTATTAGTTAACATAGTAATATTAACAAATAACAGATAATAAGGTATTTATGACAATTTCTCCATTAGGAGCAACAACTACTACTTATACAACCACTCCTTCAACACCTACCCGTCCGCAACGAGGTCAAGCAGCAGCAACACCTCGTACTCCTGTACGTCTACCAGTAACACCTCAAAAAACATATGATGTTGTACGTGCAACAAGAACCGTTAGAGGACGCAAGACACCAAGCGCAGCAGTACTTTTTACGCCTAACGCTAAAAAACGACAAAGAAATGGCGTCATCTATAGCTGGCACCTCCATTTTCAAAACGGTTCTGTAAAGACCTATAGCGGAGAAACCATTCAACCGCTTAGCAGAAGAAGTTCTCAGCATATTAGACAAGCTGCCACAACTCAAAATCAAGCAGATCTTTTTCATCAGCATTTAAACGATTATGCCAGTAATCCTAATTCCGATATTATTAAGATTACCGTTTCTTTACGTGAAGCTCCTGGTTTAGATATAGATTTAAGAAAATTAGAAGAACTTTACATTCAGGTGGAAGATACGCTTATTTCAGTCTCTTCTGGCAGAGGTTTAAATCGTATACACGCCAGCGCGGAATTGGCTCAAAGATATGCACAAAATGCATTTAGAATTATAACAGAACCAAGAACCACAACTCCTTTGATGCCTGCAGGAAGAGATTATGTTGTAAAACCAAATAAAAGAGCCCGCACCACTTCTCAAACTCCTTCTTTAGCCAGTTCTGTCTCTTCTACCTCTTCAATGTTGTCATCTACAGCTTCAGCCTCTTCAATGTTAACTCTTTCTTCTCCTCTTCCAACTCCAATGGTTCCTTAATCCTCTTTTAGAGCAATTGTAACTAGTTATTTTCTCTAATTTTTAAGCTTGTTTTTGAGCTTCAAAATACGCTCTAAAGAAGCATCCAAACGTTTTTCAGAAACAGCTCCCTTTTCTACTGCCTTTTTAAAGGCTTCCATCACTCGCGCAATCAACTCCATATCTTTTTCAGGATTAGTTTTAAAATCAGCCCATTCTAAACTAGAAAGAATTAACAAATCACAGCCTGCTAAAAAAGCCTTAATCGTTGCATGACTAACGCTTTTCAGAGCTTCTTCAAAAGTCGCTTGTTTAGGAGCAGCTCCTCTCATAACTAATGAATCAGAAATAATCACACCTTTAAACCCCAGTTCTTCTCTTAAAAGACTTTGTAAAATACAAGGTGAAAAAGTGGCTATCTTTTCTGGATCCAAAGCATTTACTTTTAAATGAGCTACCATGACTAAATCAGACTGAGAAGCTAACTGAACAAAAGGATAAAGTTCGACTTGATCCAACTCTGCTTGAGTTTTTGTTACTACTGGCAACCCTAAATGAGAATCAACAGTTACATCTCCGTGACCTGGAAAATGTTTTAAAGTAGCTAAAACACCCCCTTCATGCAACCCTGTGATAAAAGCTTTGGCACAAGCAACTACTTTGCCCGGATCTTTAGAAAAACTGCGGCTATTAATAACTGGGTTTTCAGAATTGGAATCTACATCTACCACCGGAGCTAAGTTCAAATTAACCCCAACGCTTAGCATTTCCTGAGCTGTTTTTTTGGCTAAGGTTTGAATGTTTTCTAAATTGATACTTTCCAAATTAATGCCTTCTAAATTACCAACTACTGCTAATTCTCTATGACTAGGAAGAAACGTAAAACCAGATCCTTGTAAATGTGCTACTCGACCACCCTCTTGATCAACAGCGATTAATGGCTTCAGTCCTTTTGTGTTTTGCTGGATGCAAGTGCTAATTTCAGCAGAGAGTTTTTTAACCTTGGCAAATGAATCAAGCTTGTTGGCCCAACGAAAATAGATCACATTGCCAAGATGGGTTTTTTCTAAAAAAACTCTAGTTTTTTTGGGTAATTTGCCAGACCCAGAACTATAAACAGGAGCTAAAAAAAGCTGTCCTACTTTGATCTCCAATGGCATCTTTTTAAGAGTGGTATTCATATTATCAGCATTGTCAGCAAGCTTTGAAAAACCATCAAAGGTAATTGCTGCAGGGCTTTTAACTAGGCTAACTCCCAATAAAAACCAAAACAAACATCTTAAAAACATCAAAGCCTCTCATCTGCTTAAAATAGACGCTGTTTTGACCAGCCCTATTAGACTTAGCCATATTAGAACTTTTACTAGTCTCTTTTGAAGAAAAACCTCTTAAAAACCACTTAAGTCTTTCAGATAGAATTAGTTTTGGTGTTAAAAGGGGTTTCATTTCGAGGTTTTTAACCTAAGTTCCTTGTTTTCATCACAATACAACCAAATTAACGGAAACTATTTAAAATAATTAATAATATGTTAAAATAAAAAAGAGGCGAGATAGTTTTAAAAGAAAATAAAGTAGATAAAAAAATAAAGTAAAAAAAAATAAGAGAGGGTAATTATATGAATCAAAACGGTCTAAAAGAAATTAAAGAAACGTCAAATAAAGTGGTGGGAAAATTACAACATCTCACACAAATTAAAGACGACCAAAAAAAGATCAGTAAAGAAGTTAAAGAAATTAGAAAATTGCATTCAGATATGGAAAAGGCTTATAGAAGCGCTGAACCAGCATTAGAAAAACTTAATTTTAATAAACAAAATTTCTATAACGCAGCCAACACAGTTAAAAGAGCCTGCAATCAGCCAACAGAAGGCAATATTCAGACTGCTTTAACTAAAATGAATGAGTTTGTAACTCAATTAGCTGCTTAAAATTGATTTTTGGTTTTTTTAAAATTTGATTAAAAAATAGTGTTTTGGCTTTATTCAATCCAAAACAACATCCTATTCTCCTCAAGATCAATGTGGAGAATGGGTAATTTATTTTATTTAAAAGATAATTTAGAAAATATTAGTTTATTCACGACGTGGTGATAATCTAACCTTCTTCTTCCCCTTCCCAATTCAGATCATTCAAAAAAGCTGCTGGAATCGGCAGCTTATATTTTAATTTGTAATACAAAGCACTACTAAAAATAAATATCTGTAACAGAAAAGGCCATAAATCCTTTTTACAAAAAACTACATCTTTCAAAGAAAAGAACTTCTTAACAAAACCCCAAAAACTCTGTTCGGTCTCGCGCTGTTTCCAACCATAAAGCATCATCCCAAAACCATACTTTTTGCCAGCTTCGGAAGAGGGTTGAAAAACTTCATCTCCATCTTCCAGAAAATAATTAGGCATGGAAGCTGACTCTGCTATAAGATGCATGCCGCTAGTGCTGCGCGGATTGCATTCAATCGCAAATAAACGGCCTTCTTGGTCTTCTATAAAATCAAAAGAGATCTGACCAGTTAAATTTAACTTACGAACAATATTTTCTATCCACTGAAAAATTTTGGGATGTTTTAACGCTTCAAAATGCAAACAATAAACTCCGTCTCCTGCTACGTTATTAGGATAAACTGTATGGGCTTGAATTCGGCCATTGCGGCAAATGGTATAAGAACAATATTTTGGCCCTTCTATCCAAGCCTGGGCAATCCATGGATTGTTAGAGTCAAAGGGTAAATTGGGTAAAGAATCTTTAGATGATACTTTTTTTAACTGAAAAGAACCGCGTGAATAAGAGGGTTTGAGCACATAAGGAGCTGGAAGATCAAGTTTTTTTAAGTCTTCAGCATTTTTTATTTGCCTGGTCGGAATAGTTGAAATATCTAATTCTTTTTGCAGCTGGTAAAAAAGCCATTTATTATGCAATTGTTTTAATACTGATAAATCAGGACAAAATAATTGGCAATTTTCAGGCAGATTAGGTCTGGCTTTAGCTACCCATAGTGTTTCTTCTAAAACTGGGATAACCAGATCAATCTGATATTCTTTAATAATCTTTTTCAACTGCTCTTGAAAAGCCTCAAATTGAAAACGCGGACTGGGAAGTACTAAACTACGAGTTACGGAATTGGAAACCGTGCAAAGGTTCACTCGATTTGAATCAGCTACAAAGACCCGATGTCCTGCTTGATGAAAAGAGCGAGTCAACTCAAGCGCGGTAAACATTCTACCGCCAGTAATCAAGATGTTCTTACTAATAGAATTCTCCTTGTTATTTATAAAAAACTAAACACTCTATTTTTTATTACTATCTGTTAATTACAATAATTTCAATATTTTTAAAAAAATAAATCCATGTCGCAGATGATTTTTTTGTTGGATTAAATAGAAAATTTACAAATGTATAAAACAAATATGAATGAATATGCATTTGACATAATTGTAATAAATATCGTAATATATCGATATATACATATTTATTGAGAATTTATGAAACACAAAAAAATTGATTTTTCAGCAGCCGCCAAATGCCTTAAAACAATAGCCCATCCCCACCGCCTTTCTCTGATCTACTATTTGATTAGCCATAAAAAAGCTTCCGTCGGAGAACTGGCTGATTACTGCTCTTTACCAAGCAACATCGTCTCTGAACATCTAACTTTAATGAAAGATCGCGGGTTTTTGTCTTCTGTAAGAGACGGTAGAAAAACTCTTTATTCTATCAAAGAGCGTGGCTTAGAAAACATTTTAAGTTGCGTCAAATGTAAATTTACTAAAAAAATTAAAACACTAAAAAAAACTTAAAAAAACCAATCTTCTACTAAATAAATTTTATGCTTAAAAATATAAAAAATTACCTACAAAAAAATTTCTGGTCCCCTTACATCGCTGGTATATCAATTGGAACTTTAGCGGTTTTTTCAATTGTGATTTTTAAAAAGACCATCGGAACCTCGGTTGCTTTTGTAAAATTCAGCGCTTTTCTGTGGTATCTCGTTAATCCCCAGTATGTTCAAAATAATGCTTATTATATGAGCTACTTAAAAAACAGCTTCTGGATAGATTGGCAAATAGCTCTGATTATAGGGCTTTTTTTAGGAGCTTATTTAGCTGGCAAAATCGCGAGAAAATCAACCTCTTCTCCTTCTTTAGATATTACTTCAATAAAGGCAGGGATAAATACGGAATTGGAAAAGAACTCTCTGTCGGAAATAAGAGCTTGCCAGACCGATACTCAAAAAAACTTATCTACCGGTACTCGTAATATAAAAACCAGGCGTTATCTAATCTCCTTTTTAGGCGGTATTGTACTTTTATTAGGAGCTAGATTTGCTGGAGGCTGCACTTCCGGACACGCCATTTCAGGTGGATTGCAAATGGCTATCTCCAGCTGGCTTTATATGGGAGGGCTCTTTTCTGTAGCTATTCCTAGCGCTTTGATTATTTATCGCACTACAAACCGAACTAAAAAAAAGAATTAAAAAAGGAAGCTAAAAAATGAATATAGAATTTTTCTCGCTGAAAGAATTATTTGGTGGACTCTTAGTTGGAACTCTTTTTGGTTTTTTTCTAAGAAAAGGCAATGTCACTCGCTCTTCTACGATTATCGGACAACTGCTTTTAAAAGATTTTACGGTCATGAAAGTGATTATGACGGCCATCGCCACCGGTAGCCTTTGGCTGTTTATTTTAAAGGGTTCTTTTGCATCAATCACTATCAACCCTATTATCAGTTCAACTACTCTGCTAGCCGCTTTAATTGGCGGAGGGATTTTCGGTTTAGGCATGGCTATGGTCGGATATTGCCCAGGAACTTGTGTCGGAGCCTTAGCTGAAAAAGACAAGAGCGCCTGGTTTGGCTTTGTAGGTATGCTTGTAGGATCTGCTATATATGCAGAAATCTTTCCTAAAATACAGCATTTCAAACCATTGAAAGAGATTAATAAAAGCACTCTATATGATTTTTTTCAAATTTCTCCCTGGCTGATTGAAAGTTTAGTTTTACTTGCTGTAGCAACACTGCTTGTGATTGATTTGAAAAGCTTTTACAAAAGCAAAACATCAACGATAAAAATAGACTAGTCAAACTTCGTTTACTTGAAAAAATAAAGTTTAGAGGAACAAATTTTACTGGTGTTTTTTTTGATCAAAATAAATTAAGCAAAATCCATTTTTTCACAATTTTGACAGATAGGATATGCAGCAAGATCACCCAATTTATGCCTTAAAAGAAAATTAAAATATTTCTCATTGGCAAAAACCTGCTCAAGACTCTCTTTTTTTAAATTACCAAAACAAATTGTAGAATTATAATCATAACAGCAAGGGATAACATTCAGATCCCAAGTGATATTTAAGATCTGTTTTCTAATTCCCCCAACCACAGGGCAAAGAGCTTTAAGATTTGGAGCATTATATTTTCTGCCATCTCCAAAGTTATGAAAAGCATAAGATTTGCCCACATCAAATTCTAATTTTTTCAAAAAAGCAAAAAAATCCTTTCCTGGCTTTAAAGACAAGTCGGGAGAACTCTTGATAAAAACTTGAAAAAAATTAGATTTTTTTTGAGCCTGGCTTAAAAGTAAAAGATTTTGTTTTACGATTTCAAAACCATCATAGCCATGAATCTCTTGATAAGTTTTTTTAGTAAAACCATATAAACTGACCATCAAAGCATCTAGTCCTGCATCGATCAATTTTAAAAAATAATCATTTTTCAGCTTTACCCCTAAAGTAGAAATAATCTGAGCTTTTGATTTAGGAAACTTTTTTTTGAGCAATTTTATTTTTTCGAATAAATTTTGATCTAAAAGGGCTTCTCCAAATCCATGTAAATGAAAAGTTCCTTCAAATTGTTCTAAATACTCTAGACGCTGTAAAACTAATTTAAAATCCTCAACAGACATTACTCCTAGCTTTCTAGAAAGCTTATCTCTAGGACACATCTTACATTTATACAAACAGCAATTGGTATTTTCTATGTGAATTTCTTTGAATTTTAAATAGTGACAAATTTTTGCAGATTTCATGAAAAAGATCCCTTGGATACTCGGTAATTCATTGCCGAGTTGGTTGACTTACAACGCCTGCCCTAAAATTATTTACCAGCAGTCTTATCATTAACCGGTTTTTTATGATAAACCAGCCAAAAAATAACGCCTGCGGCAACGATTGCAACCGGCAATATAATGGCGTAAAGATACTGCTCTAAAAAAGCTACCCCGTAAGCAAAAAAACCTAATATCAATCCAATAAAAATAAAAGTCGCTTCTATATAAATCCCAGCTAAAAAAGTAGTTAAAGCCAGCATGGCCAAAGCCACAAGCCCAGCCTCAAAACGCCCAATTAAACCAATAGAGACAAATTTAGAAAGCAGATAAAGAGCTAGAACCAGTCCGAACCAATGCAAAATCTCATGCCAAAGATCAGAGAAAGAAAAACCTTCCTTTTCCCGTAGATACCAGCTCATCCAAAGAGAAGCAAAAGCATAAACAGGAGTGATGAGACGCCAATACAACCAACCTCCATCTTGAAAGATATCAGTTGCGATCAAACCTAAAAAACCCAGGATAAGCAAAAACAAGCTAACAACAAAACGAACTTTCCAAGGATACTTATGAGTAGTATTTTCTGACATAAAACCTCTGAGGTCAAATCTGATTATAAATAAATAATATTTTTTTAAAATGATAAAAAACTTTTCTAAATTATCTTGAAGCAATAAATATTGATTCTATCAATGTTTATTGCTATTTTAACTTTTAAGAAGTTCTACTCTAAAACCCTGAAGAGGATATTATGAATAACAGTTCTTTTCTTATTCGCTTCGCACAAAAAAAAGATCTAGCTCTGGTCTTTCAAATGATTAAAGAACTGGCAGATTTTCATGATCTCTCAGATAAAGTCAAAGCTAATGAAGAAATTCTTAAACAAAGTCTTTTTGAAGATCCTAAAGGACCGGACGTGCTGATTGCAGAAGAAAATCAAGAACCTGTTGGTTTTATAGTTTTTTTTCAAAACTTTTCCACTTTTTTGGGAAAAGAGGGCATTTATATAGATGATCTTTACATACGAGAAAAACATCGCTCAAAAGGCTACGGTAAAGCCCTTTTAAAAGAAGTTTGCCGTATAGCTGAAAAAAGAAAATGCGGCCGGGTAGAATGGAAAGTGCTGAAAGGAAATCAAAAAGCGATTGGCTTTTATCAGAAAATGGGCGCCATTCCAGCTTCGGAATGGACGACCTTTAGACTGACTGAAAAAGCTTTTAAAGAACTACTTAATTGAAAGTATCCAACAATTAAAATACGTTGAATTCTAGCTTTAAGCAATCTTCACGTAAATCGTTTTACTTCTTCTTACAGGTGTTTCTTCCCAAAATCTGATACAGCCCGCACCAGCTGGTCAGAGCTTCGAAAAATAAAAACAATGAGATAAGAAATAGTATTAAGCTTGAAAACCAATAAGATAAAATCAGAAACACAAAGCCTAGACCTGCTCTAACTAAACGGTCTATATCACCCATATTTTTAATAATTTTCATACTTATCATCTCCTCTTCGTTTTTATTTTTCTTTTGCCATGACTAAGATTTTCAGACAAGCAAGATTAAATTTAGAGCTCTTTTAAAAGCTTAAAATATAAAAAACACATAAGACTTTTTTTGAATTTCAATGAATTATTTCCATTAATAACAACTACTGATATAATCTTTTATACCATCTTCATTGATAAACAATTAAGAACTCTATAATCAAAATGTGCTATAGTTAGATTATAGGGTTTTAACATTTAAAGACTTATACAAAAATTATGTTCAAACCGGAAAAAATACGCAATATTGCAATTATCGCTCACATCGACCACGGCAAAACCACCCTGCTCGACAGTCTTTTGAAACAATCTACTATCTTTCATGATTATGAAAAAATCCCTGAAAGAGTCATGGACAGCTATGATCAGGAAAAAGAAAGAGGAATTACCATCTTTTCCAAACATACCTCTATTTTCTATAAAGATTTCAAAATCAACATTATCGATACCCCTGGCCATGCTGATTTTTCCGGTGAAGTGGAAAGAGTTCTGGATATGGTTAACTGCGTCTTATTACTGGTTGATGCTAAAGAAGGCCCTATGCCACAAACCCGCTTTGTCTTGATGAAATCCCTGCAAATGGGTCTGAAACCTATTGTAGTCTTGAATAAAATCGACCGTCCGCATGTTAATCCTGAAAGAAGTCTGAATTTAACTTTTGATTTATTTGTGGAGCTGGGAGCTACTGATGAACAGCTTGATTTCTCTTATTGTTATGCCTCTGGTCTAAATGGTTTTGCTCAAACCAACCTGGATGATCCTCAGGAAAACATGCAGCCTCTCTTTGAATTAATCATTCAAAAAGCTCCTGCTCCGGATGGAGATCTCAATGCACCCTTTCTAATGCAAGCAGCCTCAATAGACTATGATAATTATGTAGGAAGACAGGCCTGCGGAAGAATCCTCAATGGTAAAGCTATTACAGGCATGCCAATTTATAAAATCGATAAAAATGGCAAGCAAGAAAATTACAAAATCCAACGTATTCAAGGACATCATGGCTTAAAAAAAGTTGAAATTAAAGAAGCCGGCGTAGGAGATATAGTTATTATATCAGGCGTAGAAAATGTGACTATCGGCGATACGCTTTGCGCTTTAGACAATACCGTCAAACTAAAACCAATCAACATTGAAGAACCCACACTCTCTATCGACATCATGGTTAATTCAGGACCTTTTTCTGGCAAAGAAGGCAAGAATGTAACCATGAATAAAATTAAAGAACGTTTAATGAGAGAAAAACTGGCCAATGCAACTCTGCGCATTGATGCTCCTACAGGCGTGATTGATAAAATCACTGTCGCGGGAAGAGGAGAACTGCACCTATCAGTATTATTGGAAACTCTGAGAAGAGAAAATTTCGAGGTCATAGTATCGAAACCAAAAGTCATTACCAAAACCATAGACGGCGTAAAACATGAACCTATCGAAATGGCTCATATAGAAGTGCCGAATGAATTTTCAGGTGCTGTCATCGAAGAGCTTTCTAAACGAAAAGGTGAAATGCAGTCATTAGATACTAATGAGCATGACATAACACGGATCAACTTTTTAATTCCTACCAGAGGATACATGGGCTGCCACAGCGAACTGCTGACCGCCACTAAAGGTTTGATTGTTATGACGGCCATCTTTAATGGATATGCTCCTTGGAAAGGTTTTATTCCTAAAAGAAAAAATGGAGTCTTGATTTCTTCCTGCAATGGCATAGCCAATCCTTTTGCCTGTTTTGCGATCCAAAAAAGAGGTGTCTTATTTGTTAAACCAGGTGATCAGGTTTATGAAGGCATGATCGTCGGTGAGAATAGCCGTGAAAATGATTTAATCGTAAATATTACAAGAGCTAAACAAATGACTAACGTCCGCTCCAGCGGTAAAGATGAAAATATTTTATTAATTCCTCCAAGAAAAATCACTTTGGAAGACGCTATCAATTATATCGAGGATGATGAATTTGTAGAAATCACTCCAAAAAATATTCGTTTTAGAAAAAGGTCTCTAACCGAAAGTGCCAGAAAACAATCCAGCCGCTCAAAGTAAAATTCTGATTATTTTTGAGTTTTAATACGTTGGAATTGTTGAGTAGCAGAATCATAAGCAAACATTTCCGCTGTCGCTATCTTAAAAAACCACCCATGCAAACATAGCTTACCCGCTGTCAGTTTATTTGCTACAACCGGATAGGTATGTAAATTTTCCAGTGCCAGCAAGACATTCTCTTCAGCAGCAGCATTCGTACAAGCCTCAGAGTCTTTTTTTAGATGCTGATAATCTCTTTTAATTAGCTCACGGATAGGAGCTGCTAATTCCAGCCATTGATGTAAATGCGGCATGGTTTCTGGCTTAGGCAAGCCTTTTAACAAAGTCTCCATCGCACTACAATGTGAATGACCACAAACCACAATATCACTGACTTCAAGCGTCTGCACGGCAAATTCAATCGCCGCTGCCGTTGGATTAGAGCCTTCTACAACATCTTCTGCCGGCACGATATTGCCTATGTTCTTTACAACAAAAAGATCGCCAGGCTGACTTTGAGTGATTAATTCTGCTAAGACACGTGAATCAGAACAGGTAATAAATAAAGTATGAGGATTCTGACCTTCCTTGGAAAGTCTATGAAAAAGCTTTTGATATTGGCCAAGTTCTTCCTGTCGGAATTTATGAAGACCAGAAATTAGTTTTTGCATAAATAACCTGTCTTATTTAAAAACTTGCTAGAACTGGCAAAGCAGCTCTAGCAATCAAAACCATTCATATTTAGATTCTGTCCGCAAAGGCTTCTTTTAATTTCTTTTCTTTTTGCTTAATCGGTGTTACTCCAGCTAATTCACCAATCACATTAACTAGCTCTGCACCCGCTGGAATAACTACTTTAGCATTTTGGGATAAAGCTTTTTCAACAGATTCCAGCTTTCTTAAAAGCTGAGCGTTACCTATAAAATATTTATTAGCTGCTTCGTTTACTAATTTAATGGCTTCAGCTTCACCCTGAGCCTGTAAAATTTTACCTTGCTTCACTCCTTCGGCTTTTTTGATCTCTGATCTTTTTTCTCCATCAGCTTCAGTTTCTGTAGCAGTGGCATAATCAATCGCAGCTATTTTTTCGTTTTCAGCTTTGACTACTTTATTCATAGTATCCTGTACATCTCTTGGAGGATCGATTTCTTTTAGCTCTGTTCTGACGATCTCGATACCCCAGCTAGAGGTTTCTTCTTTGAGAGTTAAATATAGATCAGAATTAATCTTGCCTCTTTCGCTATTAGCTGATTTTAAGGTTAGAGTTCCAATAATATTTCTAAGGGTACTTTGTGCCAAACAGACGATCTGCCAGCGATAATTATCAACATTGTACTGTGAATTTTTAACATTTTGCTCATCTAATTTCACTTTAAAATAGACTTGCGCATCGACTTTGGCATTTAAATTATCATTCGTAATAATCTCTTGTGGTTTAGCATCTACCATCTGTTCAGTAGTGTTAACTTGATAAATGTGCTCAATACCTAAAGGAAGAATCCAGTTCAAGCCTGGCTCTGCAAAACGCTTGTATTTTCCAAACCTCTCCACTAAACCACGATGGGTTGGGCGGACAATCCTGACTCCCTGCATACCTAAAAATAATGTAATACCAATAATCATCCAGATCATGAACATATTTTCCTCCTTTGCTCTTTGCTTTTATCCCTCTTTGAGAGAGGAACCTAAGTTTACTATATCCTTCGTTTAAATCCGTAAAAAATGTTCTTTTTTAGGGTTAAAGCTTGCAAATACAAAATTCAAAAACATACTTTATTTAGAAGTAAAAGATTCTTTTAATTTTAATTTAAATAATTAGTATTATGTTAAACTTTTATTTTACTATTGTAATTAACTTTAAATAAGATAGTATCATCTACCAAAACAACCAAAAAGGATTGTTATGTTAAAAAAAACATGCGCTTCTTGTCTCCTAGCTTCTTTTGTTTTCAGCTCTCTTTTCGCTCAAGAAAAAACCGCTAAACTATCTGAAGAAACAATTGCTTCGGCAAATGTCATCGAATTAAGTGAAAGTCAAGATTTTTCAGAAATTCAATTAAATGACGAAGAAACTAATACTTCCGAGACTTCTAAAAAGAAATTATCTAAAAAATCTAATCCTTTAATCATTATCAATGTGGGAAAAGAAAAAGCTTTCGACTCTAAAGCTGCAGAACCTAAAACCCAGCCAAAAACTAAAAAAACAGCAGAAAAAGTCTCAGATTCAACAAAACAAGTAGATTCTGAATTAGGCTACTTTTCAGTGGGTCTAGGACCTTTTCCTTTTCCTCTGCCTGCTTTCGGCTTAGGTTTTCGTAAGCAAGTTAACAACTTTGGTTTAGATGTTTCTGCACAAGTTTCAACACTAGTGTTTGTAACACAAGTTAAAACCAGTCTGCTTTATCAATATTTTCCTAAACCAAACCTAGACTCAGAATTTTACATAGGTGTAGGACCAGCTTTAAGCGGTCTTTTTGGCGCTTATGGATGTAAGTCAGAGTTTTTGATTTCTCCTGAACTTGCTTTAGGTAGACAATATAAGACTAAAACTGACAATACACGTTTTATAGAAATGCGTGTTAATTTCCCATCCTATGTTCCTGCCTCTCGCCATAATAAAGTAATGTGGATGCCTTTAGTTATGTTTAATTATGGAATGGGTTTTTAGTAGAGAATCTATACAAAAAAAGCTCAGCTGCTTTTGAGCTAAGGCAGCTAAGCTTTTTTATCCAATTCATCCCATCTGATATAAAGCCTTTCTATTTTGTTCTCTAAAATAGCCAGCTCTTTACAAATCTCGCCTAAACGCTCTTGTTTTTGAATTACATCTGTTTGAGTAAGCAAGTCGTTAAACTTTGTTCTCTCTATTTCTAACTGAGGGAGATTTTTTTCAATCTCTTTTAACTCTTTGCTTTCTGCATAGGTAAGTTTTTTACTCGTATTAGATTTTTTTAAAGGCTTTGCTTTTACTTTTACAGGATTGAAAACCGGCTTTCTAGATGCCTCATATTGGGCATAATCAGAAAAAACAGTAATTTGGTCTTTATTTTCTAAAGATATTATGGAATTGCAAACCCTATCAATTAAAAATCTATCGTGAGTTATAAGCACTATAGCTCCACTAAAATCCAAAAGACTTTTTTCTAAAGTCTCTAAAGTTTGAATATCTAAATCATTGGTAGGCTCATCTAAAAGCAGGACATCAGCAGGCTCGAGCAAAAGATGCGCTATCGCTATCCTAGCCCTTTCACCACCTGATAAGTTTTTAATTTTTAAATCTAAAATATTTTTGGGGAACAAAAATCTTTGAGCCCAAGCATTAACATGAATCTTCTGCTTTTGAAAATGCACAAATTCACCACTTGGACAAAGAGCTTCTTTAAGAGTTAGCTCTGCATCTAATTGCATTCTATGTTGATCAAAATAGACAACTTTTAAATTCTCAGCTTTTTTAATAATCCCGCTATCTGGAATTAGCTCTTCTGCTATTAATTTTAAAAGCGTTGTTTTTCCTGATCCGTTAGAGCCTATCAGACCAATTCTAGTTTTAGGAGAAAGCATAAAACTCAAGTTTTTAAAAAGCTCTTTACCTCCCATACTTTTAGAAACTGATTTTAGAGTTATTAGTTTCTTAGTTCCCCTATCAGTTGAAATAAAATCTATTTGGGTTTTTTGACTTTGATTTCTTTTTTTAAGATTTGATAACTGCTCAAATATTTCATAAGCCTCGTTGATTCTTGATGTGGATTTAGTAGTTCTCGCTTTTACACCTTGTTTCAACCACTCACCCTCTCTTCGAGCTTTTGAATTTAATGACTTTTCTTGTTGCAATTGTCCTGCTAAAAAAGTTTCTTTTTGCTTTAAAAATTCTAAGTAAGTTCCTTCACAGACAAAACTATCTTTGGGATACACTTTTGAAATCTCGATAATTTTATTACAGACATTTTGCAAAAAATATCTGTCATGAGAGACAAAAATCAAGTTTAAAACTTTTTTTTGTAAAAAATTCTCAAGCCATAAAAGAGATTCTAAATCCAAATGGTTAGTTGGTTCATCTAAAAGTAGTAGGTCTGGTGACAATATAATTGAGGCTGCTATAGATAGTCTTTTTTGCCAGCCTCCGGATAGTTTTGAAGCATCTCTTGAAAAATCTTCAAAGCCAACCTTGCTCAACCATTTTTCAACCATTAATTTCTTATCAGATTCCGATAAAGGCTCATTTTTAAGAGCATCGAACAAAACATCTTTAACTGATTTGCTTTCATATACAACACTTTGTGGAACGTAAACGATTTTTAAAGAACGTTTAGCAACGACTTCACCCTCATCACTGCTCTCTAAACCTGCTAAAATTTTTAATAGGGTAGATTTGCCGGATCCATTCGGTCCAATCAGACCTATTTTGTCCCTCTTAAAAACAGAGAAAGAGAGGTTTTTAAATAGCTCTTTAGAGCTATATGATTTTGATAAGTTGTTGGTATTTAATAATAGACTCATAGGGCAATAATAGCAGAGGCAAAGAAAGTATTCATGCTTAAATTTTCAAGAAACATTTAAACTTGATATTTTTGAAAAATACTGTGGCAAATTTGTGGCAATATTTTTTTTAAATTGATTGATAGAGGCCACTTAAAAAAATTATAACTGCAATTGATTCATAATATCAATCACAGCCAGTTCTTTTTTCTTAGCTTCAATTTCGACCGTTAATTTTTCTATTTGCAACCAAACTTTTGGAAAATCTTCTATATCTATGTAGTCTGAGTGACTTCTTATGTTTTTGGATTTCCATCCATTTTTAGGGCTGGATACATGAAAAAGAGGTTCTCTATCCCATGTTCTTAAAGCTTGTTCCGTAACTGTTTCTATGGACAATGAATCTTTCAAACACCGATGGTGATGCACATCATAAACAAAAGGAATTTTTTCTTTTTGACAAAAGGGAAGTAAATCTTCCGGAGTAAAACTACGGTCATCATTTTCTAACGAAATTTTCTGACGGGTTTCTAAACTAATCTTTTTTAAATTAACCCCCAGTCTTAATAAAGAGTCTTTTTTATCCCCATAACACCCACCTGCGTGAATATTGATAACATCAGCTCCTACCAACTTTGCTAATACCCCATGATATTCTAGTTCTCGAATGCTATTGGCAACGACTTTAGAGCTTTTAGAATTCAATACAACAAACTGATCTGGATGCAGTGTTAACCGGATATTTTTAGCATGAGCAAAATGTTTAATTTCTTTTAATAGGGAAATAATTTTTTCTGCCTCTGGTAAATCTTCTATTTTATAGAGAAAATCCGGATGGGTATAAAGAGAAAAAAAACGTGAAGTAATGCGAAAACAGCCAATTTTATGATTCAAACAATAAATAAGAGATTTTTTTAAGCTTTCACAGTTATGTAAAATGATTTCAGATAGATATTTTTTTCTAAATAAATCTGTTTTTTTTAATAAAAAACTAGCTGTTGTCGTTTTAAAGCTAATCTTTTCTTTGTAGAAAATACAACACAGTCCAAATCTCACCATAAAAACTCAAGTTTTTTATTTATTATATAAAGTAGTATAGATAAAAAAAAGGCTTATATAAAAAGAAAAGGCTTATATGAAAAAATACTTTCTTTCTTCTGCAGCTAAATTAATCTATGCGATTTTATTTATATTAATAATTCAATCAATCGGCGATATCTCTATAGAAGATGATCTTATTTGGTATAGATCTTTAACAAAACCGCCATTTGTTCCGCCAAGCTATGTTTTTGGAGTGGTTTGGCCCATATTATATTTAATGATCGCTATATCTTTTTGGGAGGTGTGGATAAAAAGAAAAACGCAAAAAAAGATCGTTTATATTTACTTTTTTTTGCAGATATTTTTTAATCTCGCTTGGCCTTTTTGTTTTTTCTATTTACAAAACATTTTACTTGGTTTTATAGATATTATTTTATTAGATATCTTTATCTTTTTGACTCTGATTCGTTTTGCAAAAATTTCTATTTTTTCAACAATCATGCTTATCCCCTACGCTTTATGGGTTCTTTTTGCCACATATCTGAATATAGGTTATTTGCTTCTAAATTAG
>CAZTYI010000002.1:0-41901 GCA_964618335.1 uncultured bacterium
TAAAAGCGGGATTTTTTGCAATTGCTCAAAAAAGAGCTTTATTCAGAGGTTCCTAAACTATTTTCGTTGTTTTATTTATTAAAATTATAACATATATTATAACTTATTTTAGATAATTAGTCAAAAAAAATCTTTAACGACTAATTAAAACGCATGTACTTTGATTACAAACACTTAAATCTTTAAATATTACCTCGCTTGTTTCTTTTAAACAGCTAAGAATCAATAAGCTATCACACAGAACTAGTTATCTAAGTTACTATAAATCAACTAGTTGCGCGTGTAATTAAGGTTTCATTTATATAAATAATTGATTGATTTTAAAATAAAAAATAGATATAATTAATCATTATTAAGTTAGAATAATTAATTTAATCAACGTAAAAAACATATAATATAATAACTATGACCACTTGTAATAATACTTTTTCTTTAGATCAATTTTATCAGGAAAATCCAACCTTTCCTCAGAATTTGATTATCAGAACAGAGGGAGAAAATAGTAGATGGGCTCGTATAAAATGTGCTGTTAATGAACAAACAGATAAATCTAGCATATTGAAACATATTTATTTTCCTATTATAGATTTACAGACTGGTGGTATTTATTTAGATTGCTCTAAAAAAACTATTTATAAAAAACTTTGTGTTCAAGCCCTTTTAAGACCTTTTCATATTGTTTTTAAAACTTTTTATCATTTAGCTTTTCCAATTTCTATTCCACACATTATTTATAAAACGATAAAACTAGCTCAAAAAGATGCTAAAGAAAAAAAAGAACCCTTGAATAAAAGAGAAGTTGATCTTTTATGTTTCAAAAAGATAGGACATTCTTTAGCTGATATTATTAGAACTCCTCTATACGGATTAGCTATTATTATTGTAAGTATAGCCGCTGTATTAATTTGTTCTTTTGCTTTTTCTAAAGTTTATGATTTTAGAGAAAAAATAGGCTCTTTAATTACAAAAATGCAAAGAGGAGATAATAGTAATGACCTTTCTCCTTGTTTTGTTCCTTTTAGGTATTTGTCAAAAATGGGTCAAGCAAACCCCATAAAATACATGGGTGTAACTTATCCAAAAAACCTGACTCCTTATGAACATAGATTAATCAGCTTTGCTTGGGCACAAATTCATTTCTTAAGAAATAATTATGCTCCTTTTCACAATCCAATTCCAATCAAAGGCAGATTAGACCCAAATATTGCTTATGTAAGTTCTAGTTATTGTGATTTTGAAAGAAAATAAAAAAAACAAGTAAACGCGCAACAAAAGCGATAATACACATATCTTTTCCACACTTAGAACAAACACGCGATAATACTTCATAAATTCTGGCAATCAGCTTTGCTCATCCCAAAAAAAAAATCTGTAAGGTATTTAGTTCTTCATTAAGATTTTTTACCAATATACTGAAAGGCCTTTCTGAAACTTTAGGATTTTCTGCCTACCAAAGCTTTTATTTTAAACCGCAAGGGAACATTAGGCGTAAAAACCCTATGATAAAAACGAAAAAGGCAGCTAGGGATTTTTCCTAACTGCCTTATTTTCAGATCTCCGGGTGCAGGATTCGAACCTGCGACCCATTGATTAACAGTCAACTGCTCTTTATTAAAATAAGAAGTCGATTAGAGCTCAAAAATGTTTTTTCCAAAATCTGTAACTTTAAAACATTTTCGATAGCGGCCCTCTTCTATTGAGACGATACCGGTAGCGGTAATGCCGCTTTCATACAGATAATTAGAGATGACATGGCTAAAGAGTTTATGCTCTTCTTCAGAAAAAGAAGGCAGTACATATTCAAAGTTTTTACCAGTGCGGGTTAGCTTAATAGACTGTTCTTCTTTTAAAGGAGTAATCACACCTTTAATAAATTCATCCAGATAGAGCCAGCCTTGATTTAAAGCGCGGCTGATTGATCCCATAGCTGTTTTAATTTCTGATTTTGAAAAAGGCAGAAAATTAGCGGGTTTTTCTAAGAGTTTTAGGCCTTTTTTTTCTAAAGGCAGATCGATGAATTCTGCGCCTAAATCAGTTATTTTCAGTTTGCCTTTAATAATTTCTACAAGTTTCAGAAAAAGAGCTTTAGGGAGAAGCTTAGTACAAGGGGGAGTCAAGACTGCTAGTTCTTTTTGAGCCATTTTAGAAAGTGTTAAAATATCATAAAAGAGAGGTTTTTTTTCTATTTTTTGGAGAAAAACTGTTAAATCTTCTAAAAAGCCAAAATCTGATGGGTGGTCTCTTTTAATCGTGTGTTCGTTTTTGATGGAAAGAGGTTGTGTTTTTGCTGAAAATTTTAAATAGTTTTTCCATTCTTCGAAAGGAGTAACGATCTCTTCTAGACCATCGGCTGTTTTACGGTGGCGCAGACAAAGAACAAAAGAAAATTCTAAAAATAATAAATGTTCGTGGAACTCAAAATCGGAAAGAGCATACTTACTTTTTAAATCAGCACCTTTGGCTTCTAAAGAAGGTGAGTTAAAAACCTCATTAATTAAATTTTCAAAAATAGGATTTTTTTGCTGAATGTCTTCCAGATGTCTGAAGAAGATCGTAGGAGTGAAGAGAAATTTATCGATAATGGCTTGAAAAATGCTATTGGAAGTTTTAGGCAGGGCATACCAAAGCGGCAGAATATGGATCGGTATTTTTTTTAAAGAGCTTTGGATAAATTCTAAATCAGGTTTGAAGTCTTCTTCAAAAGTAAGGGCTTGAAAATCAAAATATTTACGGACGTTTTTATTGATTATGATCTCATCTATTTTGTCTTTTTGAAGAGTAAGTAAATCAGCTTGAGAGAGCTTTTTTAAAGAATCCAGGATCTCAGTGGGTTTTTCTGAGAGATTGGTATTTTTTGTGAATTTAGAAAGAGAAGTTTTGATTGGACTGTAGAGAATTTCTTCTAAGACAGCTAGATCTAAAGCTGAAAACTGGGAGATAAAGATACGATTTTTAATATCACTTGCAAAATCATAATCGGCAAGATTGATTTTAATTTTTCGGGCTGCATTTAATTCTAACATGGACTATACCTGAGAAAAAGTGCGGCGTAAGGATAATACAAAAAAAATATTTTGACCAGATTTAGTCGCTTTTTAATGAAAGTTTAATTTTTTTTAATTTAGGAAGGAGAAGATCTACTATGAAGAAAATTTTTCAGCTCTTGAATGTAATTTTTATTTTGACAGTTTTTTTAGGCTGGAAAATCGGGTATGGAATGGAAGTGGAAGAACTGGTGATTAAAAATGGATCTTCTTCAGCCTGCATTAAATTACAAGTAGTTGATAATGCTCCTCAAGTTGTTTTAGTAGATCAAAACGGACAAGAACGTCTGGTTTTACAAGTAGACGATATAGCCAAAATCTTGGTTAATAGTGAGACTAAGGAAAAGGGTTTAGAGCTGAGCGCTAAAGAAGAAGGCCTGTTTGCTCTTTTTGATAAAAATGGCAAAAATAAGATCACAGCTTCTCCAACTGGTGTAATTTTAAAAAATGAAACTGAAAAAGTAGTCGGCTCTTTTTCTATTTTAGCAGATGGCAGTGGTGGTTTCGGTCTGGCTGATGCCGAAGGGTTTGCTTCTGCGATTGTCCGTGGCGGTGCAAATCCTTGTTTTGCACTTTTTGGTACTAAACCCGATCCTATTGCGGCTCTCGGTATTATGCAGCAAATTCCCCATTTGATTGTTTCAGGAAACATGGGCAATGAAGGCATCTTGATTCATGGGGGAGAGCATAGTGGTTTGATGGTTTTAAATGAAACTGGTCAACTGAAAGTCTTTATTAATAAAGATGGTATTTTTCAAAACCAACAGCAAACCTCTACAGAGGAAAAACCGCAGTTCTTTTCTTTTTCTGATGAAAGAAAAATTCTTTTTCCAAATGATAAGCTGCAAGAAAAAGCTCAAGAGACTGTTAGGTAGTGTTGCTGAGAGATTAAATTTCCAGTTTAGAATCAGAGTTTGATTTTTTAGTTTTTAGTTTTTGAAAATACTCCAGCCTTTTTTTCAACTCTCTTTCGAAACCGCGTTCGACAGGCTCATAAAAAGCAGTTGGAGTTACTTCTTCTGGGAAATAATTTTGGCCTGAGAACCCCTCTTCTGTATCATGGTCATATTGGTACTCTTTGCCGTAACCCCATTCTTTCATTAGCTTAGTCGGAGCATTTAGAATATGTTTAGGCGGCGTTAAATGGTTGGTATTTTGAGCTGCTTTCTTAGCTGCTTCATAAGCTAGATAGACCCGGTTGCTTTTAGGAGAAAGAGCCAGGTAGACAACAGCCTGAGCTAACGCAGCTTCGCCTTCAGGAGAGCCTAGCATTTGATAGGTCTTAAAAGCATTTAAGGTCAGGTTTAAAGCAGCTGGATCAGCCAGGCCTATATCTTCTGTGGCCATCCGAACTAGTCTTCGGCCTATATAAAGAGGTTCTTCTCCACCTTCCAGCATACGGCAGAACCAGTAAAGAGCAGCCTGAGGGTCAGAACCGCGGATAGCTTTATGCAAAGCAGAGATGAGATTAAAATGATATTCCGAGTGTTTGTCATAAAGAGCATTTTTGCGCGAAAGCAGGCTGGCAATAGTTTCCCGATCATATTTCCCGATTTTTTCTAAATTCTCCAAAAGGTTTAAAAGATAGCGAGCATCGCCGTGAGCTAAAGAGGTTAGATAATCTTTATCTTTTGCTTTTAGCGGTAGGGGAGAGATTAGTTTTTCATATCTTTCTATAATAGAAAGCAGGTCTTTTTCAGTTAAGGAGTTTAAAATCAGTATGTTCAATCGTGAGAGCAAGGCGCTGTTTAGATTAAAAGAGGGGTTTTCAGTAGTAGCTCCTACTAAGATCAGGGTGCCCTCTTCTATATAGGGAAGGAAGGCATCTTGCTGAGCTTTATTAAAACGGTGGATTTCATCTACGAATAGTAAAAGAGAAGAGCCAAACAGAGGAGAGCTCTTAGCTTCTTCGGCTATTTTTTTGATTTCACTGACTGAGGAAAAAACAGCTGAGATGTTTTTAAAGGGAAGTTTAAAGGCAGAGGCATAAAGTCTGGCGATAGTAGTTTTGCCAGAGCCTGGAGGTCCGAAGAGAAGCAGGGAAGCTGGTTTTCTAGAAGCGATAATCTTGGAAATGAAACCTTCTTTGCCGATTAAATGGTTTTGACCGACTACTTCAGTCAAAAGCTTGGGTCGTAATGTTTCTGAAAGTGGTGGCATAAATAGCCTTTAAGTTTGTTTTTAGCTTTTTTTAGCGTAGCCTATTTTTTTTTATAGCGCATTAATTTTTAGGTGTTTGGATACTTTTTTAAAAAATAAAGCTTGCATAAAAATCTTTTTTTTGAGACTAAGAGAAAATTGTAAGTAAATTAAAAACTCATAGGGGTTTAAGAAATGAAAAAATTAGATTTATTAGCATTTGTTCTTATCGTAATTGGCGGTCTTAATTGGGGCTTTTGGGGCCTGTTTGAATTTAATTTCATTGATTATGTATTCGGCAATCTATGGATTGCGAATTTAATCTACGTTGCGATTGGTGTTTCAGCTCTTTATTTTGTTATTACTTGGAAGAGTGTTATCCATAAGCTACATAGAAAATAAGTATTGATTTTTGATTTTTTAAATAAAACAAGGTTTTAAGTTCTTGAAACCTTGTTTTATTTTTTTTTGTTAAATCATTTATTTCCATTAACTTAATTAAGTTTTTTCATTTTAATAATAAAATTACATTGAAAGTAAGTGTTTAATTTGAGTTAATACAATACAGAGGAATTAACACATTATAATGAGGTTGTTATGAAGAAATTAGAAAAACTTGCTTTAGCACTGTTAATCATTGCTGGCATTAATTGGGCTTTGTGGGGCTTTTGGGACATTAATATCGTCTCTGCTATTTTTGGACGAGAATGGATCGATCGTCTTGTTTACTTTTTATTCGGTATTTCTGGTATTTATGTTGCCTACCGATGGAAAAGAAAATTGCTGGGTTAATGGTTCATTGTTAATGAGACAAAAAGTAAAAAACGAAAGATTCTTTAAAAAGTCCAACCTTTTTAAAGAATCTTTTTTTTTAAGATATTTTAAATATGAATTACACATTTTTAGATAAAATAATAAAAAATTATTTTTTTATTTGAAAAAAAACACATTAGAAAGTATAGGGTGAATTAAAGCGTGTAATTAAAATTAAATAACGTAAATCAAAATAGGAGGATTTTATGTTAAAGAGAAAAAAAAGAAGAAAAGTAGCTAAGAAAAGAAAAACTGTTAAGAGAAAAACTAAAGCTAAAGCTAAAAAAACTGTTAAGCGTCGTCGTCGTCGTAAATAGTTAAATTAGCTCTTTTTGATTTATTTGTTTAAATCGAGCAACCCATTAGGTTTGCTCGATTTTTTCTTTTTAGGGTTTATTAACTTTTCTTCTAGATCAATCCAAATAGGAGAGCCCCAAGCTATTTCTCCATCTTCTTGCACAGCACGCAGATAATAATAAACGAAAGGCGGTTTTTTATCTTTGGGATAAAAGACAATTTTATCTAAAAGCTCAGAATCATCCAAACTAAATTCGAAATAACTTTCTTTCGGGGTGAAATGAGCAAAGGTTTTGCCATTGCGAAAGATGGTTATATCTTTAATTGGTTTTTCTCCAGCGACAAATCCTGTAATAAAACGATTATAAAAGAGTCCCGGCTTAGTTTGAGTAGAAAGCTCACTGCCCATAGGCCCAGAGGCAATGTTGAAGCCCAGCACAATTTTAGCGCCAGTCGTAGCATAACAACGGCGGTTGTAAAGTGCTTCAAAAAGATTGTCTCTAGTTTGGGTGGTAGCATAAATGGCAGTTAAGCCTGGAGAATATTGCGTCTGGTTGCTTTCATAAAAACCATTAAAAATATCACGATCATCTAGTCCGCCAGCAACAAAGCCAAAACGGCAGTTTTTATCCAGCGCTTTTTGAATAGATCCTTCGTTAAATTCTTTTGTTAGTTTGCCTGAAATTGGTTTTAAGTTTTCTTTATTGCTAGTTTCTGATGAGCCCCATGCATTATAAATCTCGACCACTCTTTCAAAATCAATATTGAATTCTTTAAAATCAAAACCAGTTTTTTCATTCATCGTAAACATAGGAATTGAGATCAGATCTTTGGCAGAAGTAGTTTTATAGATTTTTTTAAGTGCATTAGTTTTTAAGTCTTTTTTACGCATAAAAGAACGGTTGTCTTTTGAGAAGACAAATTGCCGAGTTCCTTCTTCAATGGGCTGACCTACCCAGATTTGACCTGGAAAAGAGACGAAACGTTCATCTTCGTTGAATTCTGCAATTTGAGCAGAAGCCATCTTCCAAATTTCTGATTTAGTTTCTTCTTCTTTATCAAAATAGGAAGCCGTATAAAAATGATAGCCCTTTTCATCTCGAAAATATTTTAAACAGTTTTCCAGAGCATTTTTGGAATCCATTTTTTCGGATTCTCCATGAAAAAGACCCCAGAAAAGACTCAAGTCAGATTCTGCAAAACATTTAATAGGAGAGGAAAAATAAATTTCTTGGGTGTTTAAGTTTTTAAGCTGAATTTTATAAACAGCTTCTTCATTGAAATATAGATTAGGTAAAGTAATAAAGCCTGTTTCCGGTACAAATAACTTCCAGTTTAGGTTTTCTCTTAGATTTTGATAGGAAAGTTCGATTAAAGTATTTTCCGGTGCTTTACAGGTTAGATTGCCAAATTCATCTTCGAAACGCACAATTATATCGAAGCGACGGTTTTTAGCGACTACAGAGGGAGCTAAAACTCGCAGGTTTTTTAAAGAACTACCCTTCACATCAAAGTGAAAATGATCAAATTCTTTATAATCGCCTTTGCCTTTGGGATCTATGTGCAGCAAAAAAGTTCTTTTTCGGGCTGTAAAAAGTTGGGCGCGATTACCATTCTTATCTTTTGAAGCCAGAGGCGTTCCCATATAAATGATGAAATTTTCACCAGCTTTTAGATCTATTGGCAGCACGAATTCAAACTGAGCGCTTAAGCTTTGGGGATCTTCTAAAAATTGAGCTGTCAGTGTTTTTTTATTGGGCAGTTCAGCCCAAATGAGTTTTTTTTTTATTTTAAAGTCAGTCTGAGGTATTTCCCATTCTTGGGGACTACCGCAACTTAAAATATCAAATTTTAAAAGGGCACCCTTAGAAAGAGGGGAGGCAGCGGTATAAACAAATTTCCAAGTTGAAACTGCACCAGCTTCGGCATACCTTGGCTCTATAAAACAAATAGCTCTACGCATTGAATAAAAGCTCCTTTAATCCTGCTATTTTGCAAGAATAGCTATTCTTTTGCAATTTTTTCTTTTTTATCTAGAAGAGGGATGACTCTCAGTTTTTCTAAACAGCGCTCAGATGAGATAAGTACTTCAATTTCAAATTCATCTAAACAAAGAGACCAACCTTTTTGAGGGATATTACCGGATTTATGAAAAAGAAAACCTCCAATGGTTTCATATTCGGGGCTATGGGGAATACGAATGCCGATTTTTTTCTCAATGTCAATAATAGAGACTTTGGCATCGACAATCCAACTACCACCTGGTAATTTCCAAAAACCCTCTTCTTCTTCAATGTCATATTCATCTTTAATCTCTCCGACCAACTCTTCGAGAATATCTTCAATCGTAATAATACCTTCGGTACTGCCATATTCGTTGACGATGATAGCTAAATGAGATTGTTGCTTTCTTAAATCTTGAAAAAGGGCTGAAATCTTTTTATTTTCTGGAACATAAATAACTGGTTTTAAAAGCATTTCGATGGTCTCGTTGAGAAGGGAGGGGCTGTCTTGAGCCTGAATAAACACTTTTAAGAGGTCTTTATACAAAAGAAAACCGACAATATTATCCAGATCAGTGCCATAGACAGGAACCCGGCTGTAACCCTCATGTAGAATGGCTTTTGCGGCTTTTTTAATAGAGGTATTCAGTTGTAAAGAAAAAGTTTTTATACGGGGAATCATGACTTCTCTAACGTCTTTGTCGTTAAAAGTAGAAAGAGCTGCGAATAATTTCTCATCGTAATCGCCCATGATCAAATGCTGTAGCTTGCTTTTAAACTTATTTTTAGATTTTTTTTGCATGCGATAATTGATCCGGCGATAAAGAGCTAAAAAAGGAGCGGTCAGTGGAAAAAAAAGATAAAAAATGAAAAGAGCTGTAGGCATAGTTAAAGCAAATAATTTTTTAGACATAAAATTAGTAGCTAAATAAGAGAGATAGGTCAAAAGCAAAAAAACTGCAAAGATGCTAACAATAGATAAAAATGGCTGAGCTAAGAGGAAAAGAAAAGCACTAAAAGTTAGTACAGTCTTGACTAGCCGTAATTGAAAAAGAGTTTGCTCGAATAGAGGAAAAGTTAAAAAGTGTTTTTCAAAGAAAGCAAACATTTTATTGTGATGGCTGAATTGCTGAAGTTCGCCTTTTTTGGATAGCAAAAGAGTATGGGAAAAAGAAGATACACAGATGCCCCCTAGAAAAAATAAAAAAGAGCCGATTATTGCCATGTTTTTAACTGTACTTTTGAAAGGCCTAATAAATTTGTTTTTAGTAACTTCATACCCTCTTTTTCCTTTTTTTGCATGAGGATTTTTTCTTTTTGAGGGGAGTCTTTAAAACCTATCAAATGCAATAGAGCGTGAACAACATAAAGCAGTGTTTCATCATAGGGGTTTAAAGCATTCTTTTCAGCATATTCAATGGCTACTTGAGGACAAATAAAAACTTCTCCTAAAAAGCCCGGTTTTTTCGGTGAATCTAAAGGAAAGCTTAAACAGTCGGTGGAAGAGGGATCTTTAAAATATTTCCCGTGCAACCTTTGAATCTCTTTTTTTTCGATAAAATAAAGAGCTACTTCAATACTTTTCACTCTTTGTTTTTTTAAAAAAAAAGCTACTGCTTTTTTAGTGAGTAGAGAATTGATAGCGAGGTCTTTTTGACGGTTAAATAAATGGACTTTCACTTTACTTTTTGATAAGCGTTTTAGGCAAACCTGTAACTCTTTTATTTTCGCCGTCTTTCCATTTGCCCATGTCTCTTAAAACCTCAATCCTTTCAAAACGCTTTAATACATTGCGTTTTTTCTCTTGTTTACTGGCTTTTCCGTAGCTTTGATGTCTAGTCATATTGAACTGTTCCTGTTTTAAAGAGCTTTTCCTGATTTAATTTTAGGAATAAAAGCATAAATTTTTTGATCTTCCAGAGCATTTACATGGATTTTAGGCCCTTTTTGGGGAAGGGGTCCAGTTTTCTTAGTAATGATTTTTTTTCTTTTCTTAGGGCAGATATGCCTTCTTTCTTCTTGTTTACTAACGCGGCTCATAATTTCTCCTTCAAATAAGATAGCCAAGATTATAAGTAGAAAAAAATAAAGAAACAACTATTTTTGCTTGAATTTACGCTTATTTTGCTTGAATTTGCGCTTTTAAATTGTGGTAGAAAGTAAATTTTTTTTTGGAAAGGGCTTTTTTCTTCCAGTTACTGCCATCGTCAAACTCGTAAATAACCTGAAATTCAGTAGGGTCTAATGGATCGGATGTCAAATTAAAAATATGTTTAGCGTTGTTTAAAGGCTCTTTTTGAGGCGAAATGATAATCAGCTCTTCCGTTGGTCCTTCTGGAACGGTATGAGGCAAAAAAGCGGCATTCTGCCAAAGTAGCTGATCTAGAAACTGTTCGCTTTTCTTATCAGAAACTAAAAAAACTAGAGCTTTTTGCTTTTCAAAATGTTCTTTGGCGCATTTCACCAGCTTAACTAGTTTGTCCAGCGGTTTTTTAACATTGAAAAAGACTACTTTCATGGTTGCTTATCTTTGGAAGCTGTTTTTGACAGTTTGTTGTTTTTATTTTTTTCTTTTTTTATGTTCTTCTTCTTTATCCTGAGGAATTACTTTGTCCTGAGGAACCACGGCCCCGCAAGAAACAATAAACTGTACAGCTTTTTCCCGACTTAAATCAACTGCTTTAATTAAACGCTTAGGCACAAACAGCATAAAGCCTGTAATAGGATAGGGAGCCGCTGGAATAAAGACCGGCTCGGTATCTTCTTTCAATTTTTCTTGGCATTCCTGAGGTACTTCTCCAGAAGCAAAGCCTAGACTGTAGCTAGGAGGAGAGGGAAAAGGAAAACGCACTACCTGTTTAAAAGCTTTTTTATCTGAAGAGAGAAAAGAATCGGTGATATTTTGGATAGTATGGTAAATACCGCGTAGAAAAGGTATTTTGGCTAACAGCTTGTTAGTTACATGCATTAGTTTTTTAAACAGAAATAAACGACCGAGAAGACCCAGTAAAAAAATAAAGACAATAAAAAAGGCAATGATGATCAAACGAGCAATAAAAGTAATCAAAGGCTCTGGCCAATTTAAGTGCAGCTTACTTAAAAAAGCGCTCATAAAGCCTAAAAAAGGCGAGGTAAAAAAATTAAAGAAAAAAGACAAAATCATGAGCGTCACAGCGATCGGCAGCAAAACAATCAGGCCGGTCATAAAATACTTTTTCATGACTCCTCTCTTTTTTTAGGTATGACGACACCGCAGGAAACTATGTATTTAATCGCTTCATCTCTTCTCATATTTAGAAAAATCAGATCATGTTTTTTAAATAGCAGAATAAAACCGGTAGTTGGATTGGGAGTAGTTGGCACTAGCACGGAGATTAATTCATCGTCTAGATCGTCGTTACAGGTTTTAGGAGCTTCTCTAGCTACTAAACCAAGGCAATAGACCTCTGGATAAGGAAAGGGTGCTAAAACAACCTGTTTGAATGAACCTTTATTAGTTACAAACAGCGTTTTGACAATTTCTTGAGAAGTTTTATAAAACTTATTGATCAGTGGAATTTTTTTAATAAAAAAATCGCCTATTTTAAAAAGTGCATCTACGAAGAAAGAACGGGCGATAAAGCCTAGGAAGATAATAAATAGAACCAGCATGCAAAGGATAATGATTGGGCTTCCATAAAGGATGATTTGATCATGTGATAAAAAACCAAAGCCTAGATCATGAATTTGCAGATTGGTTAGGAATTTCACGACAGCACTAGTAAAAGGCTTAGTCAGAAAACGGACGATAAAAGAGATGATCCAAATTGTGACGGCTGCTGGCAGCAGAATAACGATGCCTGAGATAAAGTATTTTTTCATGACACAACGCCTTTAAAGTCAGTATAAACAAGCGGTGGCAATTGTGCTATTATTTTATTGGTTTTTTAGATTTTTATTTGGATTTATGACTTAGCTTTAGAACACCAAGGATTATTTCTAATTCTAAAGCGCCAGGGCAAAAGAGCGTCTTCTTCAGCATAAGCAATCCCCACTCTAGGAGAGCTGATAATGTCTTCTTTTAAAAGAAGTTGTTTTTGATTTGAAATCAGACTTTTTTGATCTTCTTGTATGTTTTTTTGAGTATTTTGATTCTGTAGAAAACTTTCTTCCAACCAAAGAGTAGAACTGCTCAGACTTTGACCATTTTGTTTCATGGTCAAACCTAGTGCTCTGGTTAAGCTACCGGGTCCGGAAGTCAACTGATAAGATAGTTTTTTCATGTTCCGTCTTTTGAGCATGGTTTTAATTCCACAAACTGGCTCAATAGCTCTGATCAAAACCGCCTGCGGATCATCTTTTGATCCAGTCACAATATTGAAAAGATGGTGTATGCCATAGCAAAGATAAACATAAGCAATGCCACCTGCTTGATACATTGTTTCGTTTCTGGCCGTTCTTCTGCCTCCATAGGAATGCGAGGCCTTATCTTTGAGGCCGGCATAGGCTTCTGTTTCAACGATCTTTCCGCCTGTGATCTGGCCGTTGATTTTGGTAAATAAGTATTTTCCTAAAAGAGACTTTGCTATTTCTATGACATCTTCTTTTTGGTAAAAAGAGAGCTCTAATTTAATTCTATGATTAGATTTTAAGAATTGAGACTTTTTTAAATTTAATGCAGTTTCCATTGGATTTCTAAAAGCGGCAGGTTGATTTTTTGAATTGAGACTTTTAGTTTATCGCCGTAAGCAAAAGTGCGGCCGGTACGGTCGCCAACCAGCTCATCGCTGTCAGAATCATAAATGTAGAAATCATCATTCAGTTCGGATAGATGCAAAGAGCCTTCGAAATAAAAATCCTTAACTTCGAAAAAGACATTGTAAGGTTTGATTTTAGTGACCGTAGCTTCATAAACCTGTGAAGGATTTTTCTCTTTCAGTTTTTTTAAAAGTCTGAGTTTTTTAAGGTTGATCACAGACATTTCTGCTTTGAAACTTTTTCTTTCAGCTAGCGAGCATTTTTTAGAGATATCATTTAAATCGACTTTTTTTTCTTCGTTAAAGAGCAGTCTTTCAATAATTAAATCACTATATCTGCGAATCGGGCTGGTGAAATGGCAATAGTGTTCTAAAGCTAGACCATAATGACCTAGATTTTCCGGTGAATAAATAGCTAAATTCATGCTGCGGATAAAGCTGACCGAGAGCTGATGGATCAGCGGGGAGTCTTTAGCTTCTAAAAAGAGCTTTTGCAGATCTGTATGTCCGGGATTAGGGGGTAGAGAAAAGCCTAGACTTTTAGCTAGATCAAAAAAGTCTGTAAAAGCATCGGCATCAGGGCTTTCATGGACCCGGTAAATCAGCATTTTACCCTGTTTTTTTAAATGCTCGGCAACGACTTCATTAGCTTTGAGCATGAACTCTTCGACCAGCTGGTGGGAGATGTCATATTCCACGATTTTAATTTCTACGGGTTCGCCTTTGTCATCGATGATGAGTTCTGTTGAAGGCAGAGCAAATTCAATCGAGCCGCGTTCAGCCCGTTTCTTTTTTAAAATTAGGCAGAGCTCTACCATTTCTTGAAGCTGTTTGGCAAAAGGCGATGCTTTTTTGCCTTCGATGACGGTCAGTGCCTCTTCATAGCTAAAACGTCTTTTGTTTTTAATGACAGAGCGCTTGATTTTATAATCTAGCAGATCTCCGCCACCATCAAACTCCATCATGACAGAGACGACCAGCCGTAAAACATCGGGTTTTAAGCTGCAAAGGCCGTTAGAGAGCTCTTTCGGCAGCATAGGCAGGCAAAAGCCTGGGAAATAGGTGGAATTGGCTCTTTGCAGTGCTGCTTGGTCTAAATGAGATGAAGGAGGAACAAAGAAGGCGACATCGGCAATATGCACTCCTAAATGAAAATGACCTTTTTGATCTTTGGTTAAAGAAAGCGCATCATCAAAGTCTTTCGCGGTAGCCGGGTCAATCGTAATGGTATTTAAATCTGTATAGTCTTGTCGGTTTTTTAACTCTGCTTCAATTTTTTGATCAGTGAAGGCTGCGGTTTCTTGAAGAGCTTCTTCGGAAAAAGTATCTTTTAGATTGTATTCGGCAATCGAGACTTTGACATCGACAGAGGCGTCATTGATATGGCCTAGCTTTTCTTGTAAGAGGCCTTCCAGCGGTTCATTTTCTTCTTTCCAGTTGGTAATTTTAATGACAATACGGTCGCCGACTTTTAAGCTTTCAGAAGAAGCTACTTTGGCTGGTTTGTTTTTACCTAAAAGAGGAATGAAGGCCAGGTAATAGTTAAGCTCTTTAGCAATAATAATACCTATTAAAGTCGAATGTTCTCTTTTTAAAATAGAAACAATTCTGCCTTCAGGTCCTTTAGGAGTAAAAGTATCTGCCAACCGGACTTTTACAAAATCTCCGTCAGCAGCGCCTTTCATGTATTTTTTAGGGATAAAAATATCTTCATCAAACCCTTCTTTAGGGATCACAAAACCAAAACCTTTGGAAGTGACGCTAATAGGGCCAGTTGCGAATTTAGCTTTTGTATTTGTGTTTTGAGAAGGTTCGAATTTTGTGTTCTGAGCTTTATTGTTACGGTTATTTGTATTTATGTTTTGATTTTTAAATTTTCCAGACCGTTGTTTTTTTCGTTCTTCTTTTCTTTTGTTTCTGTTTTTATGTTTGTCTTTTTTAAATTTCATTTTTCTTTATTTTTCTTCTTTATTTTTAGTGTTTTGCTGTTGAAAAGCTGTATATGTGTTATGCATTAAAAGAGCAATAGTCATAGGTCCTACGCCTTTGGGCACAGGTGTAATTTTAGAGACTATTGGCAGCACTTCATCAAAGAGGACATCTCCGACTACTTTACCATCTGTACGATTAATGCCTACGTCAACCACCACAGCACCTGGTTTAACCATCTCTTTAGTAATCAGCCCTAGTTTTCCAACTGCTGAGATTAAAATATCAGCGCTCTTAGTAATCTCTTTTAAGTTTTGAGTTCTGGAATGGGCGATGGTAACTGTAGCATTTCCACATTTTTGATTTTTTAAAAAGAGAGCTCCTAAAGGTTTGCCGACTAACGTGCTTCTACCGACAATGACTACGTGTTTGCCACAAACATCGATCTGGGATTTTTCTAAAAGGGTTTTAATGCCGAGAGGAGTGCAGGGGACAAAGCCCTTTTCGTCTTTTAAGAGCTGTCCTAAGTTGTAGGGGTGCAGACCATCGACATCTTTTTTAGGGTCTAGATGCGAGATGACTCTATTGGCGTTGATATGAGAAGGTAGAGGTAATTGGACTAAGATGCCGTTGATTTCCGGGTTTTGGTTTAAAAGCTCGATTTCTTTTAAAAGTTCGTTTTCAGTTAGGGTTTCTTTAAAGATTAGATCTGTGGATTTGATACCAATTTTAGCGCAGGCTTTTTTTTTGCTGGCTACATAAATTTTTGAGGCTGGGTTTTGACCGACTAAAATTACAGCCAAAGTAGGCTTTTTAGAACCTAGTTTGGAGATTTTTATTTTGAGCTCATCTAAGAGCTTTTCTGCGATTTTCTTACCGTCGATGATTTTCATCTTCATGTTTTTTATCATATTCGTCTTATGCCTTTACTGGGGATAAATAGCTAACTATAACTAATATCTAGCGTAGGCGCCTATTATAAGCCTTATTTTCTTTATATCCAATTGGATAAATTAAGGCAAAAAGGAAGCTTAATTTTAATTTAAAAATATGGTAAATATTGAAGTTTTTTTTAACTCTCTTCTTCAATGATTTCTTTGACCGTTTCCGTTGTTTCTTCTTTTGAGCTTGTCTTCTCATTAACTTCTTCTTCTGGATTTTCTGATTCTTGTTTTTTAGCTTTTCTGATAGCTTGAATCTTTCTGAATTTCTGTTTAGCTAGATCCAAAAGATAAAAGGGCAGGGTAAAAACAGCTAGGGCATAAAGACCATCTAAAAAAGCCATCAAAAAGAAATCAACGGCTAAAAAACTAAAGGTGATTTTAAAGCTTTTTTCAAAAAGAAAGAAAAAGAAGATTTGCAAAATAGACATGAAAAAAGAAGAGATCACAGTTAAAAGAAATAGATTGACTGTAGTGTTATGAAAAAAGCGCTTTAAGGTAAACAGAGCTCCAATGCTAAGCACTCCAATCAAACTGTGAAATCCTAAAATAGTAGAAGAAAAAAGATCGATGATTAAACTGGCAGCGAAAATCAGCCAAAGAGAAAAAGAAAAAGTAGCGTTTAAAATCAAAAGAGCAATCAGAGCAGCAAAATAGTTTAAACGCAGAGAGGGCATTAACGCAGAAGCAAACAGCGAAAAAATCAAAGAAATGGCACAAGCGTAAATTAGCGACCATTTTATGTTGATGTTAGTCTTCATGATTTCATTATTCTCCGGCTTCTTTTACTGTAACCTTTTCTTTTATTTCGGCAGCTTTTTTTGCCTTTGCTAGTTTTTCGATATCCCTTAATTCGGAATCTCTTAAGACAGCATTTTGCTCCAAGAGCTTTTGATGCCAGTTAAAAGCTGAAAGGATAATAGTTTTTAAATCTGAATACTTAAGTTCAAAGTCCAGCCTTTTTAAAGCTTCGCCATTAGATGCTACTAACCTAGGAGGATCTCCCTCTCTTCTATCTGCATATTTAACGGTAAATTCTTTCCCTGTGTATTCTTTGACTTTGGCAATTATCTCTAAAACTGAAAAGCCTGTACCTGTACCTAAATTCAAAAAGAGGCTTTTTTTGTCTTCTCTTGGTTGTAGATATTCTAAAGCTTTTAGATGGGCTTCGGCTAGATCACGGACATGAATATAATCACGTACAGCGCTACCATCTGCAGTGGGGAAGTCTGTACCAAAAACGGTGATGTTTTCTCTTTGGCCAAGAGCAGCCTGGATCACTAAAGGTATGAGATGGGTTTCGGGGTTATGCTTTTCTCCAATTTCTCCATCTAAATCAGCTCCTGCGGCATTAAAATATCTAAGAGAGACAGATTTAAAGCCATAAGCTCGATCACAGTCTTTGAGCATGGTTTCGATCATCAGTTTGGATTTACCATAAGGATTGATGGGGTTTTGAGGATGGCTTTCACCTAGTGTTTCAGTTTCCGGTACTCCATAAGTCGCACAAGTAGAAGAAAAGACTAAGGATTTAACTTCAAACTCAAGCATGGTTTTTAAAAGAGTAATCGTAGAAATCAGATTGTTATCATAATATTTGGCAGGATTACTCATAGATTCGCCAACCAGAGCAAGTGCTGCAAAGTGCATGACAGCTATTGGCTTGTACTGTTTAAAGACCTCTCTTAGTCTTTCTGGATCTCTTAGATCGCCGATTTCTAATGGTCCCCATTTGACATTTTCAGCATAGCCTTCTGAGAGATTATCATAAACCACAGGTAGATAGCCTCTGACACTTAAAAGTTTGCAAATATGAGATCCAATATAGCCAGCGCCACCGGTCACTAAGATCACGGGTTTTGCCATTAGTAAGCTCCTTTTGAAAAGATCATCATGGGAACTGTTTTTAAGATCAGTTTTAAATCTAAGAGCAAAGTACGATGATCGATATAAGTTTCTTCGATTTTAACTCTCTCTTCTCTGGTTAGATTGTTTCTGCCGGAAGTTTGCCAGACGCCAGTAATGCCAGGACGGATAGAAAGGATTTTTAAGACCTTTTCTCCATAGTTCTGATGCAGCTCTTTTTCGACGCAGGGTCTAGGTCCTACGACGCTAAGTTCTCCAACGAGCACGTTAAAAAACTGGGGCAATTCATCTAAAGAAGTCTTTCTTAAAAAATGGCCGATAGGTGTAATACGGGGATCGCTTTTAAGTTTATAATAAAGGTTCCATTCTGCTTGCATAACCGGGTTTTTTTTAAGCATTTTAGTCAGGATCTTATCGGCATTTTTATGCATGGTGCGGAACTTCCAGCATTTGATTTTTTTACCAGCTCTGCCGATGCGTTCATGGCCATAAAAAATTGGACCGGGAGAAGAAAAATAAACTAGTAAACTTAAAAGTAAAAAAAGGGGAGAAAAACAAATTAAAAAACAAAGACTAAATGCAGTATCAAAAACACGTTTGAGCGGATCATGAACAATTACATAATCAGACTTTTGGGTAGTCCATCTTAAAAAAGAACTCTCTTCCATTTTGACCTTTTTAAAACCTTTTTAACCTTTAGTAGTTAAAGAGTGCTGAATTGACATACGGTATTTTAGCTTATTTTTTTCCTGACGCCAAGGCTTTTTTAAAAGGAGCGGTTGATCATTTTATAAGCTAAACTTTGTAGAAGCTCTGTAGAATAGGGCAGCTTCTTTAAATTTAGAATAGCTGTTTGATAGAGTTTTTCAGCTTTTTTTTGAACTTCTTTTGTGCCCATGACTGTTAGGGCATTAGCTTTTCCCTTGCTCTTGTCAGATCCCTGCGGTTTGCCCAGTTTTTTAGAGGAAGAAGTGGAATCGATCGCATCATCAATTAGCTGATAGGCCAGTCCAATTTTTTGTCCGAAACTTATTAGCATTTTTTTTTCTTTGGATGGGAGGTTAGCAATAATAGCCCCGAACTCTAAAGCCGCTGTGATTAAACTGCTGGTCTTTTTTAGATGCATATATTCCAGTTTTTTAATTGGTATCTTTTTCTTTTCAGAGCTTAGATCGACATATTGTCCGGCTAGCAGTTCTTCTCCTCCAGAATACTTGGCCAGAACCTGGATTAAAGCTAGTTTTTGTTCAGAAGTTAGATTAGGCGCTTGGGCTAAGATTGCAAAGGCATAGTTTAAAAAAAAGTCGCCGGTTAAAAGTGCTAGCCATTCAGGATAAGCTTTATGTAGAGCAGGTTTGCCGTGGCGTAGATCGTCATTGTCCATACAAGGCAGATCATCATGGACCAGAGAATAGGTATGCATCATTTCTAGGGCACAGGCTGGATTGAGGGCTTTTTTTAGATTGTTAGATTTTGTTGAAAGGCTGTTTGATAGAGTTTGAACAGTAGCTAACACTAAAAGCGGACGTAGCCGTTTTCCTCCAGGAAAGAGAGCATATTTAGCGGCAGAAAAGAGCTCTTTTTGAAAACTCGCTTTAGGAAAGGCAATCAGTTTTTTTAGCCTTTGGCTAATTTGGGCTTTTTGCTTTTGGAAAAAGATCTCGTTTTTATTCTGCAAAATTAGCGGCTCCTATGCCGAAATATTTAAAGCCTTTTTCTTGCATTTCTTTGGCTTTGTATTGATTACGGCCATCGAAAAGTACTTTTTTATTTAAGGTTTTTAAAATGGGATCAAAGTTAATCAGACGGAACTGTTTCCATTCAGTTAAAAGGGCGATAGCATCTGCTTGATGGGCAGCTTCCTCTTCATTTTCGCAAAAAGTAATATTTTTCAGATCTTTTAACAGATCTTTAGCATTTTCCATAGCGACAGGGTCAAAGACTTTAACCTTAGCTCCAGCAGCGACGAGTTCTCTGATAATGGTTAAAGAAGGAGAGTCCCGCATATCATCAGTATCTGGTTTGAAAGCCAGCCCCCAGATAGCAATGGTTTTACCTTTGAGACCATCTTTTTGAGAAAAATATTTTTTAATACTTTGCGATAGCTCTTTTTTTTGGTTTTCATTAATAGATTCAACGGCTTCTAACAGTTGAGGTTGGTAATTTAAGCCCTTTGACATGTGGATTAAAGCACGGATATCTTTAGGGAAGCAAGAGCCTCCATAACCGATGCCGGCGTAGAGGAATTTATCGCCGATGCGACTGTCAGAGCCGATACCCTTTCTGATGTCGTTAATATTAGCTCCGATGCGTTTGCAGATTTGAGAAAGCTCATTCATAAAAGAGATACGAGTTGCCAGCATGGCGTTAGCGGCATATTTAGTTAGTTCAGATGAAAGAATATCCATTTCAATGATTCGATGAGAACGGACAAGGAAGGGTTTGTAGATTTCCCGCATGACTTGAAAGGCTTTTTCAGTTTCAGCTCCGATAATAATACGCTCGGGTTTCATACAGTCTGAGATAGCGTTACCTTCTTTTAGAAATTCGGGATTAGAGACAATGTCGAAATCTATTTTATTACTACTACTACTACTGTTTTTGTTATGCAGATGTTTTAAAAGCAGTTCTTTGAGCTTAAAAAGAGTGCCTGTAGGAGAAGTAGATTTATTGATAATAATTTTATATTCATCAATGTGTTTGGCTAGTTCGATAGCGACGGTTTCTAAAAAAGAAGTATTACAGGATCCATCTGGATTAGAAGGAGTTGGCAAAGCTAAAAAGATAGCCTGGGATTTTTTAACGGCTGCGCTATAAGCAGTTGTAAAGTTCAAACGGTCGGAGGCTAAATTACGTTTCAGTAGTTCTTCCAAGCCTGGTTCGTAAATAGGGGATTGTCCAGCTTTCAGTTTTTTGATTTTGTCTTCGTCGATATCAAGACAAGTAACTTCATGTCCCATTTCAGCAAAACAGATTCCAGTGACTAGTCCGACATATCCAGTGCCAATAATTAAAAGCTGCATAAAAATACTCCGAGATTAGAGTATCTTTTTTATCAAAAATGACAAATAAAAAAAAGCTAGAAGTTATTAAAGCTTGCCAAGCTTTTTCATTTCAGCCTGTTCTGCTTTCAGCCATATCTTTCCTGTTGGATCTTTGCTGAAGGATTTCACTTCTTCTGTCACATCCTTACTGGTCTGAGTACGCAACGGAGGATTTTTATCTTTGATCAGCTTTTCAATTAAAAGAGCTATGTCTTTAGGTTTCTGCGCTTGGCTGTTTTTAGCATTTAACTCTTTTATGAATCCCAAGCTTTTTTTTAGCATTGGGCCATAAGGGTTTTTTTTGCCTTTAAAAGCTGAGCCTATAATGAGGTGGTCTGGGAAAGAGGTATTAGTTGCTCCTGGTTCTACTAAAGTCACTGCAATATTCCAGGGGAATAATGTGCCGGCCCAAGAAAATCCAATTGCTTCTAAAGCCGCTTTAGTTGCTGAATAGGTTCCTAAAACAGCTAGATTGTTGATTGCTACAATACTGCTGATGCAGATAATTCTGCCAAAAGACTGTTTCCTAAAGTGGGGGATTGCGGCATGAGTTAGTTCAATCGCTCCAAAAAGATTGACTTCAAACTGCTGTTTTATCTCTGCCATACTGCAGTCTTCAACAGGCCCAAAAAGACCGTAGCCGGCATTGTTGACCAGCACATCAAGATGTTTTTCATTTGTGATAATTTGTTTGATAGCGGCTTTGATTTGTTTACTGCTAGTGACATCTAGTTGCAGGGGAACGAGGTTTTCTTGTTTGTTTTTATTTTGTGAAATCGCTTGAGTTAAAAGATGTTTATCTTTTTTACAATTTCTTAAACCTGCATAGACTTTGTAACCTTGATTGGCTAAATGAACAGCTGTCTGAAAGCCCATACCAGAGGAACAACCGGTAATCAGAACTACTTTTGCTTTTTTTTCGCGCATATTTTCACCATGGTCTTTTTTAAAAACTAATATCACAATCTGATTAAATTTTGCAAAAATTAATGGTGACTGGCTGTCATGGATAAATTTTCTAAAATCCCGTCTTTAAGTAAATACTTATGATCGCAAAGAGAAGCTAATTCTTCATTATGGGTAGCTATGACAAGGCTTTTCTTTTTGGCTTTGACGAAAGATAACAAAAGATCGCCGATTTTTTTAGAATTTTGATGGTCTAAATTTCCCGAAGGCTCATCGGCAAAGATAATTTCAGGGTCATTTAAAAAAGCTCTGGCAATAGCTGTTCTCTGTTTTTCTCCGCCTGAAAAAGCTTTAACATTTTTATGAGCTAAATGGGCAAGTCCGACTTCATCTAAGAGTTGCAGTGCTTTTTCTTTATGATTTTTTTTGCTGCGAGTAGAAATGTAAGCAGGCATGAGAACATTATCTAAAGCTGAAAACTCTTCTAAAAGATTAAAAAATTGGAAAACAAAACTAAAATGTTTAGAACGTAGGAAACGAGCGTTTTTTGAAAGAAACTCTTCTTCTTGGTAGAAAATTTTACCGCTGGTAGGTTTTTCTAGCCCGCCTAAAAGATGTAAAAGAGTAGTCTTCCCTTCGCCTGAAGCGCCCATAATAGCGATAGATTCGCCTTGATGGAGTTTGAAATTAACGCCTTTCAAAATCACAGCATCTGCGTAATTTTTATGTAGATTTTCAGTTTTTAAAATGACTTTGTGCATAAAAATCTCAATCGCCTCTTAAAATTGAAGAAGGATGCAGTTTGCAAGCTTTGATAGCCGGGATTAAACCAGCAGTAAGAGCTATGATCGGAGTAGCAATTAAAACAAAAGTCAGAGCATCCATACTTAAAATATTAGGCAGTTTGTTGCCGAAAAAGGCTACATTAAAAGCGTTATGTCCCTGAATTAAACTTAGAAAATTAACTAACACGTCTAAATGTTTCAGCGTAAATAAAGCTGCCGCTGTGCCAATTAAAGAACTTAACATCCCCATCGTAAAACCGCAGAACCCAAAGATAAAAGCAATGCTGGTTTTCGAAGCGCCCATAGATTGCAGAATAGCAATTTCTTTTTTCTTATCATTAATCAACAGCATCAAGAGAGAAATAATGTTAGAGCAGGCAACGATGATGATAATGATCGCCACCAAAGTTAGAATCAGCCGGTCGCTTTGGAATTGCTGCATCAGATCTTTAGAAAACTCATATTCTTTATAAGTGTTGATTTTCCAGTATTTGGAAAGTCCTTTTTCGTCTAGCATTTTGGTTAGATCGGCTTTGATTGAATCGGCTTTTTTCAAATCATTGAACCAGACAAAGAGTCCATTATTGGAAAGCCCTTCTAAAGCTAAATTAGAAGAAGAGATAGAGCGCAGGACTTCTTCTGGAACTAAAATACAGCGTGTGCCGATTGGCAGAATACCAGGATCATAAAATCCAGCTGCATAGATCGTTAATCGATGTTCTTGAGTGGAAGTAGGGGTCTGCGAGGCAAAAGCCAAGTAGCCTAAATCTCCGAGTAAAACGCCGTTATCCTTGAGGGTTTTCGGTAGCAAGACAGGAAAAGCGTGGAAGTTTTGTGAAGGAATAGTCAATTTACCTTTTTCAGTCTGAAACCAAAAAGCTGGTTTTGTTTTTGAAGAGTTTTTATCTTTGGGAATATTTTCATCTTCATGTTCATCAAGTCTTGATTGATTAAATTGAGTAACCAGAGAACCGGCATTAGGATCAGCTTTAATAGGTTTAGCGTTATAGATTTCTAATCCGAAAAAATTAACTTCTCCTTGAATAGAGCGGTTTTGGATCCGTCCTTTAATGTTAAGACGGACATCTTCTAAAGTCAGCGCTTCTTTTAAAGATTTTAAGTTAAGATCAGCACTGAAAATGATTTTATCGTTAGATAAAATGGAAGCGCTAGAGCTGATCGGGTATTTGTCTCCTTCTTTAGAAGTGAAAACAAACCCTTTGGTTTCAAATTGAAAAGAGCCTGGCAATAGGCAAGAATGTTCTTTGGCTTCACTATCCTGAGGCAGCAGTAATTTTTCAATGCGTCCGTTGGAAAATGTAGCATATGCTTGAAAAGAACTATCTTTAGGGAAAAGAGCCAGCGGAAAAGCAAAGCCTTCGCTGGTAATAACTTTTTTAAGCTCGATGTTATGAAAAAAAATGGATAAATTTTCTTGTACTTCGGGTGAAAAAGGACCTTCGTTAGAAGGGAAGCCCAAGTCAGAAGACCTGTCGATCTGCTTTAAAAGATTGTTGAGATCGTGAGCAGAGGGTTCTAACAGCAGTTTGTTAAAAGAGGGATTGTTTTGATTTAAAGTTAAAAGATAAGACATCTGCGAAATATAACTAAGCTTTTCATCATCGGCAAAAATAGAAGAGGCGGGTCTTGAAAGAGTCAGGCGCATTAACGCTCCGCTCATTTCAAAATCTTCATAAACCAGCGAAGGCTCTTTTTGTTTTTTAGCATTTAAGACTTCATAGGTTTCTTTGATTATATCGATCTCTCGGCCCTCTTTAGTCTGCAGAGGTTTTGGCCAAAAAAGAGGAATTTCCATATCCTCAGATGGATTGTAAGGATTGGTTTTCACCGCTAAGGTTTTTTCTTTAATGGTTTTAAAAGAAAAATTAGAAGATGAGCTGACGCTATCGGAAAGATAATAATAAGAAGAATAATAGGCATCTGTTGGAGTCAGTCTAACCGGCGCATTTAAAGTGGTCAGTTTGTTGAGCCAGTTCTGCTCTAGACCGGAAGTGACTGATAAAAAAACTAAGACTAGCCAGACCACTAGCGAAATAATGACGACTGATACTAATGAGATAACAGTTCTAGAAAGAGCACTTTTTTTAGGTAGTAAATACTTAAGAGCTAATTTGAGTTCAAACATGTTTTTTTCTTTTTTCAAAACTTTTTTAATTTTTTAAAAAAAAGTTACTTTAAAAAAGACTATAGTACTTGTTAAAAAACTATACTACTTAGCTTCTTTGAAAGTGACATGTTTTCTTAAAGTACGGTCGTATTTTTTGAGTTCTAGACGTTCAGTTGTATTGATTTTGTTTTTAGTGGTCCAGTAAACTTCTTTACTCTCGGTGCTTTTTAGTTTGATATTTTCTCGTGCTTTTTTTGCCATTTTAATGTCCTTTTACAGAAATGAAGGAAGTATTTTTATTTTTAGTTAAATTTTAGCATCTGATTTCAATTAGAACAAGAGAAAATCAGCTTATAGCTATACGGGGATGGGCTTTCAGATCCCAAGGATCGCTAAGGTTGTTTTTGAAAAACTTCTGATAGCCCATGCCGGCGATCATAGCAGCATTGTCTAAACTCAAGCCTAGTTCAGGCCAAAAAATTGGTACAGAGAGTCCCTTTTTTTGAAACATCTCTCTAAGTTTCTGGTTATTAGTTACCCCGCCTCCTAGATAAACCGCTTTTAAGCCATATTCCTGAACTGCTTGAGCAGCTTTTTCAATCACATCTTGAAAAGCCGCTTTTTGAAAACCTGCTGCAATGTGTTTTTTTTCTTCGCTAGGTAAAATAGAAGGAGAGGACTTGCAAGCTTTTTGCCCTTTGACTGTATAAAGAATTTTAGTTTTCAGACCGCTGAAAGAAAAATCATATTTATTAGGGGCTTTGGCCGGGTTGATATTATATTTTTTAGGATCTCCATTCTTAGCCAGTTTTTCAATATTAGGACCGCCTGGATAGGGCATGTCCAAGATAGAAGCGACTTTGTCAAAAGCTTCGCCGATAGCATCATCGATGGTAGAGCCTATTGGTTGATATTGTCCGATATCCCTGATTTCTAAAAAAACAGTATGTCCTCCAGATAACACAATGCCTAAAGCAGGGAAGACCAGCTTATCGAAATTGACCTGGTTCATCATCGAAGCATAAAGATGAGCTTCTATATGGTTGATGCCTATAAAGGGCTTTTTCCAGCTTAGAGCCAGCCCTTTGGCTGTGTTTAAGCCGATCAATAGTGCTCCGATCAGTCCTGGGCCTTTAGCCACCGCGATCAGATCGATTTGGTTGGGGGTGACAGCGGCCTTTTTTAAAGCATTGTCGATCACCGGAATGATCATATCAATATGGGATCGGCAGGCCAGTTCTGGGAAGACGCCTCCGTATTTTTCGTGGATTTCAGCTTGGGAAGCAATGATATTAGAGAGAATTTCATGGCCGTCTTTAACTACAGAAGCAGCGGTTTCATCACAGGAGGTTTCGATGCCTAGAACTAACATATAAAAAAGCTTTTTTGATTTAGAAATATAACAAAAAAAAGAATTTAGGACTAGTTCTGTTAATTGAAAAAAAAGATTAGTTTTTGCTGTCTAAATAATTTTGTAAAATAATCATAGCGGCTACTGGATCAGACATTTGACTTCTTTTTTTACGGCTATAATCTTTTTTTAACATTTTATCAGCCTGAGCAGAAGTCAGCCTTTCATCCCATAGAATAACTGGAATTGAGGGACCGAGTTTCTTTTCAAGTTTTTCTTTGAAAGTCTGGACATTGTCAGCCATTTCACCCTTTTTACCAGATAGTAGCAAGGGGTTGCCGAGAACGATGGTTTCTATAGCGGTCTCTATCGGACGGCCTTGGGTAGCTTCTTGAATAGATTTGATTACTAAAGAAACATCTTGATTAGGGTTTTGGATTTCAAGGGTTTTTAAGGGCAGGGCAATCTTTTGGTTTGGATCGGAAAGAGCCAGACCAATTCGCTTTAAGCCGAAATCAATAGCTAGAATACGTTTCATAAATTTATCAGAGATTTTAGCATATAACGCTAGAATTTTCCATCTAGAACTTTAGAAAAAGTAAGGAATTATTTTCTTTTTTTTAGCATCGCCTGAACAAAAGCTAAAAAGAGTGGATGGGGGGCCAACGGCTTAGATTTAAATTCAGGATGGAATTGAACTGCCAGCATCCAGGGATGATTCTTAATTTCTGCAATTTCAACTAAATTCTTACTCTTATAAAGACCAGAAAAAACCACACCCTTTTTTTCAAAAAGCTTTTTGTATTTGTTGTTGAACTCATAGCGGTGACGATGGCGCTCTGAAATGTGCTGTTTTTTATAAGCTCGAAAAGCCTTAGTCTTTTTAGCAAGCAGACAAGGATAGGCGCCAAGACGCATCGTCCCGCCTAAGTTCTCTACATTTCTTTGCTCAGCCAATAAAGAAATTACAGCATCAGGGGTATCAGCATCCATTTCACTGGAATTAGCTTTTTTTAGCCCTAAAACATTTCTGGCAAACTCGATCAGCATAACCTGCAAACCAAGACAAATACCAAAATAAGGAATCTTTTTCTCTCGGCAATACTGAGCGGCTAAGATTTTACCTTCCCAGCCTCTTCCGCCGAAACCTCCTGGTATCAAATAACCGTCGCAGCCTTTCATGACCTTTAGATCTTTTTTAGAATTGATTTGATCAGGTTCGATTTTTTTGATTTCTAATCTTTTTCCAACTTTGGCAGCTGAGTGATAAAGCGCTTCATAAATAGATTTATAGGCATCTGCATGGTCTACATATTTACCGACAATGCCGACAGTTATTTTGCCTTTAGGAGCTATGATAGAGCGGATCATTTTCTTCCAGTCTTTTAAAGAAGAGGAACAGCAGTTCAGTTTGAGCTCTTCGCCGATCTTATCATCTATTTTTTGTTTTTTTAGTTCTAGGGGTACTTCGTAAATGCTATTTTTGACATCTTTGGCATCAAAGACATTCTCTTTTGCGACGTTGCAAAAAAGTGAAATTTTGCTCTTGATTTCATCGCTTAGTTCTTCTTCAGCTCGGCATAAAATCAGATCGGGAATTAAGCCTATACTACGCATAAGTTGAACTGACTGCTGGGTTGGTTTGGTTTTAAGCTCTTTTGCAGCTTTAATATAGGGAACATAAGTTAAATGGATATTTAGGCAGCGTTTAGGATGTTCTAAACGAAATTGCCTAACTGCTTCTAAAACCGGTAGGGATTCGATATCACCGACAGTACCGCCGATCTCTACGAAGACAACCTCGATTTCTTTAGACTGCTTGCAGCAAAGATTGATCCGTCGTTTGATTTCATTAGTCACATGGGGAATAACTTGCACAGTTTTACCTAAATAATCTCCCTTGCGTTCTCTTTTAATGATTGTATCGTAGACTTGTCCGGAAGTAGCATTAGAGTTTTTAGAAAGAGGGGAGTTGGTAAATCTAAAATAATGGCCTAGATCTAAATCAGTTTCTGCTCCGTCATCAGTAACATAAACTTCACCATGTTGAAAGGGGCTCATCGTACCGGGATCGACATTCAGATAAGGATCGATTTTTAGCATCGCTATTTTGATGCCTTTTCTTTCTAAAAGCATAGCTAATGAGGCAGCAGCTAGTCCTTTACCTAAAGATGAAACTACGCCTCCGGTAACAAAGATGTATTTGACTGACATAGGAATTTTTCTACCTTTAAAATATCATCAGGAACATCTACCCCTAACGGAGCTTCTTTTACGACTGCTACTTTTATGCGGTAGCCATGTTCCAAAATTTTTAATTGTTCTAAATCTTCTGCCTGTTGCAAGGGGGTCTCTTCTAGCTGTGATAACAGCTTTAAAAAACCTGCTCGGTAGGCATAGATTCCAATATGATGATAAAAAAAAGTTTTGTCAAGATTTTTAGAAAAGGGCAGAGGCGAACGACTAAAATAAAGTGCCCTAAAATCTTGATCAAAGACGCATTTAACTATATGCGGAGAAAAAAGCTCTTCCGAATTTTTAATCGATGCACAAGCCGTTGAAGTTTGAGCTTTAGGATCTACTTGTAAACTTTGAATGGTTTTATCAATAGTCTCTTTGCTAATGCAGGGATTATCGCCCTGAATATTTACAATAATATCGCCTTGCAAATTGTATTTCTCGATAGCCTCGACAATTCTTTCAGTGCCATTTTTGCAAGAGGAACTGGTCATTAACGCTTTGCCGCCGAAGTTTTGGACATGATAGAAAATCTTTTCACTATCAGTAGCAATATAAATGTCTTCTAGAAGAGAACATTTAAGAGCACTATCATAAGTTCTTTGGATCAGACTTTTGCCTAAAATAAGAGAAAGAGACTTTTCTGGAAAACGGGAGCTGTTCAGACGTGCAGGAATGATAGCGATGATTTTAGGCTTTTTATTATTTTTAATAGCATTGTGAAGAAAAGCCGCGAAAGGAGAAGTTGGATTATTAGATCTGCCTGACATAGAAATAAAATTTTAGCTTAAGTTTTTAATTTTTAAGTTTTAATAAGATCTTGCCAATAAGAGAAATTAAGATCAATTTTTTAAGCTTAAAAAAAGCATTTATCAATAGATAAAATAAAAACAAATTAACTTTAATTTGGCGTTTTTTTGGCTATTTTATTTAAAAAAATGCTAAAACTAAGAAAAAAGCCCCAAAACGAGGTATACAGTGCCTTTACCTTTAAGCCCGCTTGCTAAAAAAAGATTAGCCTATAAACCGGAAATGCCCCTAGTTTTAAAAAACATCCAAAACATAACTATAAATTCCAAAACAATAACAGCGAAGTCTTCAAAAGTTAAAACCGACCCTAAAATAAAATCCTTTTTCAAAAAGAGCTTCGGTCAGCCGCTTGTCTCTCTTACAAAAAGCTCAAAAAAAGCTAAATCATCAAAAAATAAAGATAAAAATAAAAAACAGCTTTCGAAAAAGCCTTTAAAAGTCGGAGTCGTTTTTTCCGGAGGTCAAGCTCCTGGCGGACATAATGTCATTGCCGGCCTCTTTGACAGTATAAAACAACTACATCCCAAATCTGAACTTTTAGGCTTTTTGAATGGTCCATCAGGTATCGTTGATGGTAAATATAAGCCTATTACCAAACAAGCGCTGGAAAGCTACCGCAATCAAGGCGGCTTTGACCTGATCGGTTCCGGCAGAACCAAGATCGAAACCGAAGAGCAGTTAAAAGCTTCTTTAAAAACCGTCCAAAAGCTCAAACTCGACGGGCTCGTAGTTATCGGCGGAGATGATTCTAATACTAACGCAGCGGTGATGGCCGAATACTTTTTAACTAAAGGCGCAAAAACTAAAGTTATAGGCGTGCCTAAAACTATAGATGGAGATCTGAGGGGAGAACATATCGAAACTTCTTTCGGTTTTGATACAGCGACTAAGGTCTATTCAGAAATGATCGGTAATATCGCCAAAGATGCTCTTTCAGCTAAAAAGTACTATCATTTTATCAAACTGATGGGAAGATCCGCTTCTCATGTAACTTTGGAATGTGCTTTGAAAACACAAGTTAATTTCGTCTTTATCGCAGAAGAAGTGTTAGCTCAAAAGCTCTCTTTATCACAACTGGCCAATGAGCTTGGTCAAAAGATTGAAAAGCGCAGCCAAAAAGGCAAGAACTACGGAGTAGTCTTAATTCCTGAGGGTCTGATTGAATTTATTCCGGAAGTTAAGAATTTGATTAAAGAGCTGAATAATCTTTTAGCTGGTTCTTCTAAACAGACTAAAAACAAGAATAAAAATGAAAATAAAAACAACAAAATAGCTAAAGAAGCGCAAAATAAAGCAGAGCAAGTCTCTCAGCAGCTTTCTGCTTCCAGCCGTCGTTGTTTTAACCTGTTGCCGACATTGATTAAAGAGCAGTTACTCTTCGACCGCGATCCTCATGGCAATGTCCAAGTCTCGAAAATTGAAACGGAAAAATTGCTAATGGAACTGGTAGCTGAAAAATTAAAAGGTAAGAGCTCTGGTAAGAATAAAAAAGTTAAATTCAAAGCCCAGCCTCATTTTTTTGGCTATGAAGGCAGAGCTGGATTACCAACTAATTTCGATGCTGATTACTGCTATAGTTTAGGTTTCACAGCGGTGGCTTTAATTAAAGCAGAACTGACCGGTTACATGGCTGGTTTAAAAGGTCTTTCTCAAAAAGCCTCTAACTGGCAGCCTATAGGTGTTCCATTAACATCAATGATGAAAATGGAAATGCGTAAAGGGAAAGAAAAGCCAGTGATTCAAAAAGCGCTAGTGGATTTAAAGGGGAAAGATTTTAAACGCTTTCAAAAAGAGCGTCGAAAATGGGAAGAGTCAGATGTTTATCTCTGTCCCGGTCCTTATCAGTTTTAAGAGAAATGGAACTCTTTTTTAATAGATCAAAATGAAGATCGAATAAAACATAGATCAGAATATGGATTGGCTTTTAGATTATTTTCGTTTTAAAAAGCAGGTTAAAAAAGAACTGCCCTCGACTTTGCATTTTCTCAATAAAAGACCTCTTCCTAAGAATGTAAAAATCAAACTAGAAGAAGAAGGCCAAACCAAGCTTTTAACTAAAGCAGAGTTTGAAGAAAAGTTTGAGGTCGAACTTTTGCAAGGACTTTATTTTAACCATTTGAAAGAGTTAGAAAAAATAGTTCAAAATTGCATTCAGGCTTGGAAAATAGCGAATATCAGCGCATTAGAGAGATGGCTAGGTGCTTATCTAGAAGAAGAGCTCACCAATGGAACCTTTGGTCCGGTCTATCTTAAATGGATTGATCCTTATAAAGGATATGGGCTCTTTGCTGATCAAGATCTGCCAAAAGATACTTATATTGGAGAATATGCAGGCCTAGTACGAAAACATAAAAAAGGGCTGGATGAGGCTAACGCTTATTGTTTTGAATACCCAGTTTATTTTAACGGCAAAACGCCCTTCACGATCGATGCTAAAGAAGAGGGCAATCTCTTGCGGTTTATTAACCATAGTGACAGACCTAATTTACATTTAAAGCCGGTCTATAGCCAGGGTATTATGCATATTATTTTGAGAACTAAAGAAGTAGTTGCTAAAGGTACAGAGCTGACTTATGATTATGGGCCTACTTATTGGAAAAAAAGGCCAAAGCCTATTTCTTAGATCAATAGAAAAATCAGATTAATAAGAGGTTTTTGAATGAGTAATTACATCATGGGGCGCAACTGTCTTTTAGAAGTCTTACGCTTTAAACCAGAAAGAATTCTTAAAATTTATGTTTTAGAGAGTAAGCAAGAAAAAAAAGAAGCTCCCTGTGAAATTATGGATTTGATTCAGAAACAGAAATTTCCAGTCGAATATACCGATAAAAAAAAGCTCTCTGAAATGGTTTTTTCTGATTCTCATCAAGGTTTTGTGGCTGAATTAAAACCACGTGAATATTTAGAATTGAAAAACTTTTTTAAAAAAATAGACGAAAGAGAAGGGGAAAGAAGACACGATAGAGTCTTAGTTGTCATGTTAGATACAATTATGGATCCGCAGAATTTCGGAGCTATCTTAAGAGCCACAGAATGCTTTGGAGTCTCGGCTTTGGTTTTTTCTAAAAACAGGGGTACTTCGCTGACTCCTGCTGTCTGTAAGGTAGGTTCAGGAGCTTCTGAGTTAATGGAAATTATTCAAGTCTCTAATTTAGCTCAGACTGTTAGGCGTTTTCAAGAAGAGGGCTTTGAAGCTATTGTCGCTGATGCTACAGAAGATGGAAAAGAGCTTTTTAGCTATAAATTTTCAGACAAAACTTTGTTGATTTTGGGCTCGGAAGGCAAGGGTGTGCAGCCGTTAATTAAAAAACAAGCTGATGTTTCTTTAAAAATCCCTCTGAAAGGCAAGATTGATTCCTTAAATGTTTCTCAGGCAGCTGCGGTTTTTTTAGCTGTTATGTCTAACAGATAAAGTTTTCTAAAGCCGAGGGTATTTAGAGGGTATTGATCTGTAGGAGCAAGTAAGATATTTTTATATTTTTTCTTTGCTCAAGAATTTTCAGGATTTTCAAAGTTCGGCCAATCCAGACTAGTAGTAGAAAACCCCATGTTATCATAAAAAGAACAGAGCTGCTGTTCACAAGTTCGAGCTCTTTCGATAATCTCTTCTAATTCATTAGGATCTTCAGAAGTATGAGTCTCTTCTTCCAGCTCTTCTAATTGATTGTAAAAGACACTATCCATATCTAACAGACCGCCATCAACACAGGTCTGTAAAGTATCGCGCAGAGTCGTAATGTTTTTAAAAAGCAGCTTTTTATTTTTTTTTAACTGCTTTTTTAGCTCTTTGGGTTCCATGCTATCCTCATAGCCTTTTACAACCTTCTCTATCATTAATACTTTTTAAGGCTCAACGCCCTCTTAAAATATTAAGCAGATAACAACCCACATATGGCAGATAGCGTCTTTTTTGCAAAGAGGACTCTAATAAATTAAAATTGGTAATGTTTTGGCGGTAGATCAAACCAGAGAAATTTTGCCAGCTGAAATTTAAAGCTGAGCCGATGCGTAAAACATATTGATAATGTTGTTTAACATAAGCATGGACGCTGGCATCAAAACGGCCGTAAGGATAGACGAAAGTCTTGACCGGATAGCCGAGTTTAGATTTTAAAAGTTCTTTAGAACCAACGACTTCTTTTTCTAGATTAATTTCCTTGTCTAAATTAGTACGATGGTTTTTTTGTTCTTGAGAAACCAAGTTGGCATGCGAATAAGAATGAGAAGCTATTTCCACCAGTCCGCTTTGAACCATCTCTCGGAGCTCTTCAAAAGTACAAAAAGCTTCTTTAGTGTGTTCTTGAAAGACATTGTTATATTTGTTTGTATGATTATTTTTAAGCAAAAGAGCCAGACGTTCTTTAGGGGAAAGAGCAGGTTTTTCTAAAACGAAACCAGCTGGCACAGCTAGGAGCGCTTTGATCTGCAATTTTTTCAAAAGAGGGAAAATATAATGATAAAAATCAAAATAAGCATCGTCGAAGGTCAAAAAAAGACTAGTTTTGAAAGGCTGGATTTTATCTCCGGGCAGCAAAATTGGAAAATTCTGTTTTAGAAAAAGTAGTTTTTCTTCTAAGACAACTGGATCAGGAGGATTAATCTGATGAAAGAGAAGAGTTAGCAGCATGTTTAATTCGTTTGTTGTTTTTATTATTTTTCATAGCAAGTAGATGTTTTTTTGCCTTAGAAAGAAGTTCTTGGTTTTTTTCTTGCAGTTTCAGGTATTTGTAAAAAGAGCAGCTGCCGTTGTAAATAGATATAATTAGCCCTTCTTTGCCATGCAGAAAGCCTTTTTGAAAAAAATAGCTTTTAATAAAGGCGAAAGAGCCATGGAAACAAGCTTTGAAAGTGGAACTTTGTTTCTTACCTTTGTTCTCTTCAGCATAAAGCGAAGAGTATTTTTGGGTTTTCTTTAAAAAATCATCAATCGACTGCATCGAGTAATGAAAAACAGGAGCTTGAAAAGATTGTACTTGTCCATTTGGAGGCACCAGCACTCTTTCGTGGACAGAAGCATTGGTAAAGGCAGTCTTTTGGCGGTTATAAAGCCGTACGTGGCTTTCATTATGCCAACCGCAGCATTTGATCATTTTACCGTTGTAGAAATTAACAAAAGGAAAAGAATAGACTTTTTCTTTTTCTAACTCTAACTGAGCATGTTTAATTTCTTCGATTAAAGCAGGGGAGAGCTCTTCATCACTGTCGAGGGCTAAGATCCAGTCATTTTTAGCCAACTTGGCAGCTTTATTTCGCAGAGCCCCAAAACCTATAAAAGTAGAGGTATGCAATTTAACGTTGGGAAAAGTTTTGGCGATGGAAAAAGTTTCGTCTTGGGAGCCGGTATCTAGAATTAAGACTTCATCAAAAGCAGTCAGAGACTGAAGAGTCTTGGTTAAAGTTCGGGCACTGTTTAAAGTTAAGATGGCAACGGTAATCATAAAGAGGCAGTATAACAAAGTGATTTATTTTGTTTAGAAAATAAAAATGAAACTGAAAATAAAAATAGCTACTGAGAAATATAGCTATTAAGAAATAAAGATCTCTCAAAAGCGAGAAGCTTGCCATTTTAATACTTCTTGGTTCAGAATTAAATTTTAATCTTTAAAACAAAAAATAAATATAAACAATTTGTATATGAATACAAAAATATAGAGGTAAAAACACATGAAACAAGCTTACACTTTTGATGATGTAGCTTTAGTTCCTCAATTTAACAACGTTCCTTCACGAACTGAGCCCAAGCTAGAAACCTGGCTCACTAAAAATGTCAAAATGTCGATTCCAATTTTAGCTTCTAACATGGATAGTGTGATCTCAGGAGAATTAGCTGATGTTTTAATTAAAGAGGGCTCTGTTCCCATTTTTCACAGATTCACTTCTTTAGAGCAGCAGAAAAAATGGATTAAGAAATTCAAAGGCAAAATTTTTATTTCTACAGGACTGCAAAAATTCGAAGAAATGGCTAAACTTTTGGCTCTGGAGCCTTTAGGTGTTTGCATCGATGTTGCTCACGGCCATTCTGACCGGATGATTCATTTAATTGAGAAAATCAAAAAGAAGTTCCCTAACATCGAAATTATTGCCGGCAATGCCTGTACAGCGATGGCTTATCATGATTTAGTCAATGCTGGAGCCGATGCTGTCAAAGTAGGCATTGGACCAGGAGCCGTTTGTACCACCAGAGTAGTCACAGGCTTCGGAGTGCCGCAGTTCAGTGCAATTCAAGATTGTGCTAGAGTAGCTGATAAGCTCAGAGTACCGCTGATTGCTGACGGGGGTATCCGCTCATCACGTGATGTGGTGTTAGCGTTAGCCGCTGGCGCTTCTTCAGTCATGATCGGCAAGCTGTTTGCCCTGACTCAAGAAAGTGCAGCTAAAAAGCGTAAAGCTGGAAAATCAAAAGGCCTTGAAGCTAAATACAGAGGGCAAGCTTCGCAGGACTTCCAAAATGATTATTATGGCGGCTTGAAAGCAAAAACTGTGGCAGAGGGTGTTGATCTGTGGGGAAGTGTCAGTGGGCCTGCTTCAGATTTAATTGATGAACTGTTAGGGGGGCTCAGAAGTGGGCTAACTTATGGAGGAGCGCGTAACATTAAAGAGCTGCAAAGAAAAGCTGAGTTTGTGCAAGTGACACATGCTTATATGCCGGAGAGCTTTCCGCGGCTTTAATTTTAAATGAAAAACAAACATAAGCTAAAAAATCAAAGATGAATCTTTTTTAGAAAAAAGAAAAAAATATCAAGAGAAACATTAAAGGCAGGTAATGATGGTTAAAGAGTGGAATTTACAAACGAAGAAAATTTACGACGCTATTCATGGTTTTATTCGGTTTGACGAAGGAGAAAGAGAACTGATTAATTCATTTCCTTTTCAAAGACTGCGTTATATCCATCAGATAGGCATTTCTTTCTTGATTTATCCTGGAGCATCGCATACCCGTTTTGAACACTCTTTAGGTGTGATGGAACTGGCTTCTAGGATTTTTAAAGCTCTCATGCACTCAGTCAGGCCCGATATTTTTAATTTTATTCCTAGAAAGGGCTCAGCGGAATACTTCTATTGGTTTAAAGTTCTGCGCTGTGCAGCACTATGTCATGATTTAGGGCATCTGCCTTTCTCGCATGTAGCAGAAAAAACTCTGTTATCAAAATTAGGTAATGAAGAATGGGCTTTAAAAATTATTAGAGATAAGACTTTGGAACCGGTTTGGAATAAAATGCGTAAAAATCCTCTTATAGCAGATCTTCCAAAGCATGATTTTTTAGAAGATGTGATCAAGCTGGCCTTTGGTGAAGAGAAGCTAAATCGTTTAGAGCCTAATAAGAAGCGTTCTTTTAGTAATTGGGAAAAAATGCTTTCGCAAATGATCATAGGGGATTTCTTTGGAGCTGACAGAATTGATTATTTACTGAGAGATTCAACCTGCACTGGTATTTCTTATGGAGTTTTTGATTATCTACAGCTGATTGAAATGCTGAGAATCTTACCGAAAGAAGGGGAGGGTTCTGAACTGGTTTTAGGGATAGATGAAAACGGGATTGAATCTTGCGAAGCACTGCTTTTAGCCCGTCATTTTATGTATAAACGCGTTTATCAGCATCCTTCGGTCAGAGCTTTTAATTTTCATTTAAGACGCTTTATTAAAACTTACTATCAAGAAAAAAATATACTTGCCGATTTAGACAGCTATTTAATGACCAATGACAGCGATATCATACATGAGCTTAAGGTAGCTTACAAAGATACAGACCATCTTGGTCATTTAGATGCCAAGATTATTTTTGAAAGGAAAAACCATTTTAAAGCTATCCCGCTCTCTGATAAAATTAACGAGACAGTTTTATTGGAAATAAAAGAAAAAAATAATTTGAGCGATCAGGATATGCAATGGGAAATCAGAGAGCGCTCGGAGACGCAAAATTTAGATTTTCCAGTTTTACGAAAGCACTTACCCTTAGCTCCTGCAACCGCTCTTTCTAGGATTCTGTCAGATGTATCCGGAGTGAAATGTAATTGGGTTTATATTGCGCCGAAATATGAAATTATTTTAGTGCAAGCTTTGCAGTCTATATAGGTTAATACAGAATAGATCAAAGCAGATTACAAATAGACCCAAAAAGAAGATAAGAACCAGATAACTAAATAAGAATTAAGAACCATGTTTGCAAAAGCAGTCTCTTTTTTTAAAAACAGTCTAAGCGTTTTTTCTGCACAGGAAAAACGTTTTATCTTTGCTGTTATGGCTTCTGGTTTTTTTATCTCGCTAGAATATGGCATTACTAGACCAGTCTGCACTTCGCTCTTCATTGATCATTATGGACCAACGGGTATAGCTAAAGCCTGGTATGCGACCGTGCCGATTAATCTAGCGATTGTTTTTCTTTACAACCGCTTTTTACCGCGGCTAGGCTGTTTAAAAGTGTTTATAGCTGTAGCTATTTCGGCTATTGCTATAAATACAGCTACGGCTTTTTTCGGTCCGCTCTCTTTTTTTCAATTCATGTGGAAAGACATTTACATTCTTTTAGTCTTCAAGCAGTTATGGTCTTTGATTCACAGTACTATAGATACTAAAAAAGCCAAATATCTATACGGTATTATTTTCGGTATGGGAGGTATTGGCTCTATGGTTGGAGGGTTGGTGCCAGGACTTTTAGCTGTTCATATCGGTAGTCAAAAACTGATGCTTTTAACCTTGCCGCTTTATACCATCCTGTCAGCTCTGTTTTATAGGGCTTATAATAACAGCCGTTTCGATGGCAATAAGGAGACTTTTAAAACAGATCTTAATGCTAAAAGCAGTTTTTTTGATTTTAGAAGTTCAAAGTTCGTACTGTTTATTTTGTTACTGGTCTTTTTTATGCAGATTTCAACAGCGCTTTTAGAGTTGCAATTCAATTTTTTTCTAGCCGAAAAGTATCCTATTTTAGACTATCGGACGCAGTTCTCCGGTCGCTTTACCAGTTTGAGTTATTTCGTAACTACTTTTTGCCAATTCTTAGGGGGGTATTTGGTAGTTCGTTTTTTAGCTTTAAAAAAAGCACATTTAGTAGTGCCGGCAATTTTAGCTGTAAACAGCTTAGCTTTTTTAGCCTTTCCTTCCTTTGCAATGGCTACCTATCTTTTCACCGCTATTAAAACCTTAGATTTCTCTATATTCGGCATTGTCAGAGAGATGCTTTATATTCCGCTTAAAGTGGATGAAAAATACCGTGCTAAGGCCGTTATTGATGTCTTTGTCTACCGTAGCGCTAAAGCCTTTGCTCCGCTCTTTATTTTAATTTTTCAGTTTTTCTTTAAAAGCTATTCTTTTTATCAAATGATCTCAGTGCTTTCTATTTGTTTAGCCTTTGGCTGGATGGCTACAGTTTTTTATATGTTCAAACATTATGAAAAGCTGGTTCCTTCGATTGCTAAAGCAAGTTAATTTTTTTTAAAAAAAAGCTTTGCTTGCTTTTATTTCAATCTTTTCTAGAATGGGCCAAAAGGGGCGAGGGATGTTTACAAGAATTTTTTGGCTTGTTCTAGGTGCTGTGATAGCGTTTTGGGTCTTTAGAAATGATCCCGAACTGACCTTTTTAGTTACTTTTCGCGAATGGCTTTTAGGGTTTTTGCAGGAATTCCAAAAAGACCCATCCGAAGCGGTTAATCAGCTAATTTATAAGCATTTGTAACTGAATTCAAATGAATACTATATATAGTTCAGCATCATTACAGTTGCAATATCACAATATCATCAGTGTTTTTATAAAACATTCTTATAAAATATTTTTAAAAAATCTTAATAAAACATATACTATTGGCGTTAATAATCAGAAGCTTTTAGCAAGCATATAAACATACTTTTGAATAAATAAATTGTTATGGGTAAAACAGAATTAAACTTAACCGATTTAAAACTGCAGGTCTTAGGGCAGTTTTCCTCTTTAAGTGGCTCTTTTAAAGAGCTGCCTAAATTTGTGATCCCTCTTTTATTAGATTTATCAGAATTTTTTGAAACTCAAAAAAACTTATCTTCCGAAGATGATTTGAAGAAAATCAAAATCAAAGCTGTGGAAATGAAAAATGATGATGAAAACGAATCAAATAAAGATCAGTCTTTTAAAGAGGAACAGACCCCTTTGGAAACAGCTTTTGAAAAGCTACTCTCTTCTAATCTAAAAGGGCTGCTTCAAAAAGCTCTGCTTTTAAAAGCCCAAAAAAGATTGTTAAAAAAAGAAGGCCAATCTAAATCAGACTTAGAAAAAGAAGTAGCTGGTGTATCGACCTCTACTACACAAGAAAAACCTGCTCAAACCTTTACCCCCAAAAGCTCGGTCAGAAAAATTACGCCTTTTTTGGCTATGCAAAAACAATCAGATCTTTATGAAAAGATTTTTTCTCCAGTTTCTGATTCAATAGCTGCCACAGAAGAAAGTCTACTAGAGCTTTTTTCGCAGCCTGTTTTTTCATCTATCCTTGCAAAGCGTTTTTTGAAAAAAAAGTCTTCCAAAGAAGAAAAAGACCAACCTAAAAAAGAAGAAAAAGAAAATCAAGACGAGCTTTCTTTTTAACTTTTCCTTGTTAAAAATTTTACTTTACTCTTTAATCTCTGGCAAATTTATCAAGATTTCTTAAACAGGTGAAAAATGTGCGTTCCTACTCTTTTTTCAGCTTGCGGTGATTTAATTGGTAAACTGACTTGCCAAAACCGTTGTAACTGGCGTTGTTGTACCCACGATCATATCGAAGTGCATATTAATGGAACAATGGATGAAAGAATGCAAACAGTAGCTGGAGCTGCAATAGATGGAGGCCCTCCTCCAGAGCCAGTTAAAGATGAAGAGACTTCTGGGGGATTGCCTCCTTTTTTGGCAAAACTTTTCAAAAAAAAAGAACCTGCTCCTGTTAGTTCAGGAGGATCTACTTCTGCAATTGGTCGGGAAAATGAGAGTTTTTTCGCTCCTGTGCCGCTTCAACCTTTTGCTGTTTCCACGGGAAGAGTAGGAGAAGGTAGCTCGGCCTCTTCTGGAGCAGGAGTTTTCAGAGGAGAAACAACAATAGTTGATGATTCTGCAGTGGCAACCATAATTCTTACAGAGCTTACTCATTATCTTTTTAAGATTTTAAAGAAAGTGGAAGACGATGCTGTTTTTACGAATACCTATCAGTTTTCACCTAATATGATAGCTGAAATCAGAGAACTTTTTGAGAACTGTAATTTTTCGCAAGACTTAAACAACCATCAGACTTTAAATAGTTGTTCTATTAAAACAATGGAACTCTTAACGCAATTTGAAGCAAAGTATCAAACAATTTTATTAGCTACTAAACAACAACACCCTAACCCATAAATAAAAAAAAATGCTTTGGAAAATAAATTAATTAAAAACATAAAACATTGAGTTATATATGGCAGCAATTCCAGCTACAGAAAATAAAAGGCCGTTGCCTTCAGTTATTTGGCAAGAAACCAAAAATGTAATTTATAAGGTTAACCGTGTGGTTATACCTATTTTTTCAAATTTATTATTTGCAACAGCTTTTATGCTTTTTATTGCCCTTCCCGCAATAAATCTAGCAACAGCTAGCGCTATAGCTTTAGCTGAATATAAAACTGCAGCAATTGTAGCAATTTTAAGCTCAGCAATCCTTACAGGCGTATTAGGCTCGAAAATTGCTCCTTGGAAAGACAAGTTTATGCGCTCTTTGTTTGAAATTATTGAGGGAGTTCAGGGGTTAGCGCCACAATCTGCTAAAGAACAGAAAAGACGAGAAAATAGTCATTTATCCAGATTGGTTTGTGATTTAGAAGATTATGAGTTCCCTGATTATCCTTTGCAAATGATTCAAGGAGCTTTGGACATTGTCAATAGGAGATCATATATTCACTATCGTAAAGAGGAAACTGGTGGTTTAGGCCTAGTCATTTTACATGAAGCAGAGATGCTGGGAGCTGTAAATCCATTACCTGAAAAACAGCAGAGAGAAGCACTAGAAGCCGCTTATATAAAATATGGTAGTCAGATTAAAAGAGTGTTTCTAAAAATAGAGAATTTAGATGATTTTTTGCCAATTTTGAAAAAATTTAAAAACCTAAATTTAGTTTTGGAAAATGCTCAATTAAATCAGGAGCAGATAAAAGCTCTATCTAAATTGGATTTAAACAGTTTAGAGCTTAAAAATTGCACTTTTCAAGCTGCAGATCTAGATAAAATTAAAGAAAAAACACCTCTTTTTATCTCAGATGAAACAACGATTTCGGATAATTTAGATCAACTGCAAAGAGCTTTTGAAGATGAAATTGAGAGCTCAATTATAACGCCATCTGAAGGTGGAAATATAAGAACCTTAATTTCAACATTCATAGAAGATTTATCAACAAACCCAGATACAAACTATTATCAGCTGGCTCGTTTTGGCATAAGATTAAATTTAGCGTCTTTTAAAAACCAAGAAGATAGCGAATTTTTTGTTCAAGAGTTTTTAAAATACGGTTTTGTAATCAAAGAATTAGAAGCTCCCTTTCCTTTAACTTTGTCATTTTTTGAACCTCTTTTAGGCAAACAAATAGAAGTTCTTAAAATGGTAAATAACCTTGGTGATTTTTCTACGCTAAATCTTTATCTGCCTTATTTAACTGAGTTGCACTTGGATTTTGAAGGAGAGACTTCTGATACTTCAGCTCTTCTTCAACAATTATCTATTACCAGCATTGAAAAATTAGTTCTACGAAGAAAAATAGATTCAGTTTCTCAAACATACCTGAGCTTTGTTAGATCAAAAGATAAAGAAGAATATGGCTATCAAGTCAAACTCATAAAAGAGGGTGTTGATCAAACAAACCCATTAGCAGATTTATTAAAATTAGAGCAGCAAGTTACAAGGAGCA
>CAZTYI010000003.1:0-40320 GCA_964618335.1 uncultured bacterium
ACTACTCTTGGGCTTATTTTTATGTGGTTAGAAGATTTACTGAGATAGGTTCTTAGAAATAAAGTTTGACTTTTCTAGTTTTGAGTGTTAGTTTTTCTTTTTATTTTCTTTTAATTTATGAAAACAATCACTCTTTTAGGATCGACTGGTTCAGTTGGTCAAAATACTTTAGAAGTTATTCGCCATTTTAAGCATGACTTTAAAGTATTTGCTTTAGCAGCTAAAAAAAATAGCACTCTTTTAGAAAAGCAAATTTTTGAATTCAAACCTCAAATAGCGGTGCTTTTTGATGAAAAAGCAGCAGCGGATCTTAGAAAAAAAGTTTCTTGTCCGGTTTTAAGCGGAGCTCAAGGTCTTTTGGATATTGTTCAGAGATCTGAAGTTGATTTAGTAGTAGCTGCTATGAATGGACTAGATGGCCTTTCTCCAGTGCTGGCGGGGATTGAAGCTGGTAAAACAATAGCTTTAGCTAATAAAGAGACACTAGTAGCGGCCGGCAGCTTAGTAATGGACAAAGCCAGACAAAACAAAGTTCAGATTTTACCAGTGGATAGTGAACATAGCGCTATTTTCCAGTGTCTTACAAATGAACCTAGAGAATCCTTAAAAAGAATTATCCTAACGGCTTCCGGCGGACCCTTTTTTCAAAAGAGTTTAGAAGAGCTACAAACTGTAACTTTAAAAGCAGCTCTTCATCATCCGACTTATCAGATGGGTCGAAAAATTACTGTTGATTCATCGACTTTAATGAATAAAGGACTCGAAGTGATCGAAGCTCATTTTCTCTTTGGAGTACAAGCAGATAAGATCGATGTAGTGGTTCATCCTCAAAGTCTGATTCATAGTTTCGTAGAATTTTCAGACCATGCTATTTTAGCTCAAATGAGCTATCCAGATATGAAGTTACCGATTCAGTATGCCTTGCATTATCCGCAACGCAGTCCAGCAACCATTAAGAGTTTTGATTTTACTAGCGCTTTAGAAATGAGATTTTATCCTCCCGATTTAAAAAAGTTTAAGTGTTTAGCTCTAGCTTATGAAACTTTGAAAATGGGTAAAAGTGCACCTTGCTATTTAAATGGAGCCAATGAAATTTTAGTGCAAAGATTTTTAAAGGGAGAAATTCTTTGGAGAGAGATTGGAGAGAAATTAGAAAAATTAATCTCTTCTCACATTCCAGAAAATATGGTAGATTTAAAGGCTATATTGGAAGTAGATTTGCAAGCTCGCAGAAAAGCTGCGGAAGCATAGAACAGAAACATAAGTGTAATTTACATAAAGGCGTTTCATTATGATTTTTGATGTTTTGTATATTATTTTAGCTATTTTAGGTTTAGGTCTTTTAGTTTTTATTCATGAGCTAGGTCATTACTTTATGGCTAAAAAAGAGGGCATGAAGATCGAGGTTTTTTCGATTGGTTTTGGTAAAGCTCTTTATAGCTGGAAAAGAGGGCAAGTGAAATGGCAGATTGGTATTCTGCCTTTTGGTGGTTATGTCAAAATTGCTGGCATGGAGAAAAAAAAGGAAGGGCCGGAGCTTTCTGATATTAAAGATGGGTTCTTTGGTAAAACACCTTGGCAGAGAATTAAAGTAGCCTTTGCCGGACCGCTAGTTAATTTAATCTTTGCTTTCTGTGCTTTTACTCTACTTTGGATCTCAGGTGGAAGAGATCAGGCTTTTCAATTTTTTTCCAAAAAAATTGGCGCTATATACACAGATTCCTCTCTTTATACTAAAGGTATTAGAGCAGGCGATGAAATTTTAAAATATAATGAGCGTCCTTATAAGGATTTTAAAGATTTAATTTTTGCTTCTGTAAGTAAAAAAAATGAACTGAGCATTAGCGGTAATCAAATTGATTATTATCATCAGTTAAAATCAAAGCCTTTTAGTTTAACGCTGAAAACTTATCCGCTAGAAATTGAAAAAGAAAAAAACTTTTCTACAATCGGCATTGAAAACCCCGCCAATCTTTTAATTTATGATCAGAAAGCAACGATAGCAAGTGGCAATCCTTCGGTACAAGCCAGCGGCATCCAAGATCAGGATCGACTGCTTTGGGCTGACGGGGAATTAATTTTTTCTCTACCTCAATTACTTCAATCGATTAATGAGCCGACTTGCTTTTTAACGATTAAAAGAGCTGGCCAGATTGTTCAGGATAAGTTTTATAAAGTTAAGATCGAAGATCTTAAAATGACCTATTTTGATGAAAATGAAGTTAATGATTGGAAGTATGAAGCCCGTCTTTCTGGAAAACTAAACGAACTCTTCTTTTTAAATTACTTTTTTAATAAGAAAGGCATTGTTGAAAACCGTTTGTCTTTGCTGGATGAAAAGCTAGCAGAAAAAGTCTATCGGTCTAATTTTGGAGCTTTGCAAAAAGGCGATCAAATTCTAGCTGTCGACGGTGTCAGGGTTGCTTCATCTTACGATATTCTAAAAGCTTTGCAGAAAAGAAAAGTACTGATGATTGTTCAGCGCGGTTTTAATCCAACAGGTATCAATTCTCAAAACTGCGATCATTATTTTGATAAAGTATTTTTAGAAACTGATATTTTGAAAATGGTGCAAAGCATTGGTTTGAAAACACCGATCTCTTCTGCTGGTGAATTACATCTTTTAAAACCAATTGAACCGATGACTTTAGCAGCTTTAATGCAAGCCTCTTCGCATAAAGAGCTTTTTAATCAAGAGCTGTTAGAAAAAGAAAAAACTATTTTAAAAAACAGAGATGCTAAAGAAAGAGAAGCAGCGCTAAGTCTTTTGAAAAAACAAACCAAAGAGCTGCGTTTAGGAATGGGACTGGTTGATGTAAAAGTCAATTACAACCCTACTCCTGGTGCTCTCTTTGCTTCTAGCTTTAAAGAAATGCAAAGAACGATAACAGCCTTATTTACAGGGCAGATCCATCCTAAATGGATGGCCGGTCCAGTAGGTATTGTCCAAATGATGCACAGAAGCTGGTCGGTCAGTTTTTGGGAAGCTCTTTATTGGCTGGGCTTTATTAGTTTGAATCTAGGGTTGATCAATCTTGTGCCGCTTCCAGTTTTAGATGGTGGCCATATTTTATTTTCTATAGTAGAGAGCATTACTGGAAAACCCTTGAAAGCTAAAACCATGGAAAGGCTGATCATTCCTTTCGTAGTCATGCTGATTTTATTTTTTGTTTATATGACTTATAATGATTTATTGCGATTGATCAAAGGGTTCTTTTAGGAAGGATGATTATGGACAAAAAAAATCAGTAAATGAGTTTAAAGCAAAATGTTTTCAAATTATAGAAAAAGAGGAAAAAGCTGTTTTTAACGGACTTAAGAATTCTGTGCTTTTTTTAACTGATATTATTAATCCTAGTGATGAGATTTGGAATGCAGATTCTTAAAGAAATTAAAGATAGTTATTAAAGAAAGGATCCTTTTTTTTAAAAAAAAATAATAAAATAAAGTTAAAACAAAAAAAAGCCCGCTTGTAAAAAGCGGGCTTTCTCTTTAAACACATGTTTTCTTTTTAGAAGTTCTTATTATCTTATTTTTTATTATTTTTACTTTTATCTTTATTTTTTCTCGTCTTCCATAATTTCTACATCAGCTTCTTCAAGATCAGGCTTGTTCTCTTTGCTTTGACCTTGTCCAGCTTTTTGATTTGGCTGAGGTCCAGCACCAGCTTGACCTTCAGCACCAGCAGAGCCTTGAGCTTTAGCCAGCTCTTCGCCAATCTTCTGCATATGCTGTTGCAGTTCTTCTGAAGCAGCCTTGACAGCCTGATGATCAGTCCCTTTGAGAGCTTCTTTGACATTGTCAACCTTCTCCTGAATCTCTTTAACGATCTGAGCAGGCAGTTTGTCTTTATACTCTTTCAAAGACTTTTCAGCTCTGAAGCAAAGAGCATCGGCTTCGTTACGAACCTCGATCTCTTCTTTCTTTTTCTTATCTTCTTCAGCGTGTATTTCAGCTTCACGGACTTTGTTTTTAATTTCTTCGTCAGATAGTCCAGACTTGGCTTCGATTTTAATTTTCTGCTCTTTGCCAGTCTGTTTATCTTTGGCTGAAACATGCAAGATACCGTCAGCATCGATGTCAAAAGCGACTTCGATCTGTGGTGTTCCACGAGGAGCAGGAGGAATATCGGTTAAATCAAAACGTCCGATTTCCTTGTTGTCCTTAGCCATAGAACGCTCTCCCTGCAGAACCACAATCGTCACAGCAGGCTGATTATCGCCAGCTGTAGAGAATACTTGTTTTTTCTGGGTAGGGATTGTAGTGTTACGCTCAATTAACGGAGTCATAACATTACCCAGCGTTTCAATACCAAGTGTTAAAGGAGCAACGTCTAAGAGTAAAATCTCTTTAGAGACATCGCCTCTCAGCACTCCGCCTTGAATAGCAGCACCGGAAGCTACAGCTTCATCGGGGTTGATACCTTTGTTAGGCTCTTTATTAAAGAGTTCTTTAACAGAGCTAATGACAGAAGGCATTCTAGTCATACCGCCGACTAAAATTACATCGTCGATTTGATCAGCCGTTAGTCCTGCATCTTTTAACGCTTTTTGGCAAGGAGCTTTTGTGCGGGTGATTAGATTGTCGCACAGGCTTTCCAATTTAGCGCGGGTTAAAGTTAAAGATAGGTGTTTAGGACCAGAAGCATCCATGGTAATGAATGGCTGGTTGATTTCTGTAGACTGAGTGCCTGAAAGCTCTATTTTAGCTTTCTCTGCAGCATCTCTGAGTCTTTGCAGAGCCATTTTATCTTTACTTAGATCAATAGAATGCTCTTTTTTAAACTCGTCTAAAATCCACTGCATAATGATCATATCGAAATCATCGCCGCCAAGGTGAGTATCACCGTTGGTTGAAAGGACTTCGAAGACACCATCGCCGAGTTCTAAAATAGAAATATCAAAAGTTCCGCCGCCAAGGTCATAGACTGCGATCTTTTTGTTTTTATTTTTGTCATCATCACTATAACCATAAGCTAAAGCAGCTGCAGTAGGCTCAGGAATAATCCGTTTGACTTCCAGGCCTGCGATTTTTCCAGCATCTTTAGTTGACTGTCTTTGAGAGTCGTTAAAATAAGCTGGTACAGTAATAATGGCTTCAGTTACTTTTTCACCTAAATAGCTTTCAGCAGTCTCTTTCATTTTGATCAAGACTTGAGCAGCAGCTTCTTCCGGAGTGATGATTTTGCCATCGATTTCAAAAACAGCTTCGCCATTTTTGCCGGCAACAACTTTATAAGGAGCGTGCTTGATTTCTTCTTGGACTTCGCTAAATTTACGACCGATAAAACGCTTCGTTGAAGAAAGGGTTTTTTCTGGGTTGGTAATAGCTTGTCTTTTACCGAGAACGCCGACAACTCTTTGTCCGTCTTTATAAGAAATGACAGACGGGGTAGTTCGATTGCCTTCTTGGTTAGCGATGACCACTGGACTACCGCCTTCCATGATAGAGACACAAGAATTGGTAGTACCAAGGTCGATACCGATAATTTTACTTTTTTTATTTTTATTATTCATGATTTTATCCTTGGTTGCTTGTTTTTAAATCTTCTTTGACAAAAGGCTTTTTAGCGACTTTGACTTTAGCCGGTCTAATCACACGGCTTTCGCTTTTATAACCTTTTGAAAACTCTTCTAAAATAGTACCATCGCTATGCTGGTTCGTTTCTACGATTTCCATAGCTTCATGGAAATTAGGGTCGAAATGATTGCCCTCTGAATGGAAAGTGACGATGCCGTGACTATATAATACATCTCTAAACTGGGTGATGATCATCTGAAAACCAGAAGCCCATTTTTTGACTTCTTCTGAAGAAGAGGAAGCGAACTTCAAAGCATTTTCAAAATTATCTAAAACCGGCAGAAATTCTGAAATGGTATTTTCAACTACATAGCTGATGGTTTCTAACTTTTCTTTTTGCAGTCTTTTACGAAGATTTTCCATTTCAGCCAATGTACGTATATATTTGTCTTTATAATCGATGGCTTCTGGTTTTTCTTGCTCAGTAGTTTTTGGGTCAGATTTGGCTTCAGTTTTATCTTTTTGATTGTTTTTATTTTCTTCAGCTTTCGTTTCTTCGGCTGGTTTCTCTTTTAGTACTTCTGGGTCTTCTTTAAGGGTTTCTTCTTGTTTCATTTTTAAAAATCTCCTTATTTGCTTTTATTTTCTAATAATATGGATCTACTTTCTTTCAGAGAGCTGGCTTTGCTGCTAAAATGGCCAGGTCCAAAAGGAATTTTCAATTTAGAGACACTCAGTGTTAGCAATTGCGAAAGCTTTTCTGAAAAAGCTTCTATAATACCAAAGAGTTGGGCGTAAGCTGCTCTTTTAGGGACCAGCACGGCTACAGAGCCGACTGGCAGATGGCCGATTTTATAAGTGTGGGCGATGACGGCAATGTCAGCCAGATCATGGCCAAAGATATTGAGCTCTTCTGCAATCCAACTGGTTAAACGGTTAATTTTTACGCTTTCTTTTAAAATAGATACCATTTGGCTTTGGTCTTCAAAAAGCGAGAGCATTTTAGTTAACTGCAGAGGATCGTTAAATTCTCTGTATTTAAGTAATTTGGAAAGACCGGTACGGTAAAGTGGTTCTTTTTTATTGTAGCTGGTGACTTGGCGCAGCATAATTTCTGTGTAGAATTTCTGGGCTATTTTATTCAGTTTTTCATTTTTGGTAGTTAGAGAAGATTTACCTATTTTCCAAAGCAAAAATTGTTCGATGTATTTAAGATCTTTTTCACTGAGTTTTTGGTTTACATAGAGTATTTCAGTTTTAATTTCACCGAAATCAGTCAGTAAAAGCACTAGGAGTTTTTCACTGGTTAAAGTAAATAATTTAATTGTCTGGATAAAGTCCTGGTCGAAATAGGGGGTCAGTAGAAAAACTGCTCCACCAGTGATTTCAGAGAGCTTTTCGGCGCTTTTTTGCAGAAGGGTGGTAACTTCCTTGTTTTGCAGTTTGAGGTGTTTGGCGAGGTCAGCAATCTCTTTTTTAGAGCTCTTAGGGTTGTTTAAAGCAAAATTGACATATTCGCGGAAAGCTGGAGTGGTCGGTATTCTTCCTCCTGAGCAGTGCTGTTGGGAGAGGAAACCCATTTTTTCCCATTTAGCGAAGTAATTACGAATAGTAGCTGGACTTAGATATTCAAAGCCGCTTTCTTGAAGCGTTTGTGATCCGACCGGCTTGCCGGTCTTAATATAAAGGTCGACTAAGCCGAGTAAGACGGCTCTTTCTCTTTCTTGTTTTGGAATTTTTTTCTCTATTGGCATATTTACCTAAAGATGAACTTGCTTAATTTTATAATTCGATTCTAACACAAGCTTTAAAAAGGATGCAAGAAATTTTAGCACTTAAACAGCAAGACTGCTTAATTTAAAATGTAAAGTATTGAAAATTAAATATTTCCGCGTATAAAAAAAATTCAAGAATTGTTTTGAAAAAAAATCTTTTCTAATTTAAAAAAAAAATGTAACCTTGTTCCCAAGTTTTTTAAAAAAATTAAATGGAGGATCTATTATGGGATTACAAGGTATTGTAGAAGGTGTAAAAGCGGCTCCTGGAGCAGTTGTAGAAGCAGTTAAAGGAGAAGTAGGAAAAGCGCATGGTAAAGATTGGACTTATCTGAGCTCAATTATTGTATGGGCTCATGAAAATATTATTGCGCCTTTACCACGTGATGAAGAGTCTGGTAAAATATTAAAATTAAAAACTGTAGCAGCTCTTGTCATGAAAGTTGTCTATGCTGGTGCTTATCTAATTGGCGTGCTAACAGGTGTTGTTGGTTGTGCTATTGGTGAAGTTACTCGTGGATTAATCGGCATCAAAAATGTTGTTAAAGATACTACTACTAAGGTTTGGAGCAAGATTTTTCCTAAGACAGAAGAAGGGGAAGAAGCAGCTAAACAAAAAAAAGGAAAAGTAAGAGCAGCAGCAGGTAACTTAGTGCGAAGACTGACTCCAAGTAGAAAAAGTGAAGTTGTTGAAGAAGCAATAGTTTAGTAAATAGATGTTTATTGGTGGTTAACTAAAACTTAACAACCAATGAACTTGAAACTTAAAGAACGCTAAGTTTTTGACTTAGCGTTCTTTTTTTTTGTTTGGTTGTTTTTAATAACGCCGAAAGCCGTAAACAGAAAGAAAAAGTTAATTTTTCCTGAGTAACCTTAAGCCATTCAACCCCACCAACACCGTTCCTCCTTCATGCAAAAGAACCGCTACCCAAAGAGGGATCCAGCCTAAAAGAGCCGGCAGAGAAGCACAGACAATGACACTCAGAGCCAGCAGAATGTTTTCTTTGACAATCAACTGGGTTTTATAGGATTTTTTAAAGAGCCAGGGCAAGACTTGTAAATTGTCCTTAATCAAAATCACATCAGAAGCATCAACAGCTGTAGCTGAACCGATCTGTCCCATAGAAATACCAACAGTCGCTTTAGCGAGTGCCGGAGCATCATTAATACCATCGCCTACCATAGCCATAGGAGAGCTGTGAGAGAATTGAGAGATTAGCTTGAGTTTGTCTTCAGGCTTTAGCTCTGCGTAGTATTCATCCAGCTTTAAATCCTCTGCTATTTTTTGAGCGTTTATTTTACTGTCTCCGGTTAGTATTAAAGAAGATAATTTCATTTTTTTTAGTTTCAAAATTAGCTCTTTAAGGTGGCTCTTGACTTGCTCTTCAAACTGAAAAGCAAAAATATTTTTTTCAATAAACAGAAAGACAGAGCCTTTTTTTAGTTCTAAAAGATGTTCAGCTTTTAGATAGGAGGGATGACCTAGAAAGACTTTTGTTTTTTCTTTTAAGCTAGCAATATCCAGTTCTCCCTCTACTCCATAACCAGGAATCACTTTGAGATTTTCAATTGGCAATAAAGAGAGTTTTTTTTCTTGGGCTGCTTCAGTAATAGCGTTGGCAATCGGATGTTTAGCCCCCTGTTCTAGACTAGCAGCAATAGCTAGCGCGTCTTGTTCTAAAAGATCTTTTTCAGAAGAAGGGAGGTTAGAATCGTTAATTTTTTCTAAAGAAAGCAACTTTAAAGATCCTTGTGTTAGCGTGCCGGTTTTATCAAAAGCGATTTTTTTAATTGAAGCCAGCGCATCTAAAATAATCCCGCCTTTCAGAATAATGCCTTTTTTGGCAGCAGAGGAAATAGAGCTTAAATAAGCAGCAGGCACCGCTAAAATCAAAGCACAGGGAGAAGAAGCGATGAGAAAGGCTAGAGCTCGATAGAAAGAACCCGTTTTTCCAAAATAGGTCAGATCAAAAAAGAGGGGGAGGGTAAAAGCAAAAATAGCTGTCAGACCAATAATGGTTAGCGCATAAGCTTTGGAAAAACTATCGAAAAAAGTTTGGATCTTTGGTTTTTGATTTTGGGCGCTTTGGATTAAACGGATGATGGTATTTAAAGTAGAGTAGTTAAAAGTTTTTAAAACTTTGATCTTAAATGCACCTTCTTGGTTTTTAGCGCCGGAAGGGATCTCATCACCAGTTTTAACTAGTACAGGAGTGGCTTCTCCAGTTAAATGCTCTAGGTTTAAAGAAGATGAGCCGGAAATTACCACACTATCTAAAGGTACAATTTCACCAGCTTTAATTAAGAGGAGATCTCCGACAGCAATTTCTTTAATAGATTTTTCAACGGTTGAATCATCTTCTTTTAATAAAAGGACTTTAGTGGGATTGATTTTATTTAGTTCATGAATAGCGCTCTTGGTTTTGAAAGCTACTTGTTCAGTTAATGCATTGGCTAGTGCAAAAAGGACAAGAAGAAGGGCTCCTTCATAAGGAGAGCCAATTAAAATAGCTAAGAAGGCGGCCAACGTCATCAGGACGTTGATGTTGACCTTAATTTTAAAAATGTCTTTGGAAGTTTTTAAAATAGCAGGAGTGCCTAGTAAAAAATAAATAACGGTTAGAGAAAAATAACTGAAAGGCTGGTTTATGGTAGCAATAATATGAGCGAACAATAATAAACCAAGAGCAAACAGTCCGTTTTTTAAAGAAAGGCTCTTTCCCCATTTTTGAGAGCTTTGAGATAAAAAGGGGTTGACGCTAGGTTCTAGGCCGGAAAGAAAAAACTGATCGAAATTATAAGCTTTGGGTTTTGTCATCTAAAAATAATTACCTCAAAGACTGGATAAACTTGGTTAGAAAAAAAGTAGCAAAACCTAGAAAAGCTAAAGCAGCGATATTCCAAAAAATAAGAAAGGAAAGATTGCTTTTTTCTTCTCTGATAGTAATTGAAGAAGCTCCAATCATGGCAATAGCAATCAGTAGAAAAAATTCAAACCTAGCTCCGATAATAAGTGCGGAAGCTGCAAACAGAGAGGTGAAGAGAACGCCTAGTGCAGCAAACATACCCTGTTTTAAAGGGTGTTCGAACTGGCCAAGAGTTAGTCCCATTTCTTCTTCAATCATAACTTGCAGAAGACGGTTATCATCAGCCATTAAAGTATCAATCACATCATTTAAAAGAGGGCCGGAAAAACCTTTGGCTGAATAGATCATTTCTAACTCTTCTCTTTCTCTTTTACGGTGGTGTTCGATTTCGTACTTTTCATCTTCAATAATGCGATTCAGTTTGTGTAGCTTTAACCAAGCTAAGAGAGTGACTTGGCAGATTTTATAAAGAATAAAAACTGCTAAAAAAATAAAAATTAAAAAACGTATCGAAGAAAATTCTAAACCGCTTTTGTCAAAAATAATAAACAGGATTAAAGAGAGGGCTGCAGTTTCTTTAGCTCCGTTGACTGCCGAGGAGATATGCTCGGGTAATTCTGATTTATAAAATTCAGAACCAGCGCCTTTTTTGACAAGGCGCTTTTTAATAAGATTTTGTACGAATTTTTTAGTTTTTGAAGATTTTTCCATAATTAGAAACTTTCTTCCTTAATAAGAAAAGAATATCAAGCTTTTAGAATGGTTATCTCTTTTTCTAAGTATTTGTGCAAGATTTTTGGTAGAATAACAGAGCCATCTTTTTGCTGATTATTTTCTAAAATAGCTACCATCAGCCGTGAAGTAGCGACTCCTGAACCATTTAAAGTATGAACCAGAGCAGGCTTTTCATTGGCTTTTTTAGAACGGATCTTTGAACGGCGGGCTTGGAAATCCGTACAGTTAGAAACAGAAGAGACTTCGTAATAACGATCTTGGCCTGGTAAAAATACTTCTACATCAACAGTCTTGGCCGCAGCAAAAGACATATCGCCAGTAGCTAAAAGCATATTGCGGTAATGCAATTCCAATCCTTCTAAAACTTCATTAGCAGAAGCTAAAAGGGTTTCAAATGCTTTAGTGCTTTCTTCAGGTTTAGAGAAACAGAACATCTCGACCTTATTGAACTGGTGCATACGGATCAGCCCTCTTTCTTTTTTGCCGGCAGCTCCGCCTTCTCTACGGAAGCAGGGAGTGTAAGAGACATAGTTAATAGGCAGTTTGTCTTCTTCTAGAATTTCATCGAAGTGCATTCCATTGAGAGCTACTTCTGCGGTTGGAATCAGATAAAGCTGATAGTCTTCATCTTTTATTTTGTAAAGCTGGCTTTCGAATTTAGGGAGCTGACCAGAACCTTGCATAATCTCTGGTTTGACAAGCAGGGGAGGTTGGATAGGAATAAAGCCATTTTTTAAATGGATATCGAGCATGTAATTTATTAGTGCCCATTCCAGTCTAAAACCGATGTTAGTATATAAAGGCCAGTGAGCGCCGGAAATTTTAGAAGCCCTTTCAAAATCAAAAAGTTTTAACTTTTCATTTAGTTCAAGATGGTTTTTAAAAGGAAAATCAAAGGTTTTTTTCTGGCCAAAAGTTTTAATGGAAACATTGTCTTTAGGATCGGGAGAGACGGGAACGTCGTCATCAGGAATATTAGGCAGCAGTAAAAGTTTGGCTATTTTTTGCTCTTCGATAATTTTAAATTCAGCGTCTAATTTGAGAGCTTTTTGTTTCAGCTCTTCCATCTGCTTTAAAATTGGTTGAATAGCAGCTTTATCGCCCTTTTTAGAGCCGATTTCTTTAGAAGCTTGGTTTTGCTTGGCGCTAATCTCCTCGGTCTCAGTTTTCAGCTTTCTGGATTTTTCATCTAATTCTAAAAGTTCTTTTAAATCGATTGAAGAATCTTTGGTTTTTAGTTTTTTTTCGATCTCAGCGGGGTTGGCTCTGAGCTGTTTCATATCGAGCATGTGGAAAACTCCTTTTAGATGCTATTGTTTGTAAGTCCTAATATAAGTCTTATGTTTGTTAATCTTATAATAGATGCAATTTTTTAAATTTATAGCACTTCTTAAGTGCGCTTTTTATGTTAAATGATTTTTTAATAAAATGTTTCTTAATGTTACGAGGGAAGAGTGAAAATTGTCAATAAAGGGGTCAAATCCTGAGTTTTTTAAAAACTATTTTTTAATCCAATATTCAATATAAAAAATATAAAATTAATTTTAATGTTTAAGCTGAAGGATTTTAAAAAGCTCGGTTTTCAATAAATTTTTATTAAAAAAAAGCCTTTTCCTTTCCCTTGCCAAGGGGGTTTTGGTTATGTTAGTATAGTTGATTATTTAAAGGTGAAACTATGACTAAAACTACTGTTGCAAAAATTCCTTTAATCCTCCGTTTTCATCGTTTGATGGATGCTTTTACCAAGTCTAGTGATGAGAGGGATTTTTATCTGGATAAAATAGAAGGCTTTTTAGTGTTTGTAGACCTAAATAGGGGCACTGAAGAGCTGGAAGCTTTAGAAGCAGAACTACTAAAGAATAAAGAGCGCTATTGTTTAGTGCCTAAAATGACCTTTTTTGAAATTAAGAAATTCATGGAAGGCTTTGTAAACGAAAAAGTTTACGATATTGATACTAAAGAAAAACTTTTAGACATCATTAGCTCTAAAGATTCACGCGAAACCTTTCTGGAATTTGTCTACGATCAGTTAACCGAATTAGAAAAATGGCAACAATATTACGTAGAAAGATCACGTATTAAGGTGATTGAATGGTTGCGTTTGAATGATATTCATTTTGTCTTTGAAGAGGATCTGGAGTTTACCAAAATAGTGATGGAAAAACTGAAACGTACTGCTTTTGAAGATAGGGTGTCAAGAGATGTATCCACAGCACGGGGTATAGTGATTGCTAAATCTAAGACTTATTATTCTAACGAAGCTTTAAATCCCCGTCCAAAAAGAGGTCGTCCGCCTAAACAGATTATTAAAACTGCGATCGAGCCTCAGTTTACGATTGATATTTATACGCATGTGCCATCGACTGTCAGACCTTTTTTATATATTCCAGATATTGCTTCTGCCACTGCTATTACCTTCTCCTCTAAATTTGACTCTGAAGATCAGCTCTTAGCTTCTTTAAGAGGAACTACGCGGATTAAAGTAGACGAAAAGTTAGAAGCTCTTTCTGAAAGACTGGAATCTTTGAAAAAACTCTCTGACCGTTTTGCTGGAGGAGATATTTCTAAACTCGATGAAACACTAAGAACTTTCAAACCGTTAGGCACAACTCAGCAAGCACAAAAACCTCTGCATACTTTTGCAGAAGAGAAAAAAGATATTAAAGTAGAAAAAGCTATTTCTGGATTTTTACCTAAAAAACAGGGCCGTCCTCAGAAAGAGAAAGAGGGTGAATATAGCGGTCCTAAGAAAAAGGCTTTTTCAATTAAAAAAGTAGCTCCTATAACCCATAAAAAACCAAAAAAAGAAGACTAATGAATCCTAATTTTACTTCAGATCAGTCAGTGTCAGCTTCAGAGGCTTCTTTAAAGCCTACTGTTTCTGCACAAGCTAATTTGAAAGTAGATTTAGGTGGTTTAGATAAGGTAGATCTAAAGAAAGATTCAAATGAAAAAGAGCATGCTTTAAAAGTCTTAAATTTAATGCTTTTAACCCGTTTTACCGATGATAAAATGAACAAAATGGTAAAACAAAATAAGGGCACAACTTTTTTTCTATCTGTAGCCGGTCATGAAATTATCGGAGCTTTAGCTGCTTTAGAAATGCAAGCAGGCAGAGACTGGGCTTTTCCTTATTATCGTGATAGAGCTTTAGCTTTAGGCCTTGGCTGCCCGTTAAAAGAGATTTTAGCTGCTTTCTTAGCTAAAGAACTACCGCATCATTCTGGTGGCAGAATGATGTTGGACCATTTTTCTGATAAACCAAGAAGAATTCCCCCACAATCGAGTTGCGTAGGTTCTCAGCTTTTACAAGCTGTCGGAATAGCTAAAAGTATTAGCTTAAGAAAAGCTAAAGAAGTAGTTTATGTTTCAGCTGGTGATGGAGCGACTTCACAAGGTGATTTTCACGAAGCATTGAACTTTTCTAGCATCCATCGTTTACCGATTGTCTTTGTGATTCAAGATAATGGCTGGGCAATTTCTACTCCTTCGATTGAACAGACAGCCGGTGGTTCAATTGCTAAAATGACCTCGGGCTATCCTGGTTTAAAAGTCTTTTCAGCAGAAGGTGCTGATTTTTTAAAGACTAAATCAGTTTTAAGAGAAGCTTTTGAATTAGCACGTGAGAAAAGTTCTCCAGCATTAGTCGTAATTAAAGTGCCAAGATTAGGCTCTCATACAAATTCTGATGATGCTAGCAAATACCGTGATGAGAAAACCTTAGCCTCAGAACAGAAAAGAGATCCGCTGTTACATTTAGAAAACTGGGTTTTAGAAAAAAAATACATAACTCAAACAGAACTTGACTCTTTAAAAGAAAAAATAAAACAAGAAGTTGAAAAAGCAGCTGTCGAAGCAGAACAATATCCTGAGCCTAAAAAATCAGAAGCAAATACTAAGGTCTTTAAAGAATTTACCGTAGAAGAAAGCACAGAATTGAAAACAGCAACAGCTTCTACATCAGATACAGAATCCGTAGAAGAAATTGTTATGATGGACGCTATTAACAGAGCGTTAATCGAAGAGATGGAACGTGATAGTGGCGTCATAGTCTTTGGAGAAGACGTAGCCAGAGGCAAAGGCGGTGTGTTTGGTATGACCCGTACTTTAACTGACAGATTTGGACCAACGCATTGTTTTAATACACCTTTAGCTGAATCTACGATTATTGGTACTGCCATGGGCCTTTCTTTCGACGGTGTTCATAAGCCGGTAGTGGAAATTCAATTTATGGATTATATCTGGACTGGCATGAACCAATTAGTGAATGAATTAGCTTCACTGCATTATCGTTCTAACGGAGAATGGAATTGCCCAGTCGTTGTGCGGATGCCTTATGGTGGATATATCCAAGGTGGCCCTTATCATTCTCAGAGTATTGAAGCAGTTTTCACTCATATTCCTGGATTAAAAGTAGTTGTGCCTTCTAATGCTTTTGATGCTAAACGACTTTTAAAAACAGCGATCAGAGATCCTAATCCGGTCATTTTTTTAGAGCATAAAGCGCTCTATCGCCAAAGAGCTTTTTCAGCTAGAAAAGAATCCTCAGAAAATGCACTTTTACCTTTCGGTAAAGCTAATGTAGTTACAGAAGGTAAAGACATTACAGTAGTCGCCTGGGGTATGATGGTGGTGATGGGTGCTGATGTTGCTGCTAAGCTAAAAAAAGAGGGGATTGAAGTTGAGTTGATCGACTTGAGAACTTTAGTTCCGTTAGATCTAGAAACGATTTTAACTTCTCTGAAAAAAACTGGCCGTCTGTTAATTATGCAGGAAGCGGCAAAGACTTCTGGCTTTGCTTCTGAGATTGCTACCCGTGTCATGGAAGAGGGTTTTCATTTATTGGATGCGCCAATTCAAAGAGTTACTGGCGCTGACTGTCCGATTCCTTATAACAAAGAATTAGAAAACGCTGTTCTGCCTCAGAAAGAAGATATTGAAAAAGCGATTTTAGATTTAGTGAAGTTTTAAAGATCTTTTATTTTCCTATTAACAATTAATCCATTACAATTGCTTCTTTAAAAATGAGAAAAAGATGCAGGGATTTTGTCCGCTCGCTTCCGGTTCTAAAGGCAATTCAATTTATCTAGAGACTGAAAAGACCAAGATCTTGATTGATGCCGGTCTTTCTTTTAAAGAACTGAAACGGCGTCTTTCAGAAATTAGCATTGATATCTCTCAAATTGACGCTGTTTTAATCACTCATGAACATATGGACCATATTGAAGCGCTGAAAGGGATTAATGAGCATACGAACATTCCTGTTTTTTGTAATTCAGAAACAGCTAAAGGGATTTATCAAAACTTACGCTTTTTACCTAAATGCAAAATTTTCTCTTCTGATGAATCTTTTGCTTTTCAAGATTTAATTATTCAGCCTTTTTCTATTCAGCATGATACATTAGATCCGGTTGGTTTTTTGATTTACTATAAAAGCTTAGAACTAGGTAAGAGTTTTAAGCTTGGTTTTTGTACAGACTTGGGCATTGCTACTACTAGTGTTAAAAAACACTTGGAAGGCTGTAATTATCTCTATCTAGAAGCCAATCATGAACTGAATATGCTGATGGCTTCCAACCGGCCGGAGATGTTAAAGCGTAGGATCTCTTCAAGGCAGGGACATCTTTCTAATGAAGAGACTTTTAATCTTCTTGCCTCTTTGCTGCATTCTGATCTGAAACATATTTTTTTAGCTCATCTTTCGGCAGACTGCAATAGTCATGAGCTTTTAACAGATCGGATGGGAGCTTTTTTAGAGAAGCATAAGAGTAGTGCTGGTTTTGGATTGGCTTGGCAAAAAAAAGTCTCTGAGTTTATAAAGTTTTCTTAATTTTTTTGTTTTAAGAGTTATCTTCTTCCGCAAAATCTCTTTCATTTTCCATTAAAATTCTTCTAGGCTTAGAACCTTCTGATGGACCGATGACGCCATTTTCTTCTAAAGTATCGATCAAAGAAGCAGCTCTGGCATAACCAATTTTTAGCTTCCTTTGCAGAAAAGTAGTCGAAGCATTTTTATACTGCAGAACAATGAGCAGTGCTTGGTCATAAAGCACATCGCCCTCTTTGTTATCTTTGGTATTAACAGATTCAGTTTTAGGTAGAGCATCAAAAGAAGGAATTAAATAAGAAGGAGAACTCTTGGCGCAAATAGCTGCGATGATTTCATTGATATCGTTATCGGAAATATAAGCGCCCTGTGCACGCAATAGATGTGAAGATCCAGGAGGAGAGAAGAGCAGATCTCCATTGCCAAGCAAACTTTCAGCTCCATTTTCATCGATAATGATTTGAGAGTTAATTCTACTGGACACTTTAAAAGCAATCCGGGTTGGGAAGTTAGCTTTAATAATACCAGTAATAACTTCTCTAGAAGGTCGTTGGGTAGCTAAGATCAAATGAATACCGACAGCTCTGGCCATCTGGGCGATCCGGGCAATCGGTGTTTCTAAATCAGAAGAAGAAACCATCATTAAATCAGCAAACTCATCAATAATGGCGACAATTAACGGCAGCTTTTCCGGTATAGGGAAAGCTAGCTCTGATTCTCTGGCTTTATTGATTTTACGAGCGTTAAAAGAAGTGACATTGCGATGACCCAGCTGTTTAAAAATCTCATAGCGATGGTGCATTTCTCTAACTAGCCATTGCAGAGCAGCATAAGCTCCATGGGATTCAGTGATCACCGGTGCAATCATATGCGGTAGCTCAGAATATTGCGTCAGCTCTACTTTTTTAGGATCAATCATTAAAATCCGAATATCTTCCGGAGAAAGGTTCATTAAGATAGACATGACAATAGTATTGATGCAGACGGATTTACCAGAGCCGGTAGCTCCGGCAATTAACAAGTGAGGCATTTTAGCCAGATCGGCAGTCACATATTCGCCAGAGACCGTTTTACCTAATAATAGAGGGATGCTGAGCTTTCTTTTTTGAGTTTGATAATAGGCAAGCAGCTCTTTTAGAGTTACAGGCTGAGGATGGATGGAAGGGATCTCTACGCCGACAGCAGCTTTTCCAGGAATAGGAGCTATAATTCGGATGGATTTGGCTTGTAGGTTTAAAGCAATGTCATTTTCCAGTGCTTTGATTTTTTGGACTTTGACACCGATAGCCGGCTGGACTTCAAAAGAAGTAATAGTCGGGCCGCAATTGATTTGGCTGACTTTGCCTTCGATGCCGAAACTTTTTAGGGTTTCTTCTAAAACCTGTGCTTGATTGCTCAGTTCTTTCTTAATCGATGGCATATCAGCTTTAGGAGGATCGGTTAGCATGGTTAAAGGAGGAAGTTCATAATTACTTCTTAGGCTTTCTTTAACCGTTAAAGGTTTTTGCTGTAGGGAAGGTGGAAGTTGATGATTGATTTGAGTAGAGGCCGTGGATGCTGCAGCCGGCGTTTTAGAGGGAGTTGCAGATGGAGTTTCTTTTTTGATAAATTTATCGACTCTTTTTAAAGAGGGCAGAGAAATTAGCGGTTTTTTATTTTTGTATATATTTTTAGTTTGATTCTGATTGTCATCATTATTTTGATTAGTAAAATTGCCCTTTAAAAAATTCTCTCTGAGCTGGTCAAAAGGAATTGTGTTTTTGAGTTGTGGAGAGCGTGATTCTGCTTTTAATTTTAAGAAAAGTTTTTTGATCAAAGAGGGTAGAGTTTTGAAAGCAGAAATGATTTTTAAGCCGCTCAGCAATAAAAAAGAGACTAGTGCTGAAATAGAAAAAAGAAACAGTGTACCAGTTGAGCTGAAGAGGTTTTCTAGGCTGAGGATGGGTAAGTCTTTATAAAGATAATAAGTGGGAAACCCTCCTAAGTAACTACGGGTCTGCGCTTGCAGGAAGGGTATGGTTTTATAGATCTTTTCGCTGAAGATTTGGTTTTGGAACCAGTCCATTTGCAAAGTATATTTTTCAGCTAAAACAGTGAGCAGGATTGAAGCACTGAAAAGAAAAATAGTAAAATAGAGTGTGTTTTGAATTAAGCTGAAGTTTTTTTTGTTAGAGATGATTTGCCAGCCTATATAGGCCAGGAAAGGAATGATCAAGTAGCAGCTGACGCCGAAAAGAGCGAAAAGGCTCCAGCCAATAGTAAAGCCAACGCCTCCTAGAAAATTGGTACTAGTATGCGAATAGGAAATCAGAGATAGGGTCAGAAGAGCGCTTAAAGATAAAAAAATTAAGCCTTTTGCTTCGCTGGTTAATTTAGAGGGAGCTTTTATTTTAGACTTACTTTTAGCTTTTTTAAGTTTGTCTCTAGATCTGGCAGTAGCTTTAGCTTTCTTTTTGGCTTTAGCCTTGGCCTTCATTCTAAAAAGGAAATTATTTTTTTTTGTTTTTTTCTTTTTTCTCATTGGACAACATTTTTTAAATAAATCAGTGAAAAAATCCCCATCAAAAAAGTATAGGCCGCAAAGTATAGCAGTCTTTTTTTGTATTTAAGAGCAAAAATCAGACGGATGCAGATCAGGCCGACTATAAATGAGGCTAAAAAGGCAGTCAGATAAGAGCTAAACTCGATGCCTGCTAAGCTTTGAGTTTGTGTTAGGCTTTGATTTTTTAAACGGTTAGCAATCTCTATCACGCTGCCTCCTAATATAGTAGGGATGGCTAAAAGAAAAGAAAAGGTCAGGATTTCTTTTAAGCTCCACCCTCTAAAAGAGCCGGCAAAGATCGTAGCTCCACTGCGCGATAAGCCGGGAACTAATGCCAGCACTTGCATTAAGCCTATAAATAACACATCTTGGGTTTTTCGCACACTCTGCTTTTTAGCTAAGGTTTGCTGCGTTTTGCTAAAAGCGGCAATCGTTAAGAGCAAAGCGGTCAATAAAAAAGCAAAACCTAGATAATGTGGCTGAGCAGAATAGGCTTTAATGAAGCTGCCGAGCAAGGGGTAGAGAATAATTAAAGGTAGGAGGGCTAGAGCAAAATAAAGGATCTCTTTAGGCCGTTTAAAAAGAATAGAAGTAATTTCTTTTTTTAAGAAAATAATAGTAGAAAGGGTTGTTCCTAAATGGCAGGTCAGGTTGAAAAAAACCGGGTCATTTAATTCTTTTAAATTAAAAAAATATTTTAATAGGGTCAAGTGAGCTGAAGAGCTAACTGGGAAAAACTCGGTTATGCCTTGTAAAATACCAAAAAAAAGAGCCTGTAAAAAACTCATTAGCTACTATATAAAATGGGGCGAACGACGGGATTCGAACCCGCGACATTTGGAACCACAATCCAACGCTCTAACCAGCTGAGCTACATCCGCCGTAAAATTGAAATCTATGATGGCAAAAAAAAGGTCTATTTGTCAACTGAAGCTATTTAGTTTGTCTGATTACTAAGGCTGAAAAGGCTTTTTAGCCTGAGCAAGAGAAGAACTTGAACCTCACTCGCCTAAATGATAAATCTTTTTTTAAAAAATAGGATGGGGGTTAAGAGCGCTTTTAGACTGGTATTTAAATAAAATAGCCCAGAAGAAAAAGATGAAAAGCCAAATGATCACTAGAGGAAAAGAAAGGCTTTTAGTACGCAGAGAAAAATTCAAGAATTGAGGATAAGAAGCCAGGAACTTTAAAGAGATGGCTGTGAGATGATCAGCTAAAAAAAAGAACATGGTACTAAGGGGAATGATAGGTGCCAGTGGCAGGGTCATCAGAGCGATTAAAAGCAGGTAAAAAGAAAATGAAATTAACAACGGAAAAAACAGGTTATAAACCAAGCCAAGCAGGGGAAAGCTATGGAAATAAAAAAGCAGCAGTGGCAACAAGCATAAAGTAACTGAAAGACTAACAGTGATAGCTGCTCTTAAATAGTTGATGAAATGTGCGCCGGCTTTTTCTAAAAAACTTAAACCTTTGCAATCGAAAGCTGTTCTTTTTTGTAACCAACAACTTAAAAAATCGCTGAGCGGATTATATAAAAATAAAATAGCGCCTACCGATAAAAAAGAGAGCTGGAAACTTAAAAAAGTTAAATTAATAGGGTCTATTAAGAGCTCTATCAGCAGGCCGAGGCCCATGGCATTGAGGGCAAAACTATTTTTGCCGATAATTTTAGCAGTCAGAGCAACGGAAGCCCCAATCCAGGCTCTTTGTACGGAAGGCGACGGACCAATATATAAAGCATATAGAGAAAGCAGGATCAGCAGAGTCCAGGGCAGGAAGCGGGACAGGGGCAGCCGTTTGAGAAAGAAAGAAAAAAAGAAGACTAATGCCATAAAATGAAAGCCGGAAATAGCTAAAATATGCTGCATTCCGGTTTTTGTAAAAATAAAGCGCCAAAGATTACTTTTCATAGAGCCGGTTAGTTGACCGTTTAAAAAAATAAAAGACGAATTATGTTTGATCTTTTTTCTTAAAAGCCTTTCTAACTTTTGTTGTAGTACGAAACGCTTTTCTGTTAAAAAATTCCAGCAGGAACCGATCGGCTTGAAGTTTTTTTGAGCTTTAAAAATATAATAATAGAGGCCTCTATTTTTAACCGTGCCTTCTAGTGCGTAAATTTGATCGGCTGAAGGGCGTTTTTTTTGAGAGCAATAAACAGTGCAGGGCAGGTTGTAATAGGTTTTACTCTTAGAGTTATCAGATCCCTCAGAAACTAAATTGAGAGTTTTTAGAGTACCTTTTAAAAGATAGGCTTTTTTATAAGTTGTGGTCTCTGCTATCGAATGGATCTTGAAAGTAGCAGTAGCAGGAGTTTTATCTTCTACTTTTAAAAAAGAGGGGTGTAAGAAAAAAGTTTCTAAATATCCAACTAAGATTAGAAAGGCAAACGTAAAAATCAGAGTTTTATTTTTGAGGAGTTTTTGGTTTTTTATTTTTTTTTTACTTTTAGAAAATAAAAATAAGACTGAAAAAAATAGAAATAAAAATAAAAAAACTAGCGCTAAAAGTAATGGATGAAAAGCTAGTTTTAGCCAAATCCCCCCAATAAAAGCTAACGCAAAAAAAAGTAGAGGCGCTTCCAAAAAAGCAAAAATAAAAGCCTCTTTAATACGAAAAAAAAGAGTCATAATTTTTAAAAAGTGTAGAAAAGATTAAGAAAAAAGAAAATTCTTTTCTTTTTTCTTTTAAAAAAGTTTTTTTTTACATTACCATAGTAGAGCGATAGCAAGAGGATTTGCATATGGTTAATCATTCTAAGCAAATCCAGCATTCTAGTTGTGGATTTTTAAGAACCAAAAGAGAAAGAACCTAACGAAAGAGCGAAAGAAAATATAGAGAAAAGGATTTAAAGCTTTAGTCAGAGGCAAGCTTGAAAGTTAAAGACCTTTTTAACAAGCATAGTAAAAATCTTTTGTTACAGCTGATCGCCGGCGCTGACGGTTTACAGCGCGACATTCTGAAGGACGAAGTTCATCGTCCAGGGCTTGCGCTCTCTGGGTTTTTCAAACATTTTTCTTTCGATCATATTTTGGTATTTGGCCAAACAGAAATAGAATATTTAAAGACTTTAGAACCAAAAGTCAGAGAAAGTAGATTAGCTGAGCTATTATTAAAAGATACTCCGGCAGTGATTCTGGCAAACGGAGAAAAACCTGACCATGAGCTGATGAAAATTTGCGCTCTCAGAAGAATTCCTCTTTTTAACACTGCTTTGACGACTCGCAGTTTGATCAATAAGTTGTTTTTTCTGTTACATGAAGAATTTGCTCCAACTGAGACACTACATGGCACTTTAGTAGAAGTTTTTGGCATCGGCGTGATTATTCAGGGAGATTCTTCCATAGGCAAAAGCGAAGCGGCTTTAGGCTTATTGGAAAAAGGACATCGGTTGATTTCAGATGATGCAGTCACAGTTAAAAAACAGCTCAGCAAGTTAATCGGCTCAGGACCGGTTTTAACTCGCCATATGATGGAAATCCGTGGGATTGGCATTATTAATGCAGCACAGTTGCATGGAGCAATTTGTATTCGGCATAACATTGAAATTGAGTTGGTGGTTAGATTAGAAGAATGGAATGAAGATAATTTTTATGACCGCATAGGTTTAGAAGAGAAATTTTTCGATATTTTGGAAATGCAAGTTCCTCTGCATATTTTGCCGGCAAAAACAGGCAGAGATATTGTTTTATTGATTGAAACCGTTGCTTTAAACCATCGATTAAAGGTTTTAGGGTATCATTCAGCTAAAGAATTTAATGCTAAATTAGTTGAAGCAATTAAAAATCAAACAACCCTTTCTAAAAGAAATGGTTGTTTTGATATGAAAAATGATAAAAATAAAAGAAGTAAAAGAGAGAAAAACAGTGAAGCTTGTCAAAAATATTAAAGTTAAAAACGCTTTAGGTCTGCATATTCGGCCGGCAGCTTTAATTGTTAAAATTTTGCAGCTTTCTAAATCGTCTGTTTTTTTTACTTATAAAAAAGAAACGGTCAATGCTCGCAGCATTATGAATATTTTAACCTTGGCAGTTAAAAAAAATTCAGAGATTACTATTACAGTTAAAGGCGATGATGCTGCTTTCACCATGGAAGCTTTAATCGAGGCTTTTGAAAGTTGTTTTGAGGAATAAATGGTAGAAAAAAAAATAAAAGGTTTGAAAATAAGCTCTGGTATTGCTTTTGGAGTGCCTTTTTTAATAAAACCTGTTTCTCATAAACCGCAAGATGTTTTACTGAAAAAAAACGAAGTCTCGCATGAAATCGAACGCTATAAGAGTGCTTTGGAGCAAAGCCGTGAGGATTTAAGGTATTTGCAAAAACGCAGTAGCGGAGAGGGTAAGAACGCAGTTGTCCAAATTTTAGAAGCTCATTTAGAAATTTTAAAAGATCCGCTTATTACCGAAATGATTATTTCTAGAATTTCTAAATTACAAAAAAATACAGAAACCGTTTTTCAGCAATTTTTAGTTGAATATGAAAATAACTTTAGAAAAAAAGATCAGTTTTTCAAAGAGCGCATGAATGATATCCAAGATGTGGCAGGACGTATTCTGAGCCATCTTTATCCCCGTTTTAAAGAACCTAACAATTTGATTTTTAAGGAAGCCATTATCTTTACAAAAGAATTGATTCCCTCTTTGGCTTTGGAACTTGCTCAGAAAAAATGTGCCGCTTTTGTGACTGAAAAGGGTTGTTCTACTTCCCATATGGCCATTATTGCGCGCGCTAAAGGCATTCCTTGTGTCTCCGGTATCAACCTAGACTCTCTCAAGCAGCCTTTAAAGCAGGTCATTGTAGATGGTGACAAAGGAGAAGTGATTGTCAATCCTACAGTTAGCACGATTCGACTATATGTTAAAAAACAGCAAGCTTTACAACTAGCTTCTAAGTCTAACGTTTTAAGCGGCTGTTTAAAAACTCTGGATAGAAAAAAAGTATTTCTTTTTTCCAATGTTGAAGATGATGGCAAGCTCAATAGCGATAAGACAGCCGGTATTGGACTTTTTCGCTCAGAGTATCTCTGTTTAAAAGCTAAAAAATTTCCTTCTGAAGCAGAGCAGCTGAAAGTGTATAGAAATCTGCTTTTACAAATGCAGAATAAGCCGGTCATCATTCGGCTTTTTGATGTCGGATCAGATAAGAGCTTAAGAGGCAGCGAAAATGTAGGCTTTATGCCGAAAGAAGACAATCCCTCTCTTGGTTTTCGTGCTATTCGCTTTTTACTCAAAAATACTCAAATTTTAAAAGAGCAGATTAGAGCTTTGCTGAGAGCTTCGCCTTTTGGCAACTTACATATTTTAGTGCCTTTGATTTCTGATCTGAGCGAATTACTTAAAGTGAAAAGTCTAATTTCAGAAATCACAGAGCAGCTCGGTAAAGAGGGCTTAGAAGTGAAAAAAAATGTGCCGGTCGGAGCTATGATCGAAGTTCCATCAGCGGCTCTGATGTGCCAGGCATTAGCTGAAGAAAGTGATTTCTTATCAATTGGCACGAATGATTTAACACAATATCTGATGGCAGCGGATCGTTCTAACAGGGCAGTCAGACATTTTTATGATTTTGCCTCTCCCGCTCTGATTTATTTGTTAGATCGGATCTCAAAAGCGGCCAAGCAGGTTCAAAAGCCTCTTTTTATCTGTGGAGAAATGGCAGCTGATCCTAAGTTTACCGAACTTTTGATTGGTTTGGGATTAGAGAATTTTTCTCTTTCTCAGACTCTTTTTGAACCGATTCAACAACAGGTTAAAAAAATTAACAGTAAGAAAGCTAAGAAGTTGCTTAAAAAAGCGCTAATTTGCTCTTCTGTTGAAGAACTGCGCTCACTCCTTTTTAACGACTCCGTCCAGCTCGACCGCAGTAAAGTGTAAAAGGGTGTCTAATTTATCTGATGGTTTGTTTTCTGTTACGGGTTTTTCAATAGTTTGAGTTTGTGGAGCTGCTTTAGCTTGTGGAATTTCATTTTTTATAATTTCTGGAATTCTTGGTTCAGGCTTGGTTGGAATCGGTTCTGGTTTTTCTAAAAAAACAGCTTTTTCTTTAATTGGAAGAGGATTTTTTAAAGTAGGTTCTGCAACTGGTTTTTGAACTGGTTCTGTTGGAATTTGAGCCTTTGGTTGAGAATCTGATAAAGGGTCTTTTTTTAAAAGAGCCTCTTTTGCTTCAACTGGTTCGGTGGTAAGATTTACGCTTGTTGATTTGATTTGCTGTTCCAGTTCGATCAGCCTTTGCACTAAAAGCGGCAAAGAAATTCTTTTTTTAGAGCGAATGATTTGCAAAAGTAGCATTTCCACAGTAGTTTTTTTAGAAAGACTTTTTTGCACCATGCTAACTGTAGATAAAAGCAGCTCTATGATATATGAGAGCTCTTCTTTGCTATATAAAGCGCTGTTTTCTTCATATTTTTGTTTGACGTCCGCACTTAGTTCTAAACTCCCTTTTTGATATTTTAAAACCAGATAACGGCGAAAATGTTCGATTAACTCCTGAGTAAAATGAGTAAAATCTTTACCTAAAGTGTAAATCGTTTCGGACATTTCATAAGCAAAGGCTTCTTCACCATTTTTAATGGCTTCGTCTAATTTAAAAAAATAGTCTTGAGGGATCAATCCTAAGATTTTACTGACTACGGGTTCGCTGATGACATCGCTTTCATAACATAGAAGCTGGTCTAAAAGGGATTGGCTATCTCTGAGCGATCCATCAGAGAAGCGGGCAATTAAATGCAGAGCTTTTTCTTCTGATTTACGGCCTAAGTCTTTTAAAATAGTTTTTAGCTTATCGACGATTTTTTCATAACTGATGCGCCTCAGATCGAATCTCTGGCAGCGGCTTAAAATGGTCGGGGGTACTTTATGGGGTTCTGTAGTGGCAAAGAAAAACTTAATAGATGAAGGAGGTTCTTCCAGAGTTTTTAAAAGGGCATTGAAGGCTTCTTTAGTCAACATATGCACTTCGTCGATAATATAAATTTTATATTTACCGGAAGAGGGAGCATAGCCGATGGTTTCGTTGATTTGCCTGATATCATCGATACCGCGGTTTGAAGCACCGTCAATTTCTAAAACATCCAAAGAGCAGCCGTTAGTAATTTCCAAGCAGGAAGAGCATTTATTGCAAGGTTCCTGATCTTCAGAAAGCTCGAGACAGTTAAGGGCTTTGGCTAAGAGGCGGGCAAGCGTAGTTTTTCCAATTCCCCTTGATCCCGAAAAAAGATAGGCTTGGGCTAACCGGTTGAAATGGATACTATTTTTTAAAATTTTTACCGTTTCTTCTTGGCCAATGACCGATTGAAAAGTCTGAGGGCGGTACTTTCTTGCTAAAACTTGATAATTATCACTCATAGAAACCCGTTTTGCTTGTTTTTATTTTTCAGAAAAAGAGTTTTGTCGTCCAGCTAAATATTTATTTTGCCTATAGATGTAATTTGTAATAATATATTATTATAAAAAGAAGACAATCCAAAAGGATCTATGGCTAGTTCTTTTTTTAAGATGAGTTTTTCAAAATTAATTATTTGGAAAAGTTATTTATTTAAAGATGATTTAATTTTCCGTCTTTTTATTGGACTATTAAGCCTTGTTTGTATTTTTCTTTTTATTCATTTTAGAGAAGTCAAAGTTGAGACCCTCGAATTAGGCTCGACAGCATCTTCTTACGTAGTAGCTCAGACTGATTTTGATTTTCCAGATGATGAAGCAACGACTATTTTAAAACAGGAAGCGCTGAGAGATTTAGGGCCGATTTTTAGTTTTAACGATAAAGCTCTGTTTCAAGTACGCTACGATTTTGAATATTATTTAATTCACGATACTATCTGGAAAGAAAATCTTAAAGAGACCTCTTTGGAGGATCTTTATAAACAGACAGATGCTTTGGTTTCTTTTTTTAAAAAATTACGTTTTGCCGATGTAACGACTTTAAAAAAGATGCAGAAATTTGATATACCGGTTGTAGATTTTATGGTTTTTACACCGGCCAAAGAAGAAAAAGAAATTGAGCTACCCCATGAATATTGGGTACGTTTGGAAGAGGTTTTTTTAAAAGAAAATGCTTTTCCGAAATCAGAAATAAATTTTATTTTGAATTTTTTTGCTGCTAAAAAATGGCTTTTGAGCGAAGACGAAAAAGCCGAAAATCATCTACGCTCGAGGATTGACAATAGTATTCCGCAGAAATATACCGAAATCAAAGCCGGCACTCGCATTATTGCTGGTGGAGAGAAGGTGACGGTTAGGCATATTTCCATGCTGGCTGCAATGAAGCAGTCTCTTTCAGAAAAACGCAATCTTTTGACGCCTTTTAATATTATCGGCAATTTAATTTTTGCTTTTGTTTTTATTGTGCTTTCTTTTCTTTATCTAAGAATTGATCAAGAGGAAGTCTTAAAATCCTTACAAAAGCTCTCTCTGCTTGTTTGTATTACGATTTTAACTTTAGCTTTTGCCAAAGTGACTGAATATGTACTTTTGCAAAATACCTCGACCTTATTGGAATCGGTGCGCTATCCCGTGATTGTGCCTTTTGCCGCTTTTCTTTTAAGTATTTTATTTAATCCGAGGCTAGCTCTTTTCGGCACAGTCTTTTTATCGATTCTGCTTTCTATCACGTTAATGGTAGATATGACTCAATTTTTAGTGATTAACTTGATTGCCGCTTTAATTGTGGTGGTTTCTTCTTCTTGTATGAGAAAAAGAAAGGAAGTCTTTCAAGTCTGCGCTAAATGCCTTTTAGGCATAGTGCCTATTATTTTAGCTTTTCATCTGCTCTCTGAAAAGTTTTGGACTTTTAGTTTGATTCAGGACATCGGCATGAGCATGCTCTTTATGCTGATTATTTCAGTTTTAGTCATGGGCATTCTACCACTTTTAGAATCGCTTTTTCATGTCATGACAGATATTACCTTAATGGAATACATGGATCCTTCCAACGAACTTTTAAAACGGCTAGCTTTGGAAATGCCTGGCACTTATCAGCATTCGCTAGTACTTGGCAATATCACTGAAGCGGTAGGAGTCGCTATAGGCGCTAATGCGCTGCTTTGCCGCGTAGCCACTTTGTATCATGATATCGGCAAGCTTTCCAATGCTCATTTCTTTACTGAAAATCAGCCTCCAGGAGTCAATATTCATCAGCTGCTCACTCCTGCTGAATCAGCTCAAGTGATTATAGCCCACAGCAAAGACGGAGTAGCGTTAGCTAAAAAATATCGTCTGCCCCAGCCTTTTATTGATATTATTCAAGAGCATCACGGCACTACACTGGTTTATTATTTTTATCATCAAGAGTTAGAAAACCAACATGGCGATGCTTCCAAAGTAGATGAGAGTCTCTTCCGTTATCCTGGCCCTAAGCCTCATTCCAAAGAATCCGCGATTATTATGATCTCTGACAGTGTAGAAGCAGCTTCTCGTTCAATTGAAAAGCCTAATGAAGAAGAGATCATTAAGTTAGTCAGTCAAGTGGTTAAAGAACGCATTGATGATAACCAGCTAGAAGAGTGTAATTTGACTTTTGAAGAGCTGATGATTATTAAAAAGACATTGGTGAAGATTTTAATTGTTAGCCACCATGTCAGAGTTAAATATCCTGAGAAAAATCCAAATCCAAATAAAGATTCTTAAACTTTAAGAATAGTCAGTTTTAGTTCTTTTTCTAACAGTTCTAATTTTTGATCAGCACTGGCTATTTTTTGTTTCAGATTTTTTTTATCTGCTATTTCTTTAATTCCTAAATAGACTTTAATTTTAGGCTCTGTCCCTGAAGGACGGATGATGATTTTACTTTCATCTTCTAGCCAAAAACTAAGCACATTAGCTTTAGGCAAGGTTAAAAAAGTTGAAGTTTTTAGTTTCAGGTTATCTTTTTGAGAAGAGAGGTAATCTTCAGTTATTGTGATCGGGATTTTGTTGATTTTAGTGGGTGGTTCTGAACGTAGGTTTTGCATAGTTTTTTGCATTTGCTCCAGACCTTCCTGTCCCTCGGTAAATTTAATTGAAAACAGCTTTTCGCGGAAAAGTCCGTAAGTTTGATAAAGCTCTTCTAAAAGATCTACCAGAGTTTTGCCTTCTAGCTTGGCTAAGAGAGCCATTTCTGCGATCAGATAAGCTGCGCTGATCGAATCCTTGTCTCTGACAAAATCTTTGTATAAATAGCCTAATGATTCTTCAGCTCCTAAAATAAAAGGCCTTTGACCTTCTAACCGTCCAATTTTTTCAGCTATGTATTTAAAGCCGGTTAAGACATTGCAGCATTCTACTTTGAAAGCAGAGCAAATGGCTTTAAAAAGTTCGGTAGTGACTATGCTTTTGACGCAAAAGCCATTATGAGGCAGCTTTTTTTGTTTGATCAGAGTTTTTAAAATATAATGAACTAACAAAGAAGCTATCTGGTTGCCTGAAAAAATAACGGCTTGATCTTGATGCAGAGCTACCGCAGCTACTCTGTCAGCATCGGGATCGGTAGCCAGCAATAAATCATATTTTTTTGCTTTTAGTTCACTGATGCCCATTTCCAAAGCTTTTTCTTCTTCTGGATTAGGGAAAGGAGCAAAGGGGAAATTACCATCGATGGTGGATTGCTTTTCTACTAAAGAAAAAGAGGTAAAGCCAAAGTCTTTTAAAGCTTTAGGGAGTAGAGTGATTCCGGTTCCATGCAGGGTGGTATAAAGGATTTTTAGTTTAGAGCCTTCTTTTTTAACGATTTCTGGATAATTATTAACACTTTGCAGCTCTTTTAAATAAGCCTGATCGACCTCTTCTAAGATTTTATGGATGAGCGGATCATTTGGAGCAGCCAGCTTAATAGTTGAAGGATCTTTTATTTTGTCTAATTCTAAGAGGATGTTTTGATCATGAGGAGAAAGGATCTGAGCTCCTCCCTGCCAATAGACTTTATAGCCATTGTATTCGGGAGTGTTATGGGAAGCAGTGATCATAATAGCTGCTTGGCATCGTTTATATCTGCAGCCGAAAGAAACCAGCGGCGTAGGCCTTAATTCGCTGAACAGAAAAACCTGAATACCGCTAGCTGCTAAAGTGCAAGCTGCTTCCTGTGCAAATTCTTGTGAGTGATTGCGATTGTCAAAGCCGATCAGAACACTGATTTTAGTTTGAGGAAAGGACTTTTTAAGATGAAGAGCTAAAGCATGACTCAGTGCCCTGATGGTATACTTATTAAGACGATTAGTGCCGATGCCCATAACAGCTCTAGCACCGCCGGTACCAAAAGAGAGCTTTTTAAAAAAAGCATTTTTGAGTTCTTGAGGATTTTCTTTGATTAGTCTTCGGATTTCTTTTTTAGTTTTTTCATCATATTGGCCGTTGAGCCAGGAATCGATATTTTTTTGAGTGTTAGCGTCAAAACCCATAAGTCTTTTTCCTTGATTTTCTCTTATCTTTTTATGCCAGATCTGTTTGATAGTTTTCCAGCCATTTTTCAATTTCTGCTTGAGAATGCAAAGTACCTTGATCGATACCAGGACAGCTGGTTTTTAAGTTTTGCCAGCTCTCAGCGGATTTTAAATTATCAGGCCAAAAGGGAAAAGCCACACATTGAAAAGGACGCACGGGATAAATCAGACATTTTTTATTTTTGAAAAAAATACAGTCGTAAGAAGGTAGGGTTTCTTTCAGGGAAATTCTACCATAGGTTTTATAAGTATAAGTTTCTAGAAAAGTGGTTTGATCAAGAGACAGATAATCTGCAATCTTTTTAATTTCAGCTTTTTTGAGCCAGACAAAACCAGAAAATCCAGTGCAGCAATTTCCGCAGCCTTGGCAAGTAAAATGCAGTCCTTTTTTATAAATAGACATAATTTCAGATGATTTATTTTATTTTTTTTGTTTTGGCTTGTGACTGGTAAATCTTAAATTAAAGTTCAAAAGATTGAGTTTCCAGTTCCTTCCATTCATCTTTAAATTCAAAGACCTTAACCTCTAATTTTTTATCTTCTAAAGAGAGTAAATTTAATCTTCCAATCGTATTTAAAGCTGAGCTGCCTGAATCTAAAACAATCGGCAGATGATCTTGTCTATGATCTTCAATCGCATGCTCATGGGTATGGCCATGAAGATAAAGAATCACCTCAGGATGTTTTTGTTTTTTCAAAATAGCTGCCAGTGCTTCTTTACGTCTCAGAGTTTTTCTGGAAGATGTAATGTCTAGAAAGGGAAAATGGTTAACCATGATAATTTTGTCGGAAGAGGGGATTTGGATGAGTAGATTTTTGAGATTTTTTTCTAGCTGGCAGGAAAATAACCCGTGTGAAGAAAGCAGGCCGGTGGGCAGAGAAGTATCTAACCCGAGATACCAAACGCCTTCTTTAAGAAGATGTGCTTCCACTCCTTCTTCTTTTAAAGAGAGCAGCTTATGAGGATTATGGTTGGCAAAATACTGATAAAAAAGTTTTTTATTTTGAGCTTCTTTAGTGTAATGATCGTGGTTGCCAGGTACAAAAAAGCATTTTATCCCAACTTGTTCCATCTCTTTAAACAGGTTTCTGGCTAGTTTAAACTCTGCTTCCAGAGAAGTAGAACTGAGATCTCCCGAGACAAAGACATATTCGATATTTTGGCTTTGGAACAGTGCTTTGAGTTTAAAGAGCTGTTCTCCTTCAAAATGAGCTTTTCTTTTTAAAAAGTAATTTAATTGACCTAGCAGCCGTTTAGAAAAAAAATCGGCTATTTCAAAAGTAGGGACAAAAAGATGTAAATCAGAAATATGAGCAATTTTAAGCATGAAAATATATTGACATATTCATCGTGGTTAACGCTAGAAAAAAGTATGGCTAACGTTAAAAATAATAAAGAAAAAAGACTTTTTTTCTTTATTATTTTTGAGGGCTTTTGTGAGCTCTTTTTCTAAAAACAGGGGTACGTTTTTTCATTTTGTGGTTCTTTTCTTCTAAAGTCGGAGACTCGGGAGTGTGTTCTTCTTTGGTTTTTCTCTGTTCCAGTTTTTTTTGTTTTTTAATTTGCTTTTCCGATGGCTCTTGTTTTTGAGCTTTTTCTAATTCCTCTTCTCCAGAGGGTGATTCGTGTTTAGCCATTTGTTTTAAGAACTTATTTAAATTATGCGGTACGTCTTTCACAATTACCTCTTTATTATAGAGACATTACTGTCTCTTTATTAATTATATATTATAATAATAGTTAATTAGATTTCAAGGATAAAAGGATATTAATTACTCCAAAAACGTAATTAAGTAATTACGGCTTAGTTACATCTAAATAACTAACCAAAAACCCATTTTTATAAAGCAGAGGAAATTTGGTGTAATTTTGTATTTTTGGTGTAAGAAGTTGATGCTTAATATGATTTGTCTTTTTCAAGGGAGTGTATGTTCTGATCAAAATTGACATACTCTTTGTGTCTAAAAGCAGAGAGTTTTATGCCTTTGTTGATAAAAATCTTTTAAAAATGAGAGAGGCTATTCAATTTTAATTGGGTGAAAGCTTTTAAAATATGACTGACTGAAGTGAACTTTTGCCAATGGTTGGGTTTGATTCTTAGAAACTTAAAATTAGGAACCCATTTCGGAGGAAAGGCTAAGAAGGCCTTTTTCCAGCCTGGCTGCCAGAGAATTAGTCGTTTAGGATCATTAGTAATAATCAAAGTCGGTAGGTTTAAAAGCGAAGCTAGATGCACTGGCCCTGAGTCGTTCCCAATCAAAGCAGATGACTCGTAAACATAAGAGGCCAGAGCGCTTAAATTAGGAAAAGCGGGTAAGAGAAACCCTTGCAAGGTAATTTCTTGCCATTCTGCTCTCTCTTCAGGATGCATAATGAAAGCAATTTCATAACCCTGGGCTTTGAGTTTTCGGGCAAACTGCAGATACTTTTTTTTATCCCAGGTTCTGGTCGGACAGGTAGAGGTAGGATGAATTAAAAGTCTTTTTTTATACTTTTGAAAATGTAAATGGGCAGGTATTTTTAGACCAGTCTCTTTCGTTGGATTTTCCAGCTTAAAAAACTCTTTGCCCATCAACTGCAAACTCTCAACTAAAGGCAGATCTTTATGGCAGATAAAATCATCTTGATCCAAAGGCTGATGGCGCTGGGGATTAAAAGCAGCATAGACCAAAGATAATCTTTTCAGTTTTTGGCGATTTTTTTTAAGTTCTTCAACGAAAGGAGTATTAGAGTATTGACAGAACACCCAATCGTAACTAGTTAAAGTCTCATAATCGACTGATGGCTTTACCGAGCTCTTTAAGGCAGTAGCATTTTTATCATCGGTTTTATCTTGATCTTTCCAAATGTTTAAATTCTCAGATTTATTTTTAAAGTTATAATCTGGAAACCACTCTTTCAGTTCTTCTAGATGAGGATTGAAAATATCTACAGTGTAGCCCAATTTAACCAAATGCTGGGCCAAAACAGTCATGATTAGCCCATCGCCCAGCCCTTTGGAAGTAATGACAACAGCTTTCATTTTGTTATTTTTAGCATTTTTCATGATAAGAGAACCCTTTCCTTTAGGAGGGGTGATTGATTTATAATGCTTAACTCTTATCTTCGCCAATCAGTGCATCGCTAATGAGCAGCATGCTGCCGGTAGAGACAGCGTGGATCAGCGAATTTTTAACAACTTTAACGGGATCGATAATGCCGGCTTTTAAAAGATCTTCTATTTTTTCAGCTTCGACGTTAAAGCCCATGTTTTTATTTTGATCATTCAGAATTCTTTCTAAAAAAAGATGCGGATCGATACCACTATTCTGCATTAAAATTTTTGCTGGTTCTAAAAGAGCTTTTTGCAAAATCTTGATCCCGATGAGTTCTTCTTCGTTGGTTTCTGCTTTTTTGTCTGATTTTTTAGACGTAGTTTTTTCTATCTTCTTGTCTATTTTTGACTTTTTTTCTGTCAGAATAAGTTTTTCTAGCTCCGTAGAGGCTCGTAAAAGGCTCACTCCTCCTCCAGCTACAATGCCCTCTTCTAAAGCAGCTCTAGTCGCTGCTAAACTGTCTTCAAAGATATTTTTTTTATCTTTCAGTTCAGGATCGCTGCCAGCACCTACTCGAATAATAGCCACACCGCCTTTGAGTTTGGCTTTTCTCTTCTCTAGCTTTTCTTTATCATAGGCATTAGTACTGTTTTCGCTGGCTTTAGCAATTTCTAAAATTCTTTTTTCAACAGCTTCTTTGTGGCCATTGCCATCGATAAAAGTAGTTGTATCTTTACTGATGAAAACTTTTTGAGCTTTACCTAAATCGCTAAGAATAGCTTTGGTGATAGTCAGTCCTTTTTCTTCACTATAAAAAGTTCCTCCAGTCAAAATAGCGATATCTTCTAAAACAGCCTTTCTCTCATCTCCAAACGAGGGAGCTTTAATCGCCGCTACTTTTAAAATCCCTTTAAGCTTGTTAATCACTAAAGCAGCTAGTGCATCGCCTTCGAGATCTTCAGCGATAATCAGCAGTTCTGAACCGATAGCGGAGACATTTTGTAAAATAGATAGAAGATCATGCACTGAGCTAATTTTTTTATCGGTGATTAAGATATAGGGGTTGTTCATTTCCACAGTTAATTTTTCTAAATTAGTACAAAAATAGGGACTGATATATCCGCGCTCTATTTCCATACCTTCGACTAATTCTATTTTAGTTTCCAAACCCTTGGCTTCTTCAATTGAAATGACCCCATCTTTGCCGACTTTTTGAAAACAGCTAGCAATAATTGATCCGATTTCTTGATTGCCTTTAGCTGAGACAGTAGCGATGTTTTTGGTTTCTTGTTCACTCTTGACCGGCAAAGCCAAAGCCTTGATAGCTTTGAGTGCTGTTTCCAGTCCTTTTTCTAACCCTTTTTTAATAAAAACAGGACTGGCTCCTCCAGCGATATTTTTTAGTCCCTCTTTAACTAAAGCAGACATGATTACTAAGCCGGTAGTAATTCCATCGCCGGTATTTTCTTTGATTTTGGCGCTCATTGACTGAGCTAACTGAACAGCTAGATTTTCAAACTGGTCTCTTAGTTCTATTTCATCAATAATATGATTACTGTCAGAAGTGATTTTAGGAGCTCCGATGGTTCTGCTTAAAGCAACATGCCTCCCTTTCGGTCCCAGAGTAATATTGATGGTCTCAGAGAGTTTGTCGATGCCATCTGAGAGTTTTAGCCTGGCTTCTTCATCAAAAACTAAAACTTTAGCGCTGCCCATAAGAAACTCCTTTTTTTTAGAAAATCTAATCTAGCTTGCTTTTTGGAAAAAAGCAATAGGAGGATTTTCTGAAAATTACGCGAATATTGTTTGAAGCTCGAATCCAATGTGCTTTGGTCGTTGGTTGAGCACGTCAAATTAACTGAGGACTTGTTTTTTTAAGGCAACTGAGATATTGTGTTAATTGCTTTATAATAAGTAACATAGAAAAAATAAGAATTAACAATAGGTTTAAATGGTTTAAATTTAACTTGTGTTATTTAAACCATTTGACTCAAAAAAACACTTTGAGTTAAAATAGAGTCAAATGGAGATGATACATATGAGATATCCAGGGGCAGAGTCATCTATCTTAGAGTTTAAAAGAGAGCTTCCCAAAAATGATCAGATTATCAGAACAATCATAGGTTTTTGCAACCAAAATGGAGGGAAGTTAATCATTGGCATTTCCGATAATGGTGAAATTGAAGGGCTTAACATCAAAGATTTGGAGCATGCTTTGAATTCAATGGAAAAAGCAATTTTTGAGGCGACCTATCCTCCGATTATTCCTCGTATTTTTTCCAGACGATTTGAAGAAAAAAATGTACTTGAAATAGAAGTCTCTTCTGGAATGAGTAAGCCTTATTATCGTAAATCAGAAGGCAAAGAAAGAGGTACTTATATACGCCTTGGGCGAAGTACTTTACGAGCCACCTTCGAATTGATCAAAGAACTCCAATGGCAATCAAGCGGGCTTTCCTTTGAGACAATGCCTCAGTATCAAGCAAATGAGGAAGAGATTGATCTAAAAAAATTCAGCCATTTCTTAGGGATTAGAAAAAATAAAGGTAAGGCTGAATCAAGTAAGACTATTCTTATGGCTTATAATTTGATTTTAGAAGAGCATTCTAAAACCTATCCAACAGCAGCAGGACTTTTGCTTTTTGGAGAAAATCCTCAGAAACTATTGAGCGAAGCGATGATCATCTGCTCTCATTTTCGCGGAATCGCTGGACGCGAAGCTCTTGCTACCATTGACTGTGAAGGAGATCTTTTCAATCAGTTTCATCAAGCAGAAGATTTTATCTTAAGCCGGCTTTCGAGTTCTTATACAATTCAGTCATCAAGACGCTCTGAATTATTGGAAATTCCTAAAATTGCCATACGCGAAGCTCTATTAAATGCAATTGTCCATCGTAATTATCATCTTAAGGCACCAACTAAAATCGCTATTTATGAAAATAGGATTGAGATCTTCAGTCCTGGTCAATTTCCTGGTCCGTTAGATTTAAACAATCTAAGAGCTGGAATTACTTATCTTCGTAATCCAGTAATATGCAAAATTTTTCGTGAAGCTGGATATGTAGAGAAAATTGGATCAGGACTGATTGCGATTTTAGATTCCTATGAAAAACAAAATTTAGTTGATCCTCAGCTAATCGAAGGCGAAAATTATGTTAAATGTATTCTTCCTAGAGTCAAAAAACAAAAAAAATCAATGAACGATTCTGAGAAAATTTTAGCATTATTTGATATATATCCTGAGATAACCCTAGATCAAATTCAGAATGTCTTGTCAGTTTCTCGAACTACTGCAACTCGTCGTATAAGCAAATTGATTAGTTTAGGAAAAGTCGTTCGAATTGGTAAAACACGATCAACTCGCTTCTGCCGTTTATCCTGACTATTTTAACATGCTAGTTAAAATAGTTGGAGTTAACTCTCTAAGAATAAGCAATATAATGAAAATAGAAATAATTAATTTAATGTATCAGGAACTGATAATCAAAGGCTTTTTTTATAAAGCACATTTTTCTTCGTCTTCAAAATCTTCGCTGCCAGTTTCAGAGCTTCTTTATTAGTTAAAGAAAACTTCTCTTTAAGAATATTTAACAGCTCTTCCAGCTCGATGTTTTCATTTTCCAAAGGATATTCTCTTTCTTCGATCAGCAGTACAATTTCGCCTTTCAGCGGATGATTAGCATCAGAAAAATATTCAATCAGTTCTTCAGCAGTGCCTTGCACAGACTCTTCAAACACTTTAGTCATTTCTCTAACTACCGATATTTTTCTTTCGGGATCTAGTTTTTTCAAAAGTTTTAAAGATGCAATCAACCGATGAGGTGATTCAAAAGCAATCGAAGTTCCGCTGTAAGAAAGCATTTGTAAAATTTGTTTTTTTAATTCTCCAGCCTTTCTTTTTAAAAACCCTCTGAACTGAAAAGGTATGCTTTGAAAGCCAGAAAGTACTAATGCATTAATAGGACTGCAAGCTCCAGGCAATGCAGTGAAGGGCAGTTTTTGTTTGATACAGGCTTGTACTAAGCTTTCTCCTGGATCAGAGATCAATGGGGTTCCTGCATCAGACAAAAGAGCGATGTTTTTATCTGCTTTAAGATCAGCTAGAATGTTTGCTTCTTTTTTTTGTTCAGAGAATTTTTCAAAGCTAATGCATTTTTTAGAAATTTTGAAATGTGAAAGTAAAATTTGAGTTTTGCGGGTATCTTCAGCTAATACGTAATCGCAGGATTTTAGAATGGTTAGAGCTCTCAGTGTGATGTCTTCTAAGTTTCCGATTGGAGTAGCGATCAGGTATAGCATAAATATGGTCTTAATTATCTAGCGCACAAAACTAAAAGCATTTCCGTTCATTTTAATAAAATAAATTTTTGAAAAAAGGTGGCACCCGGATTTGAACCGGGGATGGAAGTTTTGCAAACTTCTGCCTTACCGCTTGGCTATACCACCTGATTGACCTAGCTCTCTTGTTAGCTAAACTAGCTTGTTGGCTAGGTTAACTTAACCTTTTAGCTATAGTATTATGGGTGATTTTTTAAAAATAAGCAAATGGTTATTTTTGGGATATTATTAGGTTTGAATTGTTGATAAGAGGGTATTAATAGGTAAAGTTTTTTTAAAAAATGGGAAGATGTGGGGAATGAGGAAGGGGCAAGGATAAGAGTTTGGGGAGTTGTTTTTAGGGTTTTGGGGAGGCTGTGTTTTGTTTTTATTTGGGAGGTGGGGGAGTTTATTTTTTTCTTTTTCTTCTTTTTTGTTGTTCTGTTGCTCTTGTTGTTTTTTCTGCCATTTTTGCTCTTATGTCTTTTTGTTGTTCTGCGCTTAATGCTGCTTCTGCTCTTTTTAATTCTTGCGCTGCTTCTGCTCTAGCTTGTTCTGTTGCTTTTGCTTTTGCTACTGCTTTTGCTCTTGCTACTGTATTTTTTTCTTTCTTTCCTTTTTGTTGGTTTAATTGTCGTAGTTCTGCTTGTGCAATAGTATTTGCATCGATTGTTGTTTTTAGTTTTGCTTTTGCTTCTGTAACTGCATTCTGTGCTGTTTGTAGTGGTGTTAATGGTTGAGCTCCTCCTTCTGGCGGTGGTGGTACTGGTCTTTCCCTTAAAGGAGGCGTATATCTTCCTGCTGTAGGGCTTTTGCCTCTTCTTTGTGGTGTAGGGGATGGATTTCTTGGATCTGCTGGTGGTGTTACTTCTACTGCAAGTGTAGACGTTGTAGGTGAAAAACCTAGTACTAGAGGGCATTGTGTAGCTTTAATTCCTTGTGCTGTTAAAATTTCAGTTAAAACTTCTTGCGCATTTTTATCTTTGCTGTTTTCGATAAAGTTAACTGTAGCATCATTATGCATTTCCCAACGATTGCCATTACGGACTAAAGAGAAAAAATGTCCGGGAACACTGATAAGAATAGAATTTAAAACCATGTCTACTTTTAGACTTTCTTCTAAAGCACCTGCATCATTATGAGTATGAAAAGGAATGGTAATTCTATCAGCAATAGTAGTTCCTGCAGGAACAGCTATAGAAAAACTATTAAGTTGTTGTGCTTCATTTAAAGCTAAGTAATCTTGTTGTTCGACATTGTCACTGTTTTCTGTTAATTGTTCAGGAAGGTTTTTTTGGGTATTTAATTTTTTTAGTGCTGCTTGATACTCTAAGTTACTATTTTGGAAATTGGTTGAATCGGTATGATAAAAATTTCCTAATGAGGGAACATAACAAAATTGTTCTTTAACAGTTGAAAATCCATCTATCAATTCTTGAAGATTTAGTTCTACGCCTGGTTTATGAGGTAGATGCCAAACAAATGAAGTTGTTAGGGCTGGTTGTGTTAAAGGATTAGACCCGTTTTGGGTTGAAAGATATGTTCGTTGCTGTCCTAACGATACTGGATTATATCTTAAGTTTTGAAAAATACATTCTAGAAATTTAGGCGCGTCATTAGGTTCATTAGGTTTAAAAGGTGTAATTTTTTCTTGGGAGGGGTTTGTTGTGTCGTTGATTAAGTTTAGTTTTTGGAAAAGAGCTTTTTGTAAGCTTTTAATTTTTTCTTGATCAGGCTCTGGTGCATGAAGTTGTTCATATAACTCGCGTAGTATCTTTTTTAAATTTTTTTGCAAATTAGTATCATTATCGCGATCTTGGAATAATTCAATGGCATTTGGTTGGCTGAATAAAAAAGCAGTAGCAGCATTGGCATAGCAGCTATTACTGTAATTTGGCAGACCGCTAAATGAAACTTTATTAGCAGCAATGCCTTCAATTTCTACGCCTGTTCTTTTAATAGCTGCTTCTGCTGTTGGTTTTTCTTGAAATTCCAAAGGAGCTTGGGTAGCAGTACCAGTAGTAGCAGTTCCTTCAGTTAAATTAAGTGTAGTAGTCTGTTGTAAAGGAAGAAGGGAAGCTCCTTCAAAAGTATGTAATGTTCCCATTAGCTCCATGACTTTTTGTGCAGATTCTAAATAAGCTGGATCACCTGGTTTTAATCCTTCAGCTATTTTATCGCCTCTTAAGAAAGTTACTCTGTAGTAAAAATCACCAACTTGTAATATTCCTTCGTTTGGATTTGTGATTTCAGAGGGTGTTTCTTCTACTGGGGTTGTTAGTTCTGGTGATATT
>CAZTYI010000004.1:0-36443 GCA_964618335.1 uncultured bacterium
TGAAGGAGCGGCGACTTTTCTGGTTAATGTCCAAGGTCATGAAATCCCTCTTTTACAGCTGAGAAAAGAACTCAAAAAAAACTCATTTTTTTCTCTTTATACATTAGAAGAAATCCTCTCTCATGAAATGGTCCATTTTTTAAGAAGCTCTTTCCAGGAAATGCAATTCGAAGAGCATTTTGCTTATTTGACTTCCAAGCATATTTTACGAAGATATTTTGGACCGCTGATTCGTTCTTCTAAAGAGGTCTTTATTTTTCTCGGTTTGTTATTTTCCAGTTTAGTTTTAGAAATCAATTATCTGCTCTTCCCCTCTCTCTTGCTTAAAAGCTTTTTTTTATTAAGTTGCTCTGCTGCTCTAGCTTTTGTCACAGCAGGCCTTTGGCGGTTAATAAAAATTAGAAGGATTTTTGGTTTGTGTCTGAAAAAACTCAAACCTCTTTTAGGAAAAAACGCATTACCTTGCATGGTCAGACTGACCGATAGTGAAATCCGGCTGATGGCTAAAATAAAAAAACTTTCGTTACAAGAGTATGCTTTAGAGCAAAAGGATAAATCTTTGCGCTGGAAGGTGCTTTATGCAGCTTATTGGTCTAAAGCAACAATGTCTGATTAAAATCAAAATCTCTGGTCTTAAAGACAAGTTTTTCTTAAGTGGGCAGGAGCTATTTTAAGCTTTTGGCGGTATTTGGCTACTGTTCGTCTTTTCCAGCAAACGCCTAAAGAGGAAAGTTTTTCCATGAGAGCTTGATCAGAGAAAGGACAGTTTTTGTCTTCTTCTGAAATCATTTTTTTTAAAAGATCGGTCGCACTTTTTTTAGAAATAGCAGAATCTTTTACAGGCAGAGAAAAAAGATTCTTTAAAGGTTCCAACCCACGTGGTGAAAGCAGATATTTATCAGCAATCAGACGGTAAGCTGAAGAGAGCGAAAGATTTAATTTTAGAGCAAGCTCTTTTAAAGAAAAGGGAATTAACCTTTCTAAGCCCAATAAATATCCCCGCTGATTTTTAATTAAGAGCAGAGCTAGCTGTTTAAAAAGTTCTTCACGTCTTTGCAGATTTTTGAGCAGAGTTTGAGCAGAGAAAAAATATCTTTTTAAGATTTTTTTTTCTTCTTTTAAAAGAGATCCATTGCTGTGATGATCGCTACTATTAGCTAGCAAGCTGAGATAATAACGATTAACTTTGACAGATGGTAATCGGTCTTTATTTAAAAAAATCAGAAAATGGCCCTTTTCATATTCGATGGTCAGATCAGGAATTAAAAGTTTATTTTCTTTTCCAGAGAAAGACTGAAAAGTATCGGCAGGATTATAATTTAAATTTTTAAGATCTTGCATGATGATCTTTGTTAATTCAGAAACAGTAATTCCAAGCTTATGAGAAAGCTCTTTTTTTTGATTTTTTAAAAAATTAGAAAAGTGATCTTTGATAATAGTATAAGACAGGTTGTTTTCTTTGTTTTTTTCTTTTAGCTGTAAAAGCAAAGATTCTTGAAGATTTCGTGCTCCAATGCCTGGAGGATCAAAAGTTTGAATTTTTTTCAAAACATCTAAAACTGTAGTTTCTGAGACTTTTAAGCTATGGGCAATCTCTTTAAGATCTTCATCTAAAAAGCCTTTTTCATTTAAAGAGCCGATTAAAAAAGTAGCGATTGGTAAATCACTAGCAGACAATATAATTTGAGCCTGTTCGATCAGGGATTCATAAAGAGAGGGTTGATAAGGAAGCCGGGCTAAAAGTTCTTCTTTAGCAAAGGTCTTTGGTCTTGGAAGGGTAAAGGCAGCAGGATGATCGATCTTTTCTAAAAGAGGATTAGAATTTAACTCTTTTTCAATGAGCTCTTTAAGCTCTAAAATAGGCAGAGAAAGAATTTTCAAAGCCTGCTTAAAAGTAGGAGAGAGAAAAAGACGTTGCTTAGGCTTCAGATCTAGTCTTATAATAGGTTTCATATTTTAAGCTCGTTAACTTCCTCATAACATATATATTTTTTTATGTTTGAAGATTTTTTACTCTTGGGAAAAATAAAAATATGGTTTTAAACGGAGCTGTTTTTTGCAGTAAAGGTCTAGGCGATGGACTTATTTTTTTTATAATCGCTAATAATTTGAGGCTTAATGGTTTTGAAACCAAAGCCTACCATGATTTCTTAGGGGGACTGCAAAGTTCTTTTCCTTTTTCCATCGAAGAATTTCCTAAAATGGAAGATATGGAAAAAGTTCTCTCCCAGCAAGATTTAGTCATAATTAATAACGATTCCAGCGAAAGGTGCCAGTTTTTAGTCTCTTTGGCCAAAAAACTGAAGCCTAAACAAAACTGGGTCTTGCATGCCACTACCTGCAAAGGCAAAAACCTGCCAGGTGATTATTATTTAGATCCTTCATTAACTATGGTGGATAATTTAAAAAATTTTTGTGATAAAGCCCTGAAACTAAAAGTCTCTACTAAAGAAAACGGATTGGATCTTTTTCAAAAAGACCAGCTAGTCTTTAGAAAAAATCTGAAAAGAATCGCCATTCATCCCTCTTCAGCTGATCCTAAAAGAAATTGGCCGCTAAAAAAGTTTATACATTTAGCTGTTTCTTTGAAAAACAGAGGCTACGAAAGTTTTTTTATCTTATCTCAAAAAGAAAGGCCTGCCTTTGTAAAAGCGCTTGACATAGCAGGGTTTCCTGCTCCCGACTTCTCTTCATTAAAAGAAATAGCCGGTTTTCTTTATGAAAGCGGTTTTTTTATTGGGAATGATTCGGGCATCGGCCATTTAGCTTCAGCTTTGAAAATTCCGACTCTGACGATTTTTGCTACGAAAAGAAAAGAAATATTTTGGCGACCTGGCTGGGGACTCTCCAGAAAAGTTGCGCCCTATTCTCTCTTGCCTAATATAAAACATCTGCGTCTGCAAGAAAAATACTGGCAAAATCTATTGCCGGTGTTTAAAGTTTATCGGGAATTTATCAAACTAGAAAGGGCTTCTTTAGAAAAAAAATAAAAATACGAATGAAGAAAAAAATAGCAACAGATAGGAAAATGGCAGTTTTCAGCTGCCCAGGACTTGGGGACGGTCTGGTTTCTTTGCAATTGGCTTATAATTTAAGTCTTAACGGATATGCAGTAGAGCTTTTTCATGAAAGACAATTTAATGAACTGCAAGCTTGGACTGAGATCCCCATCAAAAAATATCCTAAACAGCCAGACATTAAAAAACTCTTTAGCACATATGAAAAAGTTTTTATTTCTCAAGATTTAGATAGTGCTTGGGTGCAAGCCTTGATTAGAGAAGGTAAAAAAACAGATCCTCAAAAGCTGGTAGTCTTAAATCCCTCTCCTTCTAAAAAACTTGGTTCTCAAGCTTTTTATACTGATACCTATTTTCGACCTAATCTTTCCATGGTCCAAAACATTGAATTTTTTTCTAAGAATATTTTAAAGCTGCACATGACGACAGTTCAAAGTCCGTTAAGCTTTCCAAAGAATTTATTAAAGACACCAATAGATGAAAGTCTGCCAATAGAAGCTACAAAAAACAAAAAGACAGCTCTCAAAAAGATTATTATTCATCCGACGGCGAGTAGAATTGGAAAATGCTGGCATAAGCAAAAGTTTCTAAAATTAGCCAAAAAATTAGAAAATAAAGGCTTTGAAGTCTTTTTTGTCATGAGCCAAACAGAAAGAGAAAGCTGGAAAATTAAAAATAAAACTGAAAAAGAAAAAGGAAAAGATCAATCTATTAAAATTAAAACTTTTTCTTCTTTGCATGAATTAGCCCTGTTTTTATCCCAGGGAGATATCTTTCTAGGAGGAGATTCAGGGGTGGCTCATTTGGCTGCAGCGTTAGGATTGCCGACACTTTCTCTTTTCCGTTCTTTTAGATTAGCAGCTCTTTGGCGTCCTGGCTGGGCGGTTAATAAAGTCATAGCTCCTTCTAACTTTATTCCCAATCTGAGCGGTTTTCGTTTGCGCGATAAAAAATGGGCCTCGTTTATTACAGTCAGAAAAGTGAAAAAAGCTATTCTTCAACTGACGCGGTAAGGCTTGAGTTTGGCATATTTAGCTGCCAGCGTATGTTTGACGTTTTCTCTTTCAAACCAAACATCATAAGTCTGTCCGAAAGAAGAATTATAGCTTTTCCTAATGGTGCCGGTTCCAAAAGAGCTGTGTACTACCTGGTCTCCGACTGAAAATGAAGTCTCTTTCTTCTCTTCATCAGCTTTGTCTGAAATATAGTCAGTATCTTCAAACTCTTCATCAGCATAATCTTCATCAGTAGAGCTTTTTTGAAAAAGTCTTTTTCTGCCGAACCAAGAACAAGACTGAGAAGGAGCTTTTTCTATAAACTCTTCTGGTATTTCGCTTAAAAAACGTGAAGGCGTCATCATTCTTGGAGTACCGAAAAGATAACGATAAGAGACTGAGGAAATAAACAGCTTTTTTTTCGCTCGGGTCATGCCAACATAAAACAGCCTTCTTTCTTCTTCCAGACTTTCTAAAGATTCTTTGGAATTGATATGAGGAAAAAGATCTTCTTCCAAGCCAGTGATAAAAACGGTGTTAAACTCTAACCCTTTGCCGTTATGCAAAGTCATCAGTTTAAGACTTTCCGTTTGTTCTTTGGTCTCTGTGTTGGAAAGTAGAGAGAGCTCTTCTAAAAAGGAAATAAGAGCATTTTCTGGATGGGTTTCTTCATATTCAGAAGCTTTGGCTATCAATTCATCCAAGTTTTCTTTGCGCTCAGCAAATTTCTCAGTATCTTCTTTTAAATAATCGAGATAATGAGATCTTTCAATCAATTCTGAAATGATTTCAAAAAGAGGCTCTTTATTTGCGACTTTTTTTCGCAGATCGTAGATCAGGTTTAAATATTGTTCAAGGGCAGCGATTTGCTTAGTACCAAGTTTAAAGGTTGATGATTGAAATGACTGAGATGTTTGATTTGGATTTTCTAAATAGCTTTTCAAAAATTTTAAGATGGGAATTTGTTTTTCTTCTGAAAGATCAATCAGTTTGTTTAAAGAAACCGCCCCTAACCCTCTTTTAGGCAGGTTGACGCTTCTGGTAAAAGCTAAAAAGTCGCTGTCGGAAACAATCAATTTTAGATAAGCTAAAATATCTTTGATTTCTTTTCTTTGGTAGAAGCTGACTCCTCCATAAATAACATAAGGGATTTTGGCAGAAAGCAGCAGGTCTTCAAAAATCCTCGACTGGGCGTTAGTTCTATAGAAAATAACTATTTCATTTAAAGAGAGCTTTTTTTCGGTGTAGTAATGCAGGATTTTTTTGACTACAAAACGGGCTTCTTCCTTTTCTGAATCTAAAAACACCAGCTGGATTTTCTCTCCTTCTCCCAGCTCGGAAAAGAGTTCTTTATGTCTTCGGTTTTCATTATTTGAAATCAGCGCATTAGCAGCTTTTAGAATGGTATTGGCGGAACGATAGTTTTGCTCGAGAGCGATAGTTTTTGCTCCCGGAAAGTCTTTTTCGAAATTTAAAATGTTTTTATAACGAGCTCCTCTCCAGGAATAAATCGATTGATCGGGATCTCCCACAGCAAAGATATTTTTATGGCCGCCGGCCAGTAGATGAGAAAGTTCATATTGAGCATGGTTAGTATCTTGGTATTCATCGATTAAAAAAAACTTCCAGCGTTTTTGATATTCTTGGAGGGCTTCCTTAGATTCTTGGAGCAGTTTAACAGGTATGTAAAGCAGGTCATTAAAATCGACAGCGTTATATTCTTTCAAACGAGTTTGGTATAAATTAAAAACCTGGAGAAACATGGTTTCTTTTTTTTCGCCTTCAGCTTCAGAAACTTTAAATAAGTTTTTAAACTTTAAGTCATTTTTAGCTTTTGAGATCGCATAACGCATCTCTTTTAAAAGGGATTCGTCTAAAGCAAGAGTTTTAAAACAATTTTTCAAAAGCTTGAAAGAGTCTTCTTCATCATAAATCGTAAAATTGTTTTGGTAGCCGAAAAAATGGATTTTTTCTCTTAGGATACGTGCTCCAAGACTATGAAAAGTACAAATCAAAGGCGTCGTTGGGAATTTATGTGCCAAGCGTGCTTGCATCTCTTTAGCAGCTTTGTTGGTAAAGGTGACGGCTAGAATATCAGAGGGCTGAATGCCCAGAGAAACCAGATGAGCTATTCTTTCAGTGACTACTTTAGTCTTGCCTGAGCCGGCGCCAGCTAAAACGAGCAGCGGCCCTTCTCCATGCTGGATGGCTTTTTTCTGCTCTGGATTTAGTTTTAAAATCTGTTTGTTTTTGGTATTCATCTAATTGGTAGTTTAATAGAAAAATTATAGCTGTTTTTGAAAAATCATAAAAGCGGTTTTCTCAATTCTGCCGCACGAATGCCGAGATTGCCAAAGCGATGATAGTCTTCGCAAAAGGAAATCTCTTTGAGATAATGCAAAAGCTCCCATCTGCCGTTGGCTAGTACTGGAAAATCATCGACGTAACAAAAATTAAGAGCAGAGACTTTTTTTAGAGCAGGAGAAGCTTTGGAAGCTAGCCGGATTCTTTTAACTTTGTTTTCTTGGATACGTTTGAAAAAAGTTTCTTCGCTTTCATCGATAGTTTTAAAATGTTCTGAGAGATGTTGCCAGTTGGTTTTTTCAAACAGTGTTGAATCAAAACTAATCTCTAAATTAACCTTGCAGGTTAAAGCAGCAGCGGCGATGCGTAAGATATTCAAAGGAGAGTCATTTTTATAAATCCGTAAAGACAGATGTCTTCTGGGTATATAGCCGAAAAAATTATCTTCTCCAACAATTTTGCTGGGATCGCGCGGTAATTTCATGCGATGCCACCAGTAAGCGTAATTAGCAATGCTGGCATACCAGATGCCCAACTCTTCAGCAGAAAGATCAATCTTTTCCAGTAAAGAAGCTAGGTTATTGACCTTTTCCGACACAGGCCTTTTTTCTTTAGGCAAAAAGCCTTGCTGCGGGACTAGGAACGCTAGCAGATAATTTGGACCTCCGGCTTTAAATTCCAAACCGTAAGAGCTTTTTTTGTGTCCACCAAAAGGCTGGCGCCGAATGATTGTTCCAAGGCTGTCGCAGTTGCAATAATAGTTACCGGCTTCTACAGCTCTTTGCCAGAGGAAGATTTCAGTTTCATTTAAACTGTCTAAAACAGTGCTTAGCCCATAATTAGTAGCATTGGCGATGGCTAAAGCATGCTCAAAACTATCAGCTTTCATCAGGCCTAAAATAGGTCCTGGTAGAAAATTTTTAAAAAAGAAAGAATTGATTTTAACATTTAATTTAATGCCGGGAGAGAAAAGATTGGGGTTATGAGGATCTTGCTGAGGTTTTAAAAGCCATTCTTCTCCTTCATCCAAAGTCGTCAATGCTTTTAAAAGATTGTGATCAGGTTTGTGAATCAGCGGGCCGATTTGAGTAGTCTCTTGCCAAATAGATCCGACTTTTAAATTAGCAACGGCTTCTTTTAAGGTTTTTAAAAATTGTATATCTTCGAAAACTTCTTTTTCTAAAATAGCAATCGAAACAGAGGAATATTTTTGCCCACTATAGGTAAAAGCGGAAGTAAGAAGATTCTCGATAGCTCTTTTTTTATCGGCAAAGGCAGAAATAATGTACATGTTTTTGCCCTCTGAGGCGCTATTTAAATCGAGCAGAGGGTTAATTTTTAAAAACTTTTCTACGGTAGCTGATTTTCCAGTTAAAACCAAAGCTGAAAGGCGCGGATCTTCTAAAAGAGGTTTTTCTTCATCGCAATTAATAAATTGCAGAACTTCTTTGGGAATGCCTGCTTGCCAAAGAATAGAAGAAAGCAGCCAGCCACTGAAAACGGCATCGGCAGCAGGACGGAAAAGGACGCAGTTGCCGGTAAGTAAAGCCGCAATAATACCTCCGGTAGGTACTGAAAGAGGAAAAGAGCGTGAAGAAAAGATACCAATAGTTCCTTTGGGTTTGATGATTACGTCGTTTATTTTTAAAAGTTTATTCACGCGCAGCTGATAGTATTCCATCATATCAATAGCTTGAGAGACTTCGGTATCAGCCTCGCTTAGGATTTTGGCAGTATCTAGCATTAAAGCGCCGATAAAATCAGACCTTTTTTCTTTTAAAAGCCGAGCTGCTTTCGCAAAAATTTCTTTCTTTTTTTCTACTGAAAAAAGCCTCCAGCTTTCTTCATTTTTTTTAGCTGTATCGATAGCTTTTTGAATATGCTCGGGAGAAGCCAAAATATATTTATACAGAGGTAGATAGGGATTAGAGGGATTAATTTTATTTTGTTCCTCTCCCTTATCGATAAATTCTCCCCCAATGGCTAGAGGAATCACCCTTGGTTCATAGTGTTGCCATTGTTTTAAAATCTGACTTTTCCACTGTTGGTTAATTGGCAAAGAAAAATCAGTATCTGTCTCATTATCAAAAGGGACATAGATAGTGTTCGAAAGGGGTAGGGTCTCACGGTTTTGAAAACGTCTGGAATCATTGGGAAGATTTTCTATTTCTTCGAAACTTTGCAAAAAAGTTGCTTGAAAATCATCAAAAGCAGCAGTTCCGGGATAGATGTCTAAAGTATGTTTTAAGAAATTCTCAGCGCCGGTGGTCTCTTCCAAACGACGGATAACATAAGGGAGAACACAAATGAAATCTTTTTCTTCTATAAAAACAGAAGCTAAACGGAAACGGTCTTTTAAAAGAGATTGCAGTATCTGAACGAGATGATCACTTTGACCTTTAACAGTTTGAAAAGAAGTATAGTTTTCAACGTTATTTTCTTTGGTTAAGATCAGGCTATAAGCCAAATCAAAAACATTCTGCGTAGCTATAGTTATATGAGAAAAAGCGGAGTTCTCTTTTTTAAGACCAAAAGCAACCATTTTTTTAAAACTGGCATCAGTTTGTATTTTGGAAGTAAAGGGAGCTTGAGGCCACCCTTTTTTAGAAGCTTCGATCTGCTCTAGACTCAGATAAGAACCTTTAACCAGGCAGATTTCAATTGGAGATCCTCCTGCTTTTACTCTGTCTTTGGCCCAATTAGTTAGCTCTTCTTGGATAGAAAAGGCCTCGGGCAGATAAGCTTGTAAAGTAATGCCGGCTTTCAGATAAGGGAATTCTTTCAGTGCTTTTTTAAAAGCCTCTATAGTGGGATGAAGATATTTATAATTTTCCATTTCTAAAAAGACAGTTTTAGGTTTGTCTTTATCGTAGGAAGCTACTCTATATATTTCTTTTAAATTTTCGGCGATAGAATCGATAGAGCTTTGTGAATCATGAAAATTAATTTCAGCTGAAATAGATGACACTTTTAAAGAAATATAAGTAATTTTATCTTCTAGCAGCCAATTAAGATAGCTGGCAAGATTTTCTTCAGCTTCTTCTTGGGAGACTACTTTTTCTTTGAGATAGATTGCATTGAGAGGGACTGGATTTTCCTTAGCATTTTTTAAAAACTTTTCTTTTTCTTGAACCCCTATAAGATAGAAAAGTTGGCGGCGAATGGCTTTTTTTAAAAAAGACACACAAAATAGAGGAAATGTTTTATTCAACAGTTTAAAAATAAAAAGTTTGAAACGCACAATTAAAGGCAGGAGAGGATCAATTTTATAGCGTTCTATTAAAAAATTTAAATAGCGGCTATTTTTGTGATCATCTTTAATTCTAAAAATAGTATCGAGTAAATTAAACAGAAGAGCTCGAGTATTTAAATTTTTAAAACTTTGGATGATCTGTAAATTTCGATTTCTTTTTTCTTTAGGGTAAAAGATAAAACTACCTCTAATAATCAGAGCGGCTAGCTCAATAGAAAGAGACTGTCTCTTTTCTAAAGAAAGTTTTATCTTACCTACAGAATGAAGAAGCTCTTGAGCCTCTTTTAAATAGTCTTGCATCTATGTTTTTTAGTGTAGTTCTTAGGTTAGTCTTAATCTAAAAATTGAGAGATATCTATAGCATAAAAAGAAGCTTTAATCCAAGTCTTTTCACCCTTAATTTCCAAGTCTTTTCTTGCTAGTATTTTGAGTTTTAACAGAAAATAATTGTAGAAATAATAACAGGCGGTTTTTTTTAAGAAACAAAACCATACTGATTTTTGAATAGCTTAGTAAAGCAGATACTTAGCTCTTTTAGACATGAATTCTTTGATATTTCTATCTTTGATTTCAAAAAGTTTCCAAGCTGCATATTTTTCATTTTTTAAAGTTTCTAAAACAGTTTTATTGCCATTGACTAAACAAAAGATTCTTTCTTTTTCTGGTTTTGAAGCGGCTAATTTTTCTGAAACTTTGGCTGGATAAAGAGTTTTTAGCATGCCCATTAAAAGATATTGGACTGAGAGAGGCTGGTAGGTTTTAAAATTGGTAATGATAATTTGAACGCCTTCGCAATTTTCATTTTTATAAGCACCAAAAAAAGGACGGTAGTAAATTGGCAGAAATTTTACGCCTGGAAGCTTTTGGGCATTTAGTTTTTCAGCAAACATTTTAGCTTTAATCCAGGGAGCTCCGACAAGTTTAAAAGGCATGGTGTAGCCGATGCCGATATTAACTAGTTCTAATTCACCTAAGATACCTGTGGAAGCACAGTAAAAAGGAGTCTCCTTTTCAGGAATGTTAGGAGAAGTCGGAATCCAATTAAGCTGGGTATCTCTATAGCTCATCTCTCTTTTCCACCCCTTCATGGGAATAACTTTGATCTTGGCTTTGATGTTATATTCGCCATTAAAAAAAAGAGCTAGTTCTCCGATGGTCATGCCGTGAATATAAGGTACGTTAATATAGCCTAAAAAAGAACGCATGGACTCTTCTAAAAGAGGGCCTTCCACTAAAGTGCCGTTGATTGGGTTAGGGCGGTCTAAGACAATGACTTCGATATTTCTTTTCTTAGCTTCTTCCATAACATAGAAAAGCGTAGTAGCATATGTATAGGGTCTCAATCCGATTTCCTGAATGTCATAAATCAGCACGTCAATATTTTTCAGCATTTCTTTAGAAGGTCTTCTAGTCTCTCCATGTAGACTATATATAGGAAGGCCTTGAAGGGTTTGGCTATCAGTGATTTTTTCTCCAGCGTAATGTAGCCCCTGAAGACCATGTTCCGGAGAAAAAAGAGCTTTGATTTTTAATTTTTTTTCTAAAAAAAGCTCTAACGTCGGTTTGAGCTCTTTATTGAGTGAAGTATGGTTAATGATCAAAGCTATGTTTTTATTTTTCAGTTGTTCAAACAGTTTTTCTTGAAAAAAGACGTCGACGCCTAGATCAACTTGAGCTTTGGCTGAAAGACAACCAGTTGAAAAAAGGAAAAAAATAAAATAAAAACAAACATGGAAATAAAAATAAAAATATTTACGCATTCTTTGACTTCTTTTTGGATTTTCTATCACCATACCATTTTCTTAAAAAACAGCATAAATTTTTTATCAGTAAGTCTGAGAAACTCACTTAACTCTCTTTAGGGGAACAGTTGACGAAAAAGGATTTTCTTCATAAGCTTTTCAACCTAAACCAAGGATCATTTATGCGTTTAAAACCATTAGAAAATCGCATTGTGCTGAAAAGAAAAGAAGCTCCACAATCCAAAGGATCTATTCTACTTCCAGAATCTGCTAAAGAAAAACCGATTATTGGCGAAGTTTTAGCGGTCGGAGAAGGTAAATTGAATAAAAATGGTAAAAGAGATCCCCTTTCTTTAAAAATAGGCGATCTAGTGTTGTTTTCTTCTTACTCTGGCACAGAATATCAGCCCAATGAAAAAGAAGAGTATTTAATTATCAGCGAAGAAGATATCTTGGCGGTTTTAAATTAAGGAGTAAATTTTTATGCCTAAGCTTTTAAAATTTAATGAAAAAGCCCTGAAAGCCTTGCTCAAAGGAGTTAAAAAACTCTCTCAATCTGTAGTGGTTACTCTTGGTCCTAAAGGCCACCATGTGATTATTCAAAAGGAATATGGTTCTCCTCTTTTAACCAAAGACGGGATTACTGTTGCCAATGAGATTTCTTTAAAAGACAAGTTTGAAAATATGGGAGTACAGGCTGTTAAAGAAGCGGCTGCTAAAACTGCCGAAACAGCCGGAGATGGAACTACTACATCCATAGCTTTAGCCGAAGCTTTATTTTCTGCCGGCGTTAAGAATGCGATTGCCGGTCTTTCTCCGATACTTTTAAAAAAGGGAATGGACAAAGCTCTTAAAGCTATTTTAAAAAACTTAGAAGCGATGGCGAAACCAATTAAAACTAAAGCTGAGATTCAACAGATTGCGACACTTTCGGCTAACGGAGATGAGAAAATTGGTGCTTTAATTGGAGAGGCTATGGACAAAGCCGGCAAAAATGGAATTATTACCATTGCTGAAGCCAAGTCCATGGAAACCACATTAGAAATAGTCGAAGGCTTAGAACTTTCTTCCGGCTATCTTTCTCCTTATTTTGTAACTAATGGGGAGAAGATGAGCGCTGAGATGGAAAATGCTTTAATTTTTATTACCGACAAAAAACTCTCTTCTGCTCAAGATATTGTTAAAATTTTAGAAAAGGCTTTTTCGGAAAATCAAGAAAAAACCCAGCCTCTTCTGATTATTGCGGAAGAGATTGAATCGGAAGCTTTAACCACCCTGGTCTTAAATAAAATCAAAGGTTCCATGTCTCTTTGTGCTGTGAAAGCACCTGGTTTTGGAGAAAACCGCAAAGCTCTTTTAGAAGATCTAGCTGTTTTAACAGGAGCAACTGTAGTCTCTGAAGATAGCGGATATAATTTAGACAACTTACAATCAGAGTATTTCGGCCAAGCTAAGAAAATTTCTATCTTCAAAGATAAAACTACGGTTGTCGAAGGAGCTGGGCAAAAAGAAACCGTTGCTAAAAGAATTCATCTACTGCAACAACAGCTCCAAAAAGAGCTGACCGAATATGAAAGAGAAGCTTTAGAAAAAAGGCTAGCTAGACTTTCCGGAGGCGTAGCTGTTATTTCTGTCGGAGCTCCTACCGAAGCTGAAATGAAAGAGAAAAAAGATCGCTTTGATGATGCTTTGCATGCTACTAAAGCAGCTGCTTTAGAAGGTATTGTAGTCGGTGGTGGAGTAGCTTTATTGAGAGCTATTAAAGATTTGAAAGCTCCATCTACTGGAGCAGAAAAAGCCGGCTTTGAAATGGTTAAAAAAGCCTGTTTCAGGCCTTTGACTTTAATTGCCAGCAATGGAGGCTTGCAAGGGGAAGTGATTGCTGAAAAGGTATTTTCTAAAGATCAAAATTTTGGCTATGATGCTCTGAAAGACCAGTTTGAAGATGATCTGATTAAAGCTGGCATAATTGATCCCTTATTAGTTGTGAAAAGCGCTCTTCAAAATGCTGTTTCGGTAGCGTCCATGTTAATTTCTGCAGCCGTATTAATTTCTGAAAAGCCTAAGAAGCCCAATAGTAAAAAAGGGTCTCAGATGATGGATGAGACAGGAGGGATGGGCGGATTAGGTGGCATGGGCGATATGGGCGGTATGATGGGCGGCATGGGTGGAATGTTTTAAAAAACAGTAAAAAACTGGTTTTATGTTGCTGTTTTAAAAATTATTGATTTTATTTTTTCACTTTTTAGCTTCTTTAGCCTTTTGAGAATCTTTAGAAGAGTTAGTGTTTTTCTTCATGAAATTAAACAAAGATTTTTCTTTGCTGATGAAAAGCAATGTAGTGACAGGCGTTGAAGGACCGCTGTCAGCAACGTATTTTAAAAGATCGCCGCTATCTTTTTCAAACCACATTTCGGCTTTCCAGAACATGCTTTTAAAGCCGGTCAGAGAGACGGCTATCTTTTGAGCTTTATATTCTTTGTCTTTAATCTTTAAGGGAACTATCTCATTTTTCTGGGCAACCATATCTACCAAATCAGGTTTGTCGGCATTAATCAGAGCAAACTTTATTTTTTTCTGAGAAGATTTCACAAAGGGCATTAGGCCGAAACCGAACTGCTGGATCCAGGGAGTAGAAAGGTTGAATTCAGATTTTTGGGTTTTGCCTCTATTGGTTTTTTCTAAAAATAGCTTTTTACCTGTTAATGTAATAGAGTATTTGGATTTTTTATTGGCTGATTCAAAACTATAGTTTTGAATATTTTTAAAATTAGCCAGGGTTTCTAAGGTTGTAACTCCAATATCTTCATGGCAAGTCAAAAAAATGTGGCCTTTTTGTTCTTTAATTTCCCAGGTCATAGGAGTTTTTTTGTTTTTTTCCCATTTTTCATAAGTATAAGTAGTATCAGCAAAAGCAAAAGAGACAAAAAAAAGTAGAAACCAACGCATAATCCCTTCTCCATCTTTCTCTGGAATAAAACCAGAAAGTTATCAGGTTATTTAGAGGTTTGTTAAGAAACCTTATATAATATTTTTTTAAGTTAGCTCTAAAAAAGTTAAAAAGCTATTTTTTTATTGGCTGATTCAATTTTTTAAAAACTTGAATTTTAAATCCTTTTGCCCTCAGAATATTCTTTCAAAAGAGTCTTGCTAAGTTTTTTTAAAAGGAAAAATATGGCTAAACATTCTATAGCTACAATTATTAATTTCTGCTCTAACGAAGCTCCCTTTTTAAAACCCTGTTTAAAAGAAGCTTTGAAATTTTCTAAAAAGGTCTATGTTGTTGTCGCCGATCGGTTTTTTGATGGTGTCGAAGAAGAGATGGCTCTTTTAAATCAGTTTTTCAAAGCTCATAGCCAGGTTCAGTTTTTGCTTTATCCCTATATGCCGGTCAAGATGAACCAAAAAAGTAGTCTTTATCAGCAAGTAGGAGAAGCTAATTTCTGGCATTCACTTTCTCGTTTGATTGGTTTTTCTCATGTAGATTCTTCGATTGAATACACGCTTTTTTTAGATGTCGACGAAATAGCCGACGGAGATCTTTTTCAACGCTGGCTGGATACTAATGAATATCAAAAATATACAGTGCTGAGGCCAGCCAATTACTGGTATTTTCGAGAAAGCTGTTACCAAGCTGAGAAGTTTGAAGACTCTGCAGTTTTAGTCCAAAACCAGAAAGTGAATCTTAGTTCGCTTTTACAAAAATCAGAAAGAGAAGCTCTTTTCGATGATGCTCAGGAACCCAAGATCAGAAATGTACTCTTTGAAAACAAACCGCTAATCCACCATTACAGCTGGGTACGCACCAAAGAGCAGATGGTTAAAAAAATTAAAAGCTGGGGCCATAAAAATGACCGGCCTTGGTCTGCTTTAATTGAAAAAGAATTTACTTCAGAGTTTAAGGGTAAAGACTTTGTGCATGGTTATGATTTCATCAAAGTAAAACCCTTTTGCAAGATTGATTTAGCACAGGATTTTTTAAAGGCTCAAAAGACTACTCCAGAGTCTAATGGTATTAGGACAAATAGCCTTCAGAAAAAGCCAGCTAACGTTCGTTTTCTCTCAATCAAAGAAGTACTGTCTTTAGTGAAAAAAAGCTCTAAAGTTTTTGCGGTTTAATTTTTAACTTTTTTGATCTTTATTTCTCTTTCCTTCTTTAGGGTAATTCTCGGGAATCCTCGGTATTTCAATGCCGAGAGGAGGTCACATTTATAAGAAAACAAAGATTTTTCAAAAAATGATTTTAAAACACAGCTCATGCCTCTAAAAAAACTTGTCTAAAACACTCTAGTATAAGATGATATTTAGCAAAGCACCGGTAGCTCAATTGGATAGAGTACTTGGCTACGGACCAAGAGGTTAGAGGTTCGAGTCCTCTCCGGTGCGCCATTTTACTATTATGCTGATTGAAATTTTTGCTCTAGGTCCCTTACTTACTAATACTGTTGTAGTTAGCTGTGAAGAAAAGCATGTAGCTGCTGTAATTGACCCTTCTTTTGAAGCTGAAAAAACAGTCTTGGCATATCTCAAAAAAAAACATCTCAAACTAGAAGTGATTCTTTTAACCCATTCCCATTGGGACCATATCGCTGGAGCTAAGTCACTAAAGGACAAAAGCCGGGCACCTATATATATACATAAGCTGGACCAGGGTAATTTAGAAAAACCGGGTAGCGATAATCTACCTTTGCTTTATGCGATCGAAGGAGTCAAGGCTGATCATTTTGTCAAAGATGGCGATGAAATTAAGATCGGTACGATTAAGCTAAAAGTAATTCATACGCCAGGCCATAGTCCTGGCAGCGTTTGTTACTTTGCTGAAAAAGAAAAAGTACTTTTTTCCGGAGACACTCTTTTTCAAGGAACGATGGGAGCTCTGCATTTACCGACTTCATCGGCTGAAAAAATGTGGCCTTCTTTAAAAAAGCTTTCACTTTTGCCAAAAGATACTGTGGTGATTCCTGGCCATGGAGAAAAAACTACTATTGGCAAAGAAGATTGGCTATCTAAAGCCAAAGAACATTTTTCTTCAGGGTTTTAAGTTTTACTTTTATTTTTGTAGGGGGATTTTTTTCTTTGTTTAAGAAAAGAAAATTAACTTTCTTTGTTTTAAAAAGCTTTTGGAGTAACATTTCTATAGTAGTATTTCTTAAAAATTTAAAACGGAGTTTTTCAAATGAAAAAATATATTTCTTTATTTTTTGCTGCGCTTATTTTATCTGCTTCTTATAACTTTGCGGATGAAATAGATCAAGAGCCTGTAACTCAGGAAAACCCTACTAATGGAGATGAAACTGAGAAGCCAGCTGATGATAATCAAGCTGAAGAAACTGTTTCTTGCGAAGTAGAGTAATGAGGATAGGCCAAATTTATGAGGCCGTCCTTTTCTGAATTATCTTTATACACTAAAAGATTTTTTTCAGCAGTCTTCCTAAGCCGTTTAAGCGGTTTAGGAAGAGATTTAGCAATGGCTTTTGCTTTTGGAGATCATATTTCTGTAGCGGCTTTTTTTGTGGCTTTCCGTCTTTCTAATTTACTGAGAAGACTTTTAGGAGAAGGCCCTTTTCAAGCTGCTTTTATTCCCCATTTCGAAGAATTAAGAATAGCTGATCCACAGAAAGCAAATTCTTTTTTCCGCCGTTTGATTGTTTTAATAGCTACTTTTTTGTTTGTTCTGACTATCATTGTAGAAATCAGCTTAATTCTACTGCTTTCCTTTTCTTTTTTTTCCGAGGCGAACAGAGAAATTGCGATTTTAACGGCTTGGCTTTTTCCAGCAATAATTTTTATCTGTCTTTACGGCCTTAATATTTCTTTGCTGCAATGCTGCGATATTTTTTTTGTGCCTAACTTTGCGCCTTTTGTCTGTAATGTTTTTTGGATTGCAGGCGCTCTTTTTTTGAAGCATCATAATCCTCAGCAGGCGATGATTACTCTGTCACAGTTTGTAGTAGTTGGTTTTATTGGCCAATGGCTAATGACTTTGCCTTTAACTTTGAAACAAGTCTCTGCCAATTTTAAAAACTGGATCAGTTTCAAAATCCCTACAGAAGTTAAAGCTCTTTTTAAAGCTTTTGCTGTAAGTGCTATTGGAGTCGGGGCTTTGCAGATCAATGCTTTTGTCGATACGCTCTTTGCCAGATATGCCGATCTTCGAGGGCCGGTCTATTTATGGTATTCTATCCGTCTAGAGCAATTAGCTTTGGCTGTTTTCGGGATTGCCTGCATTAATACTATTATTCCTAGGCTTTCCAGAGCGATTAAGAAAGGAGATTTAGAAAATGGAAAAGCTCTTTTCGCTTTGAGTTATAAACGCATTATGGTGGTCATGCTGCCCTGTTTTTTTGCACTTCTTGCTTTGGGAGCAGTTGCTGTAAACCTGCTTTACGGCAGAGGCTATTTTTCTACTTTGGCTATTTCTCAAACTGTCATTTGTTTGTGGTCTTATGGTCTAGGTCTCTTACCCTCAGTGATGGTGATTCTTTTTTCAGCTTTGTTTTATGCCCAGCGTAATTTCCGCTTACCAACACTGGCTTCTATCATTTCTGTTTTTCTTAATATAGGTTTGAATGGATTATTTGTTTTTGGGTTTAGATGGGGAGCTGCCAGCATAGCGTTAGCTACGAGTTTCAGTGCTCTTTTTAACTTTTGGTTTTTACAAAGAAGAGCTAAAAGAGACGGCTGGAAAAGTGAATTTGCTTTTACTAGAGTCTTACAAATAGGCTTAGCTGCGGGCTTTGGATGCCTGTCTGTTTTTCTAGGAAACCTGTTTTTTTTCAATCAGAATCTTTTAAATTTGGTGTTGGGAAAAACAGTGGTTTTTTCGCACTCTTTTTCTTTGCAGCTATTTGAGTTTTGTTCTTTGAGTCTTTTTTTTATTGGCGGATTGCTGCTTTATACAGTGCTATTTAAAAACCAAGATTTAAGAGAATTTTCACAAGATTTTTTTCAAAGAAAAGCAGCTCTAAAAGATTAAGCTTTTTTTAGAATTCAGCTTTGAGTTCCGCTACAAAACTAGAAAGCTCTAAAGTAGAGTTAATTTCATTGAGAGGACTAATAGTTGTTTTTGGATCGAGCCAAAGGTCGAACTGGTAGCCAGTTTGAAAGCCTAAGAACATACGGTCTTTACAGAGAGTCCCTCCTACAGAGAAACCGGCAAAAAGTTTAAGGTAGGGTTTGAGCAGCCATTCTTCATTTTTCAGAGTGATTTTTGTCTGGTCTAAATGTCCAGAATTTTGAACAGTTACAAGCGTTGTTTTAGTTTGGCCATATAAAAGAGCTGGAGCTAAGTTACCTATCAGACAAAAATGCCTAGCTACATTAAAATAACTGTTTAGGCCTAAAGACAGACCGATGCCGTTGAATTCGTAAGGTAGCTTCATATACTTAGGAAAATCTTCAGAAGTTTGAGTTGTTTTGGCGAATATAAAAAACTCTTCTTTTAAAAGAGCCCATTTTAAACCTATGAAAGGACGAAGTGCTAAATAAGATTTTTTCTTTTGACGTGTATAAAAACTTTTGCCCAATTCTAAATCAACGCTATTGAGATCGAATTTAACATAAGAGGAGTTGTGATTAACAAAATCCACTGCTGTTAAATCAGCTTCATTAACACGAACCAGTGTTTGGATTTCATAGCTGGTGCTGTCTAGCGTTTGGATGGTTTTAGAACTTAAGCTAGTCCAATAACTATAAAGATCCCATTGATCATGGTTCATATTATAACCGAGACCAATTTTCCAACCGATTTCCCAATCAAAGCTAGGTTTTTCTTCTTTTTGGTTTAAATCAGTGGGGTCGTCATTCAGATTTCTTTTGGCAGGTAGAAAATTAGGTATTTTAGGTTTAGAATAAAGCAAAGTCCCGGTCAAGAAAGGACCGCAAATAGGGTGATTGGAATAAGAGAGAGGATGTTTTAACTTTTTTAGTTTTTTGTCTTTTTTCTTTTGTTTCTTTTCCTTTTTTTCTCTTTCATTTTTAGCTTTTTTGTCAGCTTTGGCTTTCTTTTGATCCTTAGCTTTCTTTTTTGCTTGGAGTTGTTTTTGAGCTTGTATTTTCTGGGTTTGTATTTTTTGATTATTATTTATAACCTTTGTAGGTTTAGCTGTTTCTTTTTCTTTGGATTTTTCTTTTTTTTGCAGCTGAGGAAAATTTGATTTTCTATTGTTTAAGAAGAAAAAGGAATTGCCTTGGGAAACACTAGCAGCAGCGAAGGTTTTTTCTAATTGAACAAGCTTTTCTTGCTGTAGAGGAACTTGTAATAAATTAGTTTGCAATAGAGAGGCTTGCAGAAGAGAAAAAAAACAACTGATAAGAACAATTCTTAACATAAATTTTTCTCAAAAAATAAGTTATATTATTAAGCGATTTTTAAATTTTAGCCAAGTTAAAAAAATATTTTAAAAAGATTTGTCTTATCTGTGAGATTTATTCAAAAATAAGAACGGCTATTTTTAAATTAATAAATTCTCAATTTTTAAAAGCCGGTTATATTTGCAGATCCGCTCAGATCTGGACAAAGAGCCGGTTTTAATGAACTTGGAATTAGTCGCTACAGCTAAATCAGCAATGAAAGCATCCTCGGTATCCCCTGATCTATGCGAAATCACCGTAGTGTAATTGTTTTTTAAAGCTAAGGCTATTGTTTCTAAGCTTTCGGTTAGAGTACCAATTTGATTGGTTTTGATTAAAACAGCATTGGCTGCTTTTTCTTTGATACCTTTTGCTAAAATCCTAGCATTGGTCACAAAAAGATCATCGCCGACAATAGTCATCTCTGGAAGTTGAGCAGTTATTTTTTTCCAGCCTTCCCAGTCATTCTCATCGAGACCATCTTCAATAGAAATTAGCGGAAACTCTTTAGCTAGTTTTTTCAAATAGGCCACTTGCTCATCAGTAGTTCTTTCTTTAAACGGCTGGCCTCTGGCTTTCTTTTTCATTTCGATATATTTTTTAGTTTTGGCATCGTAAAAAGAGTTGGCCGCAGCATCAATCGCCAAAGCGACATCTTCTTTGAGTTTAAAACCGGCTTTTTCAATAGCTTGGCAAATCAGATCAAAAGCTTCTTCTTCCGATTTTAAATTAGGAGCAAACCCTCCTTCATCTCCAACCGAGGTTCTATGTCCACTCGCTTTTAAAATAGATTTTAAAGCCCAAAAGACCTCTACGCCATATCTTAACGCTTCTTTAAAAGAAGGAGCGTTAGGACAGATCATAAATTCTTGAATATCTAGAGAGCTGTCGGCATGTACGCCGCCGTTGATAATATTCATCATCGGACGGGGTAACGTATATATTTTTTGTTTTTTGATCGAACGGAAAAGAGGAACTTTATGGGATAGAGCAATAGCTCTAGCGACAGCCAGAGAGACGCCGACTGTAGCATTAGCTCCAAAATTAGATTTATTTTCAGTGCCGTCAGCTTCGATCATTAAATGATCAATTTTTTTCTGGTCTAGGTCTTGTCCTATTAAAAGCTGGTTGATCGGACCATTGACATTGGCTGCTGCTTTTAAAACTCCTTTGCCTAAATATCTTTTTTTATCTCCATCTCTCAATTCGCAAGCTTCTTTTTCCCCTTTCGAAGCACCAGAAGGTACTTTTGCAGAAGCAGTCACTCCTTTTTTGGTAGTCACAATAACTTCTAGTGTAGGAGTGCCTCGGGAATCTAGAATTTCAATAGCGTTTATAGAAGCGATTTGATCCATAATTTATACCTTTAATTTGTATCCTTTTTCAAAAGTTCTAAAAAGTTTTTCTTTTTAACATTCGTTTTTTTGAGAGGTAAACTAATGTTAACTGGTTTTAAATTTTGATTGCATCAGTTCTTTATTTTTTTATATATTTCTTTAACTAATCTTGGAAGTTCTTCTATTAAATAAAAGGGAAGCGAGAGAATTTGATTCTTTAAAAAGAAAGGAGCTTCCGAAATACGCAATCCTAAAGGAATCTTTTTTTCTTTTAGAAAAATTTGCAAAGACCGAAGAGAACCGATGGCCCTAGCTTTTACTTCAATTGGTACAATCCAGGTTCCAACTGCTGTTAAATAATCTATTTCAGCCGAGCTTCCTTTTTCTTCTCGAACCCAGGAAAAAAGAAGGTTCATTTCATCTTTTCCTCTGCAAGAGAGTAGCTCCTGTCCAACAAACTGTTCGGCTAAAGCACCATCATTAATTAACATAAGATCTTTTTTAAATAACAGCTCCAAATCTAAATTACAGGCTCGTTTAACTAATCCAATATCGAGAAAAAGCAACTTATATTTTTTTTCATTTACATGGCTTATAAAAGGCAATCCTGCGGCAGAAGTTGCATGTACTGAAATAATAATTCCAGATTCGCAAAGTTTTTTGAGAGCATTTTTTAAAGTTTTAGGAGCTGTTTCTGGATCGATGGTTGAATATTTAAGCCATTGGCCGATTAATCCAGGTGCTTTGGTAAAAATAGTCTGTAAATGGGCGTGTGGCATTCTTTGTGCATATTTGCCAAAATCTTGTCGAAAAGTGGTTAAAATCGAGGTTTGAATATCTTGGCATTGAAGAAAGCTTTTTGATTTTAAATATTCATAAATTACAGCAGGCATGCCTCCAAGTGCAAAATATTCTCTCACTAAAGAAAGTAATTTCTGATGAACCTCTTCTTCAATCTTTTCGTTTATTTGCAAGTTTTTAAGATAAACTCTTAATTTAGCATGATTAGAAGCCTCAAGATATTCCCCAAAAGATAAAGGCCTTAAATACATGAATTGAATACGACCGACGGGCATTTTAAAATTAATGTCATTTAAAACAAATTCCAGCAAAGAACCTGCTCCAATGACATGAAGGTCAGGCATTTGCTCTTTAAAATAACGAAGAGCTGTAATGGCTTGTGGACATTCTTGAATTTCATCAAGAAATAAAAGCGTTTTTCCAGGTTGGATAGTAGTATTTGTCATAAGTTCAATAGAGGCTATTATTTTTACGGGATCGAAGGACTTGAAACAATTTTTATATTCTGGGTTTTGCTCAAAATTTAGAATTACGCAATGTTCAAACTGCTCTTTGCCGAATTTTTCAATTATATAAGTTTTTCCAACCTGTCTAGCGCCTCTTAAAAGCAAGGGCATGTGTCTTGGCTGGTTTTGCCACTTTAAAAGATCTTCTTCTATATTTCTTTTCATTTTTATTCTTTTTTTATACCTAAAAATACACATCAGATGCAATTTTTACAAGGTTGTTTTTGGTATTAGAACCATTTTTTACAGGGTTGTTTTTATAAAACGTTAATATTAAGTAACTTGATATTATAAAAAATAACTTGAAAAATCAATAAAATAGGTAAGCTAAATAGCTAGTTGTAGCTTTTTTTAAAGACAGAGTTGATGCATTAAAATAGCTCCAGCGGCGGCTACATTCAAAGAATCAATGTCTTTTTTCATGGGGATAGTAATTTGCTTGGCTATCTTCTTAGCCCAATTTTCAGGTCCTTTTCCTTCAGAACTTAAAATTAACCCTAAAGGAATCTTTGGTTTTAGCTTGGCTATTTGCTCTCCTTCGAGATCAGCGAGATAAAGAGTTATTTTTTCTTTTTTTATAAATTTTTCAAGCTCTGGAAGCGTAGAAAAATAAATTGGTAGAAAAAAAGTAGAGCCCATCGCAGCTCTCAGAGCTTTTTGACTGAAGGGATCGGCTGTTTTGGGGGTTAGAATAAGACCATCCCAGTTTAAAGCATGGGCAGTACGGATTAACGAACCGACATTAGCGGGATCTTGCAGACTGTCTAAGATTAAAAGTCGGGTTTTGCTTTCTAAGATGTTTGTATTTTTATCTTTATTGTTATCTTTGTCTGGATATAGGTGGTTCCGAGGAAGAGCAATTTCAGCTGCGATTTTTATTTTTTCAAAAGAAGATAAGCCGGTAATTTTTTTCATCATTTCATCTGAAATGAGATAGAGTTCTTCATATTTTAAATTTTTTAAAAGAGAGCTTTTTAAATTTTTATCAGAGATAAAAACTTTCTTAAAGGAATGTTTTTTAGAGACATCAAAGATGATCTTTTGAGTAAAAATTAAAACCGAATCTTTTTTTTCTCTTTCTTTTTTATCTTCTCGAAGACGCACCATGGCTTTGATGATCGGGTTTTGCAAAGAAGTAATTTTTTGGATTTTTATTTTCATAGTATGTTTTTTAGATTGTTTATTCTGTTTTCGGCCAGAGAGTAGATTTTTTTAAAAGAGCAACAATTTCATCAGTGTTTTCATTTTTTGAATTAATAGCTATTTTTTCAGCTTCTTTGAGCAGTTCTCCCATCAGCGGAGAAGGGGTGATGCCGGCTTTCATTAAATGTTTGGCTTTAACGACCGGCTCATTGTTTTGTTTTCGTTCGATAAAATGTTTCAAGTCGGCTTTTTTTTGAAAATAACTTTCTAAAAAAGCTTTTCTTTCTTTTAAAGGGAATCGGATCGCAAAACATTCTAAAGCAATTTCACAAAATGGACTGGCGAGCAGCTCGACTGAGGCAAAGTCATCTAACGGTTTGTTTTCGGCCAAGATTTTTTCTAGATTATCGTAGAAAGCGACATATTTTAAATCTTCAGCGCTCAGTTTTAAGTATTGGCAAAGCTCAATTCTTTCTTCCAAACTTGAATCTCCAAAAAGAGGCAACAACTTGGCAATCGTGGGAGCATGCTGGGGAATCAGCTCTGTATCGAAAAGTCTTTTTTCCAGTTCTTTTCTTTTAATACCTTTGAGCTTTGGAAAAATGGCTTCAAGCAGATGCAGATCAAAAAGTAAAAAGAGCCCCTTTTTAAAATTGATATTTTTAGCCATTTTATGCAGTTCTTGAAAGACTCTTTCGATAGCGACTGAAGGAAAGAGCTCTTTGGCATATTTTAAAATGGCCTCTTTAGTTTTTTCTTCAATTTGAAAATTAAAACGCACAGCCATCCTGACCGCTCTAATCATTCTCAGCCGGTCTTCTTTAAACCTTTCCGTAGGATTTCCAATAGCGCGTATCAGTTTAGCTTTGAGATCTTTCTTACCCCCTACATAATCGATCACCTCTTTTTTTAAGGGATCGAAGAACATGCCGTTGATCGTAAAGTCTCGTCTTTGCGCATCTTCTTCCGGAGAAGAGTAAGCGACAGAAGTAGGATGGCGGCCATTTTCGTAGCCGAGATCTTTTCTAAAAGTGGCTACTTCATAAGCATGGTCTTTCAAGATTACCAAGACAATACCGAAAGCGATGCCGATAGGCGCTGTGTGAGGAAAAATCTGCTGAACAGTTTCTGGAGGAGCATTAGTAGCGATATCAATATCATCGGAGTCAAGATCTAAGAGCAAGTCTCTGACATAGCCGCCGGCATAATAGGCGATGTAGCCGGCTTTAGTCAGTTTATCGATAATTTGTTTAGCTTTTTTTTTCATATTTGAAAGCACCTAGGCATTGATGTTTTAATGCATCTATATTTACAACTAAACTTATAACTAATCTTTTTTTAGCATAAAAAGCCAAAGAAAAAAAGTAACATCTTGTTATACTTGTTGTATACTTGGTAAAAAAACATAACCTCTGACGGTTTTATATTTATGGCTTCTTCTATTATCCAGCTTAGTGATCAACTTATCAGTCAAATTGCGGCTGGCGAAGTGATTGAATCTCCAGCTTCAGTAGTTAAAGAACTGGTTGAAAATGCAGTTGATGCCGGAGCCAAAAATATTACTATTGCTATTAAAGGCGGAGGCCTTGGGTTGATTCAAGTTTCTGATGATGGTCTTGGCATGGACGAAAAAGACTTGCCTTTAGCTGTCCAGAGGCATGCGACCTCTAAGCTGAAATCTTTTTTAGATTTAGAAGAGCTCTTAACCTTAGGCTTTCGGGGGGAAGCTCTTTCTTCCATCGCTGCTGTTTCCAAAATCAAAATTTTAAGTTCTAAGGGAGAGCAAACAAAGGAAGGCCAAATCAAGGAAGGGAGAGCTTTTGTTTTAAAAGCTCTGGGAAGCAAAGACTTGACTATAGAGCCTAGCGTCAGAGTCAGAGGGACGACTATTGAAGTGAGTTCTTTATTTTATAATGTGCCAGTACGTAAAAAATTCCAAAGAAGCCTTTCTTCTTTAAATGCTCAAATCATGCGTACTGTCCAAAACTTAGCATTGGCTCATCCTCAATTTGGATTTACTCTTTTTATTGAAGAAAAACAGGTTTTTAAAACTAGGCATGAAAAGCTTTCTTTTGAAGAAGCTTTTAAAAAAGCCACTGAAGCGGTTTTAGGCAGCAGCCAAAATTATCGCTGGATCGACTTTAAAGAAAATAGATTCCAGCTTTTGGGCTATATTTCTGAACCTTTGTCAGCTAAAAAAAACCGGCTCTCACAGAGATTAGTAGTTAATGGCAGACCGATTTTTTCCAATTTAGCTTCCAGAGCTGTGAAAGAGGGCTATGCTACAGCCTTAGCGGAAGATCTTTTTCCAGCTTTTATCCTACATTTAAAAATTCACCCCTCTTTGATCGATGTCAATGTCCATCCGCAGAAAAAAGAAGTCCGTTTTAAAGAAGAGCTATTTTTAAAAGAAAGAATTAAAAAAGCTATCTTTTCTAGTTTTCAAACTGAGACAACTTTGTCAGCAGCAGGAGAGATGCTTTCTCAAGAGGCTAATGCTCTGTCTTTTTTTCAAAAAAATACCTTTGATGAAACTTATGAGAAGTTGCAAAGAAAACCCCAAAACAATTTTAAAGATTTTACAGCTAATTATTTAAATAACTCACATGTTTTAAGTCCGAGTGATTTAAAGATAGGTGAGGCTAAGGCTTTATCATCTGCAGAGCAAATGTCTTTCTCAGAAAAAAAAGCCGGTTTTACAGCTTATGCTTTATTGGGCAGTTATTATTTTATGGAGGCTTGGCCTTTTCAAAAAGAGGGCATAGCCGTAGTAGATTTAAAAGCAGTTTCAGCTTCATTGCTGTTTCAAACAGCAGTTAAAAATATAAGGGCAACAACATCTGCAGAAGAAAAAAAAGATCGAGGTCAAAAGCAGGGAGAAAGCCAAAGACTTTTATTACCGAAATTAATTGAACTCTCCGTAGAAGAGATGCTTGAAATTGAAGCTAAGGCCAGTCTTTTTCAGGAATTAGGCTTAGAAGTTCGGAAAGTAGGAACCAAGACAATTGCGATTGATACTTTGCCTTTATTTATCGAAGAAGCCCGTTTGGAAGAGTTCTTTTTAAAAGTCTTTGAAGAACTCAAAAGTTTTGGGCAGAGCCAGCAAACAGAAACTTTTTGGCAAAAAAAATTAGCCCGTCTAACGAGCTCTTTTGCCCAAAGAAGACAAACCCCGTTCTCTTTAGAAGAGGCGCGTTCTTTAATGAAAAAGTTTTTTCAAACAGAAAGAATTGCTTTTTCTCCTTTGGGAGAAAAAATAGCTATCTTCTTGGATAAAAAAGAGTTAGAGGGTTTGTTTCAAAAGAAGTAAAATAAAAAAAAATAAGAAAAAAAATAAAACAAAAAACAAAAAAAAGAATAATAGAAATAAGGGAATAGCAATGGAAATCATGGAAAGAATTAAAAAATTGCAAAAAAAAATGAAAGAGAAAAAGATTGATGGGTTAATTTTTAAAGATCCAATTTCTATTTTTTATTTAACTGGTTTGAGCCCCTCTTCTGGAAAGCTTTTAATCTCTTCTCAAAAAGCTTTTTTCTTTGTCGACAGCCGTTATTTTGAAGCGCTAAAAAAGATCAGTCCTGTGCCACTTTTTTTACTGAAAGAAAACGCTTTCGAGCTTTTTTTAGAGAAGAATTTAAAAAAAACAGCAGTTTTAGCTTTTGATAGCGCAGCTTATAGCTATTCAGCTTTTGAGACTTTAAAAAAGACTTTGAGAGGTTTGAAAAAAAGCGCTTTTAAATTAATATCTTGGGAAAGTCCTTTAAAAGAGATCAAAGCAGTTAAAGATGCTGATGAGATTAAAAAACTAAAAAAATCCGCGCAAATTAATTTTGCTGGCTTTCAACATATTAAAAAACTTCTAAAAGTAGGCGTGACTGAAGAACAACTAGCTTTTGAGTTTGAGTTTTTTACCAGAAAAAGAGGGGCTTCCAAAACCTCTTTCGATCCGATTATTGCTTTTGGAGAAAATAGCGCTTGCCCTCATCATAAGACTAGCAACCGAAAGCTGAAAAAGAACGAAACCGTCTTGATGGATTTAGGAGTAGTAGTGGACGGTTACTGTTCAGATATGACCCGCACTCTTTTTTTTGGCCAGGTTGATCCCAGACTCAAAGAGATTTATGAGATTGTAGCCAAAGCTAAAAAAGCAGCTTTAACTGCAGTTCGAGAGGGCATCGTTGTTGAAAAGCTAGAAGGAATTTCACGTTCTGTCATCGAAAAAGCGGGTTATGGAGATTTCTATCTGCATGGATTAGGGCATGGCGTAGGGTTGGAAGTGCATGAATTCCCGGCTCTTTCCAAAGCCAGTCCAGATAAAAAAGTTAAACTAAAAACGGGCATGGTGGTTGCTATTGAGCCTGGTATTTATCTGCCAGGTTTAGGCGGTGTCAGAATAGAAGATACTGTAGCTGTGACTAAAAAAGGGTTGATTAATTTTTATCCGAAATAAGTTTGTAGCAATGTCAATCACCTCTCCCTAAAGGAAGGGATCTTCTTGCCACAAAGATGATAAAAACCTAAAGCAGACAGTAGTCAAAATTGAAGGGTTTTAAGACCGATGAAAAAACAAAAAATAAAACCGGTTAAACAATATGCGTAATTTAAAAAAGAGATCCCTTTTTTTAAATTTGCTCTTTTTTACAGCTTTTAATCTGCTTTTTTGGGGACTTAGTGGCTTTAACCTAATTTTTATTGTTTGTTCTTTTTTACTTTTCTTTCTAAATTTTGTTTTTGAATGGAAATTGATCTTAAATTTTCTAACCCCAATAAAAAAAGTCTTGAACACGGTAGCAATAGATAGTTTAGAAAAGCGCGAGTTTTTCAGTGGAGACAAGATCCATAAAGAGATCCGTTTAATTATCGATGAAAAAAATAAAAATGAAGAGATCCTTAACTCTTTAATCGAAGGCGTGATTGTATTAGACAATGAAGGCCTGATTACTTATGCCAATCAGATGGCTAAAAAGCTCTTTCAGGAAAAAGTATTGAAAAAGCTTTTTTTTCATGAACTTAAAAAAACACCCTTTTTAGAAAAATGTTTAGCTTTAGCTCAAAAAGCGCAAAAAGCTAAAACCTTGAAGAGAAAGTTTATTTTATTAGACGAAGCTTTAAAAGTTTGTTTTGATGTCGTTGCTATTCCCAAACAGGATCAGGGGCTGCTCTTGATTTTCCAGGATAAAACTGCCGATTATAAAATTATGCAGATGGGCAAAGAATTTGTTTCTAATTCTTCTCATGAGCTAAGAACCCCGATCACGATTATTCGAGGCTTTGCAGAAACTCTACAGGACTTCCCAAAACTAACTCCTCAGATGCTGAAGCAGATTACTGAAAAGATTATTAACACATCTAAAAGACTAGAAAATATTATTTCTAATCTTTTGATGTTAGCTGATTTAGATAATTTAGGAGCGCTAAAACTCGGGACTTGTGATTTAAAAGAAATTTTGGAAAGACAAAAAGCAGAGCTATTACTTTTACATCAGGGAGCTGAAATAACATTAGAGATGCCTTCAGAGAAAGAGAACCTGTTGATTTCAGCCGACCGCGGTCTTTTAGAATTAGCCGTCCGTAATCTATTAGAAAATGCCGTGAAGTATTCAGATACAAAACCAGTAGTGCAGGTGCTTTTAGAAAAAAGAAACCATGAGCTTTGGCTTTCTGTTAAAGATCAAGGCATTGGTATTGCAGAGGAAGATTTAACCCATATTTTCGAGCGTTTTTATACAGTCGATAAAGCTCGCTCGCGTAAAAGCGGAGGAGTAGGCTTAGGTCTTTCTTTAGTCAAAAACATTATCGAAAAGCATCGAGGTAAAATCGAAGTATTTTCTCAGCCTAATCAGGGTTCGATCTTTACTATTAAACTGCCTTTTTCTAGTTAATTTTTTTAATCTCGTTTAATTGATGCAAAAATTCAGTCTTTTTTGTTTCAAAATCAAGCTTGTAAAGAACAGCCCCCAAAAAAAAATGTAGTAAAAATTTCAATGAATCTGTTTTTTCAAGACAATCTTTTGTTTTTCATCAGAAGCGAAGAGCAAACAGCTTTTTTTATGGTGGGCATGAGAAACCACGTAGTGTTTGTCATAAGAGACGCTGTCAGGTTCTTTTTGATAAATAGCCTGAATAGCAGCTAGTTTAAACTCTTTAGGGTTTTTTCTTAGTTCAATCAGTTGAAGAGTTCTTTTTTCTCCCATTAAAGCTAAGAGCAGTTCATCAGGACATTTAGCTAAACAGATCTTAGCTCTGTCTCTTTTAGAGACTTTGACATAGTCAAACAATGCGGGGTAGCCTTCGATACCGTTGTAATTGCCGCTGCCTTTTAAAATCTGATAAAAAAGCTCTTGTAACTTTTGATCTTTAAAAACTAAAGACTCTAAGTTAATTTCGCTGTTTTCATCTTCTGCAAGAAGAGACTTTGTTTTTTCAAGCAAACTTCCAATTAAATGCTCATCCAGTCTTTTTTGTTCGAAAAAAGACCCGTAGAAATGATTTAAAAAGCGTTTAAAAAGCAAAAAGAGCTCAGGTTGTTTTTGCTTACCCTCTTTTAGCAGTGGATAGATGTTTAATTGAGAACAGGTGTAAATGCGTCTGTATTTTTTATTTTTAGATTTGGTTTTATTTTTGGCAGCCTTTTTAGTTTTATCTTGAGATGGTAAGTTTTGAGCTGAAATTGGTTCTGTTTTAGGATTGGATTTATTGCTAGAACTGGAAGCTAATTTATCAGTTAACGGGTCTGTTTTTTGATTGGAAGGATTCTTATCTTTTAAGCCTTTGTCTTGATTTGGCTCTGGAGGTTCTTTTTTTATTTTTTCAGTCGATTTATAAAAATGTTCCTGTTTGGCATTTTCTAAAGTTAAAAGAGCTTCGAAATAGCCGTTGAGGCTAGTTTTTAAAAGAGAGCTGTCTTTGAGGCCGTCAAAGAGATAGGTCAGGCTGATGGAAAAGAAAAGAAGAAAAGAAAAAATAAAAGGTAGGATTTGCATAAGTTATCTATCCTCTAAACAGACTAGACTGCTTTTCATGTTATCCAGAAAAAAAGTCAGGGTTAGAGGAGACTTTTTTTTCTGGGTTTCTGGCATTTCTAAAGGTTCTTCTTTCTGAATAGTGATTTGCATGATTGCAGGAGGTTCTTTTGCTTCCCAATGAGAGACGGCTAGGTAGGTTTTGTCTCCGGGATATTGAGCTTCTTTTCTGTTAAAAAAAGTAAAGTCTAAAGCTTGAATGTGTGCAGCTAAAATTTCTGTTTTAGGAGCCAGTCCTTCTGCAAGAGAGCGGGTGATGAGAACTAAGTTTTTATTTTCATCTAAAAAAAGCTCTCCTTTTAATGGTCCGCTAAAAAGAGGATTGGGATCTACCTGACCATTGAAGAGAAAATAAAGGCGGTCTGCTTTTTGATCTGTATAAAAATCTAGGCTATTATTTTTATTATTAGTTTTATGTGCAAGATTGTTTTGGGTATTGTCCAAAATCAGTTCTGAAAACAAAGAACGTAATTTGATTTCCAACTCGGCCTCTGCTAAAAATTCCTGTTTGGCAATTTTAATTTTTCGCTCGATCAAAAAAAGTTTAAAAGTAAAAGTCAGTAAAAGAGTAATGATGATAGCCGACAGACTCAAACTCATTAACAGCTCTAAAAGAGTAAAGCTGCGTTTCCTGTTTCTGTTTTTGTGTAATAAGTTTTTTTTAAGGTTTTTTTTCATAGGGTTTACTGTGAACTGTGCGAGGTTGAGGTTAAAGAGTTATTGTGATGAGCATTTTCATTTTGAATATTATCTGCTACTGGCAGTTGTTGCACAAAAAACAGAGCTTGCTTCTTGATATTTTCTTTTGGAAAATTTTTGTGGTCAGGCAAAGGAGGTTCGAAAGAGACTTCCAAATGCATGAGGTTAAAAGATTGGCCATAATGGCCCAGCGCTGCTTTTTTAGGGTCAAACCAAAGACGGTAATAGCGTTTGACTTCTAGATCTTTAAAGCCTTCGATTTTAATTCGGCCATTTTTTTTGAGCTGGTGGATAACTTTATTATTTTCATTGAAAGCAAAAGGTAGTTCATTTTTGAAAAAAAGCAGTCTGATCTCTTCTATTGTTTGCTGGTAGAGTCTGGTTTTAGCGATTGCTTCAAGCTGAACTTTCTCTTTTTTCAAAAAAGAGATCGGATGATAGAAAAGAAAAGCCGCTACTGAAGTCAGCAGGGCGATGGCAATTAAAACTTCTAATAGTAAAAAAGAGCGTTTCATAGGGGAAGAGCTTAACTGAAAAGAGGATTTTAGAGAAGCTGGCTGCTTTGATTAGAGTTAGTTTTCTTTAGATGAAAAATTGGCAGCCAAGCTATTTTTTGAAAGCTCTTGCAATCACGAATTTTCTTCGCTAAACTCTTTTGGCAAGTCTGCACAATGAGGAAACTATGCCTTTAGAACCCAGAGCTTATTATAATTTACTGAAATATCAGTTTTTGCAAAATCCTCAAGCTAAAGCTGAATCTGAGGCTTGGCAAGTCGAAGATTTAAGAAAGCTTTCTTTAGAAACTCTTTTAGGGAAGCTTAAAAATCTGGGAGTCGAATTTGATAAAGAGTCTTTTTTAGAACATGCTGAAGAATATGGATCTCCCGAAGATTTGACTTTTGAACTTTTTAAAAAAAGAGATGATATTGATCAGATCTATTTAATTCTTTTTGAAATATGGCGTCGTTTTTTACCAGAAAAAGTAGGGCTTTCTATATTTTGCGACGAATTAGACCGTTTAATTTATCTCTATGATAAAGAAGACTTGGAGAATGATGAAAACCTGCAGGATGCATTAGCTTCTCTTTTAGATATTTTAGATGAAAATCTGGATCTGGGAGCAGATCCTAAAAAACTTTTTAAATCAGTTACCAGGTATCTGGGGCATGATATAGAAGTTTTTCTTTATAACTACATTTTTGATCAGATTGAATCAGGCAATGATCTTTATGCTGAAGAACTGATCGAAGACTTTTATGCTTTTATTAAAATTGCTAGTTGGTTCGATTTTTTAAGAATTAAAATTGCAGCTAAAAAAGACATTGTGGAAGCTAATTTCATTTTAAAAAATTTAATCAAAGAACTAAAAAATACAGCAGACTTGGATTTGCAGATTGAAATTTTAAAATTTATGGTAGAAGCAGGAGACCCTGAGCTCTTTGTAGATTTAGCTAAAAACACTTTACCGTTGATTAAATCTGAAGAAGATTTTTCAGAACTGATTGAAATTGTCTCTGATTATTATCGCCGGCTGGATTTAGAGCATAAAGAAAAACCTTTGCAAGTCTTGCTTTCCCAGCTTTCTGCAAATAAGGAAAAAGAAAAAGCCAAAAAAGAGTTGGATTTCAAGCAATTAGATCAAGCGCTGAAAGAATTCGAATGTATTTTAAGCGGCTGAAAATCTAAAAAATCTGCCGAGCAGAGTAAATATTTAATTCCATTTTTTTCGCCAAAAAGTTTTTTATCTTTTTTTAGGCTGTGCAGGTGGCCAAAAACACAGATGCTAACTCCAGCTTCTTCTAATAGAGCTGAAACTCGAGAATCTTTTAAATCTGCAGAGATAGGAGGAAAATGGGTCATTGCAATTTTGACTTTGGCTTCTTTATTTAAACAAGACAGAGAAGCTTTGAGCCGGTTTAATTCTCTTTCGTAGATTTTTTTACTTTTTTCTAAATCTTTTTCAGCCCGAAATTCTTTTGGACTATCGACATTAGTATCAAAATTAAAATCCGGAGCATCCCACATCCTGGTACCGGCGATAGAAATTGATCCAAAAGTAAAAGCATCATAGTTTAAACAATGAATAGAAGCAGGCAGAGCAGCTTTTAATTTACTAGCGGATGACCACCAATAATCGTGATTGCCTTTGATCATCAATTTTTGGCCTGGCAAATCATCAATCCATTTTAAATCTAAAAGAGCCTCTTCGAGTTTTCCGGCCCAAGCAATATCTCCGGGAATCAGCACTAGATCTTCTGGTTTAACAGCTTTTTCCCAGTTGGTTTTTATTTTGGTTTGATAGGAATCCCAAGGAGGGCCAAAAACCTCCATACTTTTTTCAGGCTTGGAAAGGCATAGGTGCAGATCAGCTAAGGCAAAGACGCTCATATCACAGTCCTTTTCACGTAATATATTATATATATCATACTACAAATATTAATGCATAGACAGAGGCTTTTCGGAATCTATACATAAAAAAATAGACAGATATGTAGATAGATAAAGTTTTTCATTAGAACACAAAATTATCTGGCAGAATAGTGTGTGCGGGAATCACGATAATGCCATTGCGTACAAAAAGTTCATCTGAATCATAGTTTTTTAAATTTAAAGCATTGATCAGTCTAACATTATGTCCGATTCTGACACCTTCATCGATGATGGTTTTTTTGATGATGCAATTAGAGCCGATAGAATAATGGTTTTCTGATAGGTGATAGTTTTGATGGCCTAAAATAATACTATCTTCAATCGTAGAATTTGGACCGATGCGGCTTCTTTGCCCGATAATAGAATTTTTAATTTCTTTAGCTTTAATAATGGATCCGTCGCAAATCATGGAAAGCGAAATATTAGTACCGTGGATTTTAGCTCCGGGAAGATGCGAAGTCTTAAAATAGATTGGTTTATCTTCGTTATAAGTTTTTAAAGCATAATTACCATTGATCAAAGAAAGATTGGCTTTGTAAAAGGATTCTACGGTGCCGATATCTTCCCAATAGCCATTATAAAGATAGGCACAGGTTTTGCCGCGCTGCATTTGCAGAGGAATTAAATCTTTGCCGAAATCAGCTCCCTCTTCTTGAAGTAGATTTTCTAACACTTCGCGTTTAAAAATATAAATGCCCATGGAGCCGAGATGGCTGATAGGATGAGGATAGTGGACGTTTAGTTTTTGAATAATCTCTTCGTTCATTTTTAAGTTTTGCAATATTCGTTCTTCTTTAGGCTTTTCGATAAATTCAGTGATGACATTTTCTTCATTTATTTTTAAAACGCCCATGCGGGAAGCTTCTTTCTCTCCTACTGGCATAGTAGCGATCGTTAAGTCCGCATCTTTTTCGATCGCAAATTGCAACATTTTCTGAAAATCAATATTGTAAAGCTGGTCTCCTGATAAAATCAGAACATAGTTGGTTTTGTTTCTAAAGATCTTATGAGCAGTTTTACGAATAGCATCGGCAGTCCCTTCAAAAAGTTCGTTTTGTCCGTTAGGTAGTTCTTCCGGAGTTAAAAATCTAATAGTTGGCAGTCCATAGGTATGTTGAATATGAGATCTTAATTCGCGGGTATTATACTGGGCGACGACAAAGATATCTTTGATTTGAGAATTTAAAGAATTAGAAATTGGAATATCAATCAGTCGGTATCTGCCACCGAAGAGCACAGCTGGTTTAGAATGAAAGAGGGTTAAAGGAAATAACCGGGTGCCCTGTCCTCCGGCTAAAACTATTGAGCTGATGGAAATTCTTTTATTGTTAATTTTTAAAAGCATCAGGGTGCTGGTTTTTTGACGGCATCCTCCCTTAATCGCAAACTAGTGTTAGTTAATTTATTAATCAATTGTTTTTTTAATAAATAACGATGAAAATAAGTAGAAATAAAATAAAACCTAAATAGAATCTGAAAAAACTAATAAATATATTGGCAATTAGAATGTAAAATGTTGAGCTTAAAGCAGCTGTTCAGCATTTAAGCTAGAGCGTACTAGCGGATGACAGAGCATAGTTTTGACTCCTATTCTCTGGCCAAAAGAGGTAAATTTCTGAAAAAGAGATTCTGAGATATAAGCTTTTAGCGGATAATTTTGAGGAGTCGGCGGAAGATATTGGCCAATTGTAATAATATCGCAGCCGGCTGAATGTAAATCTTTTATGGTTTCTTTAACTTCTTGTTTTGTCTCGCCAAGACCAACCATGAAACCAGATTTGACAAATCGGCAAAGTCTACTTTTTTTAGCGTGTGATAGAACAGCCAAGCTTCTTTCATAATCAGCTTTTTTATCGCGGATTTCCCCGCTTAGTCTTGGTACAGTTTCTACATTATGATTAAAGATAGCGGGCTTTTCTTGCAGCACTAGATCTAAAGCTTTTACATCTCCTTGAAAATCAGAAGTAAGAACTTCTATAGTGGCCGCAGGATTGTCTTTTTTCACCGCTTTTAGAATCTTGGTTAAATGCCAAGCCCCTCCATCTGGAAGATCATCTCTAGTGACCATAGTAATAACAATGTGTTTAAGTTTAAGTCTTTTAGCGCAAGTGGAGATGATCTTTGCTTCTTGAGGATCTGGCGGCTGTAGTTTTTTAGTTTGATTGTTACCTTTGTTTTTTTGGGAGACTGCGCAGAACAAACAGTTGCGGCTGCAGTTTTTACCAAGAGCTAGAAAGGTAGCTCTTTTTTTAGAAAAACAAAATAATCGATTGGGACAAAGTGCTTCTTCGCAGACAGTATGAAGACCGGATTGTTTTAAAAGCTGAGCAGTTTTTTTTAAATGGAAAGCAGAAGGTAAGTTTTGATGTAGCTCTTTAGGTAGAGGGCTCATGGTTTTCTAATTTATGGGTTATGTCTTTTTGGTTGGAAACATATGCAGGGGATTTTCCTGACCAATTAATGCGGCTTCGAAAAGAGCTTCTGAAAGAGTAGGATGAGGATGGATAGTATCAGCTAAATGGTCTAAGCTCAGTCCAGCTGTTATAGCTAGTGCTATTTCTGAAATTAAATTAGACACCCCGTCTCCTAAAAGCTGACCTCCGAGAATTTTTTTACTTTTTTCTTCGTAGACTAGTTTGATTAGCCCCTCTGTTTCATTTAAAGCAATGGCGATACCTAAAGCTGCTAAAGGAAAAGTAGCTTCTTTAGCTTTTAGTCCTTTATCTAAAGCTTCTTTTAAACTCAAACCGACACAAGCCAGTTCTGGAGAAGTGAAAATAACTGAAGGGACAGCATTATAAAGCAGCTCTTTTTTTTCTCCGGCGATATTGTGAGCGGCTA
>CAZTYI010000005.1:0-32258 GCA_964618335.1 uncultured bacterium
CCGAGTATTTTCGATTCCTTATTACAGTACTAAAAATTTTTATCAAAAGATTCAGAAATACAAAAAGCAATTTCAAAAAGATTTAAAAAATATAGAAAAAGAAGAAAAAAAAGCTCTTGATTATTGTGAAAAATCTTTAGATCTCTGTTTACAATACCATAAAAATCCAACAGCTCATTATGAACGAGGATTATTCTGTTTTTTAGAGGGAAACAGCTACGATGCATTAAAGCATTTGCATTGGGCATTAGATAAAAAAAATACTCAAATTTTTAAAAAAATAGAATCTAAAGCACAGTTATTAAAAGGGCAGCTTGAATCCGAACTCGGGCTATATGCCGAAGCAGCTATTTCTTTAAACGAGGCTATTCAAAAAGATCCTTCCAATAAAGAGGCTTATTTTGAACGGGCAACTTTGTATTTTGGGCAAAAAAAATATGATCTTTCCATAAAAGATTTTTTAAAGTCGGATGTTAAAAATACCCCTATAGAAGCTAAAGATTCGTTGACTTTAGATTTTGCCAAAGGCTTGACGATCGGTACGGCAAAGGGAATCGGTGAAGGGCTAGCGGGTTTTATTCCTTCTTTGCTCTCTTCTATAAATGGCATTGGCCATGGACTTTGGTCTTTTGCTGCCAGTCCGTATGAATGTTCTAAAGAATTAGTCACAGCCTGCCAAGATTGCTTTCAATTTTTGAAAGAAAGCTCTTCAACGAAACTTTTAACGGCTGTTATACCTGAATTTAAAGAAATGGTTGGTGCCTCTGAAGAATTGTCTGAAAATAAAAAAGGGGAAATTTTTGGATATGTAATAGGAAAATATGGCACGGATATTTTAGCTTTTACAGGATCTGTTAAAGCTATAAAAACCTATCGGAATTTAAAGAAAGCTAATGCGGCATTTTTATTAGGCAAATTTTCTAAAAGATCAAAAGAAACTGAAGCGATACAAGCAGCAGCGGCAGCATGGAATAAAAAGCATTTGGCAGCAATAAAGAAATTTAAAAAAGGGGAGAAGCTTTTAAAGCCTTATAAGGGACAATATCTGCAAGAGATTCAAGCTAGAAAAATACTCCATCAAGCTGGTTTTAAGACTTTTTCCAAGCCTGAAGGAATACCAGAGAATTTTAGGATTAAATTATCTAATGACGGAGGGGGCATGAAATATGTTCATCCAGAACATACTCATGAATCTATACGGATGATGCCTGGTAATCCGCATAGTTCTAATCCTTGTCAACAAAAACCATATATAATTCATATTAGAGGGGGGAAGGCTTTAAATAAATGGGGTAATAAAGTCTTATCTGATACTTCAGAAGCACATATTTCTTTAAATGAATATATTTATATACCAGAGAAATAAATATGGAAAACATTGAAGCAGAAATTTTAAAAGGTCTTTTATATGTGATAGCAAATATTGCTGATCCAGAATATCAAAATCGAATTTGGATAAAAGGGGAAGGGCCTCAATGTAGTTCTTTTGAAGAAACTATGTGTAATTTTTTTGATGATTATGAAGCTGAAGATGTTCTTAACAAATATAAAAAATATGGTCTTTCTTCAAGGCAATATCGAATGCTTAAGAAATTCTATAAATGCTTAAGAAATTATTCAGATAAAACGACAGCTTTTTATGATATTGAAATTGTTAATGATCTTAAATGGCATAAAATTCAAAAAATGGCAAAAGAAGTATTAGAAGTTTTTGACTATAAAAAAGAGTAAAATTTAACCCTTTTCTAACAGTTGTCTTGCTGATATTCAGTTTTTTCTCTATCTCAGTATTGCTTATGCCCAGAGCTTTTAACTCCTTGATCGTAGAGCTTAGCTTTTGATAAAGCAGCACGGTTTGATCAAAGGTAATTTTGATCCGAACGGGGATCAGAGATAAAGTACGAATTGGTACCCGCCTCGTCCGCCATCTTAATGGGCTCTGATCTCTAATTTTAATGTAAATCTTTTTTTTGAATTTTATCCTTTATTTCTTAATAACTTATACGACAAAGTTAATAAACGAAAAATGGGTGAAAAAACCTAATTGAAGAAAAGGCTTGATTTCTTCAATTAGAGTTTTTATAATTGAAGTTAACTTCAATAGTGTAAAATTGCATAGAGGTTAAGAATGGATAAGAGAGTTTTTAAAAACAGTATAGCAGGTAAAATAGTAGATACTAAAAAAGGATATTTTGCTTTTATCCCCAAGTCCCTACCTCCTAAAATCTGCTATGATGAAAACTTGGTGCAATTGCTTGCAGAAGCTAATCTCCTTTTAGGAAATCTAAATGGACTAGGAATGCAACTGCCTAATCCGACTCTTTTGATTATACCATATGTAAGAAGAGAGGCTGTTTTAAGCTCAAAGATAGAAGGTACACAGACCTCTCTTTCAGAACTTTTTTATTTTGAAGCTGCTAGAAAAGATGAGAAAAAGAAGAAATCTCAAACTACAGATGTTTTGGAGGTTTTTAACTATGTTAAAGCTCTTGATTATGGAATTAAAAGATTGGAATCTCTTCCTATATCAGTGCGTTTAATTAAAGAAATACATGCAATTCTTATGAAAGGTGTAAGAGGTGATCATCTAACTCCGGGAGAATTTCGTAGAAGTCAGAATTGGATTGGTCCAGCTGGCTGCTCTCTTAATGATGCTACTTTTGTCCCTCCTCCAGTAGAAGAAATGAAAGAAGCGTTAGGAGATCTAGAAAAATTTATACATATTAAAAATACCCTTGATGGGCTTATTCAGTGTGCTGCAATACATTATCAATTTGAAACTATTCATCCTTTTTTAGATGGCAATGGTAGAATAGGTCGATTATTGACCGTGCTTTTTTTATGCGAAAGAGAATATTTAAAATATCCTTTGCTTTATCTTAGTGCTTACTTTGAAAGACATCGTAATCAATACTACGAGACTCTTCTTGGCGTAAGTCAAAAAGGGGATTGGTCTAGTTGGATTAAATTTTTCTTAAAGGCTGTTGCAGAGGAATCTAAGGCTGTCATTGATAATTCAAAGGCTATACTTGCTCTATTAGATCACTATAGGCATAGAGTTGAACAAAAAAGACCTTCTATTTATGTATTTAAACTATTAGACCTTATTTCAAAAAATCCTTACATAAGCATACCCAGAGCAGCCCAATTAATGAAGACGTCATTCCATACAGCCAGATCTGCTATAGAAAAGCTTCAATCTATGAAAATATTAATAGAAGCTACAGATAAAGAACGTGGTAAAATATATTGTGCTCAAGAACTTTTAAATATCTTTGAACTAAAATAAATCCAATTTGAAGAGTAGAAATTTTAATGGATTAATTGGTTTAACCTAAAAACTCAAACCTTTCTTAACAGTTGTTTTACTCCCAGCCCCAGAGCTTTTAACTCTTTGATCTTAGAACTGAGCTTTTGATAAAGAGGCTCAGGTTGATCGAAGGTAATCTTGATCATGGCAGGGATGAGCGAAATGGTACGAATTGGTACCCACTTCGTCTGATTTCCTGCTGATAAAAGATTTTAAGCCTTAATCTTAATATCAACGCCAGCAGCTACAGGCAATACTTTCAGCTTATCAATCGTATCAGCAGTCGGATTCAATAAATCCAACATCCGGATATGAGTGCGCATTTCAAATTGCTCTCTAGACTTACGGTCAATATTTGAAGATCTCAAGACTGTATAGATTTCGCGTCTGGTAGGAAGAGGGAAAGGTCCAACCACACGTGCTCCAGTCCTTTTAGCAGTTTCCACAATGTCAGTAGTGGCGCGATCAAGCAAGCGCTGATCGTAGGCTTTAAGGCGGATCCTGATTTTATTTTGTTTTGCTTGTTTTGCCATGGTTTATCCTTTTTTAATAATCTCTTCTTGTATTTTAACGGGTACTTTTTCAAAGTGTGAAGGCTCCATTACATAGGAAGCTCTACCTGAAGATAAAGAGCGTAACTGCGTAGAGTAACCAAACATTTCTGCTAACGGTATTTCAGAGGTGATCTCAACGAGCCCTCCTTTCAGATTTGACTGTCCCAAGATTTTACCACGGCGGCGGTTAACGTCTCCAATGATATCACCTAGGTTAGCTTCCGGAGTGGTCACTACAACCTTCATGATAGGCTCTAAAATAATCGGAGAGCTCTTACGGGCTGCATCTTTAATGGCCATCGATCCGCAGATCTTAAAGGCCATTTCAGAAGAGTCTACATCATGGTATGAACCAAAGACGATTGCGACTTTGACATCGACTAAATTATAACCAGCTAGGACACCTGTAGCTAAACCTTCTTCAACACCTTTGATGACGGCAGGAATATATTCTTTAGGAATCACACCACCGACGATCTTACTTTCAACCAGATTACCTTTGCCGATTTCGTTAGGTTCGATTTCTAAGACGACGTGGGCATATTGACCACGGCCACCGGACTGTTTAATTAATTTGGTTTCAGTTTTACCAGGTTTAGTAATAGTTTCTTTATAAGAAACCTGCGGTTTGCCGACATTGGCATCGACTTTATGCTCACGTAGCATCCGGTCTTTTAGAATTTCTAAGTGCAGTTCACCCATACCTGAAATAATAGTTTGGCCAGTTTCCTGATCAGTTTGAACGCGGAAAGTAGGATCTTCGTCTGACAGAGAAGAAAGAGCTTGAGCTAATTTTTCACGGTCGGCTTTTGATTTAGGTTCGATAGCCATAGAAATGACGGGATCTGGGAAGTTCATTTTTTCTAATAAAAGAGGAGTCTCTTCTGTACAGAGAGTGTCTCCTGTTTTAGTCTGTTTTAAACCAATGCAGGCAGCGATATCGCCAGTAAAAAAGGCTTCTTTATCTTCGCGTTTATTAGCGTGCATTTCTATGAGGCGGGAAATACGCTCTCTTTTATCTTTGGTCGAGTTATAAATAGTCATGCCTTTAGATAAAGTTCCGCTGTAAACGCGGACAAACGTTAGTCTGCCGACATAAGGATCTGACATGATTTTAAAAGCTAAAATAGATAGTGGGCTATCATCTTTTGGCTCTAACAATACTGGTTCGTTAGAAGCAGCATCAAGACCTTTAATGGCACCACGATCGATTGGAGAGGGCATCCAGCGGACGACAGCATCTAAAATTTGTTGTACGCCTTTATTTTTAAAAGCTGTGCCACAAAGAACGGCTGTGAATTTATTCTCGCAGACGCCTTGACGGATAGCTTTGTGGATTTCTTCTTCTGTTAAAGAATCTGGATCTTCCAGCACTTTCTGCATGAAAGTTTCGTTCGTTTCATCAACAGTAGCCAACTCTTCTAAGAGAGCAGCACGCATTTTTTGGCATTTTTCTTTTAACTCTTCGGGGATTTCTTCGGTTGAGTATTCCGCTCCCATATCTTCATTTTTAAAAACATGGGCTTTCATTTCTACTAAGTCAACCACGCCGAGAAAATTGCCTTCTGCACCGATTGGGCACTGAACGGGAATAGCATTGGCAGCTAATCTAGTTTTCATAGTTTCGACAGCATTGAAGAAATCAGCGCCGGTACGATCCATTTTATTAACGAAAGCGATACGAGGCACTTTATAAGTAGTGGCTTGGCGCCAAACAGTTTCTGATTGAGGTTGTACACCGGCAACACCGCAGAAAACAGCGACAGCACCATCTAGTACCCGTAAAGATCTTTCGACTTCAATCGTAAAATCTACGTGTCCAGGAGTATCGATAATGTTAATTTTATGTTCTACGGTTGGAAATTTGCTGTCTTTCCAGTAAAGGGTGGTAGCAGCAGAAGTAATAGTAATGCCTCTTTCTTTTTCTTGTTCCATAAAATCCATAGTGGCGGCACCTTCGTGTACCTCTCCGATTTTATGAACTTTACCGGCATAATAAAGCATCCGTTCTGTAACTGTGGTTTTACCGGCATCAATATGAGCCATAATACCAATATTACGAACATTTTCCAGTTTGTCTTTTTCTGTTCTTTTGTAATCACCCATTATTATTGTTCCTTACCATTTGTAATGAGCAAACGCTTTATTGGCTTCCGCCATGCGATGCATATCATCTTTTTTCTTAATTGTTGTACCTTGATTGTTGTAGCAATCATAAAGTTCTATAGTTAGTCCAGTAGTCATATCTTTACCGACTTTTCCTCTAGCATGAGCAATAATCCACTTCATAGCGATCGAAACACGACGGTCAGGAGCAATTTCTACAGGTACCTGATAAGTTGCGCCACCGATACGGCGGGATTTAACTTCTAAAGAAGGTTTTGCATTTTCTAAAGCCTGTTCAAAGGCTTCTAGCGGCTTTTCAGAATTAACTTTTTTGGCAAATTCTTTCAAAGCATTATATACGATACGGAAGGCTAGAGTCTTTTTGCCGCCATACATGATTTTATTAATAAACTTAGCTATTACTAAGCTATTATAAATTGGATCTGGATCAATTTTGCGCTTTTCAGCTTTTCGTCTACGTGACATTGTTTTTTCCTTGTTTTATTCTTCATTTGGCTCTTAAGAAGAGCCTGCCTCTAATTACATATGTACAAATACATAAATTAGGGACCTAGAGAGCATGAAAGAGCTCTCCTAAAATTACTTCGGCTTTTTAGCTCCGTATTTAGAGCGGCTTTTTTTGCGGTCTTTAACTGCAGCGCAATCTAGGGCTCCCCGAACTATATGGTATCTTACACCAGGTAAATCGGGAACTTTTCCGCCCCTTACAAGAACAATGCTATGTTCTTGAAGGTTATGACCTTCGCCTCCGATATAGGCGATGATTTCTTCACCGTTAGAAAGTCTTACCCATGCTACTTTACGCAAAGCTGAGTTAGGTTTTTTAGGCGTTTTAGTTTTTACTTGTAGGCAGACCCCTCGTTTTTGGGGGTTGCCCTTCAAAGCAGGCGATCTCTTAGTTTTCGTTGTCTTTTTACGACCCCGTCTAATCAATTGATTAATGGTGGGCATCCTTTCTCCTTAAATAAACATCATTAAAAGCTTAGAAGAAAAATATAACTTTTTAGCCTTTTAATTGCAAAATGATTTTCCCTAGAGGTTTCCTCGGGAGCTTTTTATTTAATTTAATTAAAGACCTATGTTTTAGTAATTAATACAAATTAATTGTTTATTTCTTCTAATTAACTAAATAAACCTTGTAATTATTTTAAAATTATAACTATAATCCCCTTTAGGGGGAGATGCGATTATGGGCAAAGCTTACGACGCTATGTTTGCAATAAGCAAGCTGTTAGGTCCAATTAAACGTAATCTCTCCCGATTCGCAGTTGTCTTCTCTCTCTTTTTCTTTTCTTTTAGCCTCTTTGCCAAACAATTAGAAGAAAGAGATGTGCCAAAGGTAATGAGCCTTTTTCTAGAGTATCATATTGAAAGTAAGTCTATTACGTCTAGTATCCTGCATCGAATGGTTAAGAATTATATCGAAATGTTTGATGGTGAAAAAAGCTATCTTTTAAAAAATGAAGTTATGCCTTTTTTAAGCCTTTCTGATCAAAAATCCGAAAGAGTCATTCAAGAACTGAAAGAGGGTAATTACAGTTTTTTTTATCAGTTAGATGCACAATTTACCAGAGCTATTCAAAGGGCGCGCGTCAGCCGTACTTTTTTAAAAACAGTTTTAATGAGTCAGCTAGAGGATCCAAAAGCTAGAAAAATCAATAGAAGTGAATATGCGGAGTCTGAAAAAGAGCTCTTTTTAAGGCAAAAAAATACTTTAATCAACTTTTATATCGTTCAAAATAAAAAAAGAGATTTGTCAAGTTCTCAGCAAAAAGGCAAATTATTTACGCTTTTTGAAAAAAGAATGAGCCGTTTTGAGAACGAATATCTACTGAAAACAAAAAATTTGAAAGAACACTATTTTGTGCTTCATATATTAAAAGCTTTTGCCCGTAGTTTAGATGCCCATACGGCTTTCTTCTCAGAAGAGGAAGCCCAAGAGATGAGGGTCTCTCTGGAAAAGCAGTTTGAAGGCATCGGAGTAGTTTTAATGGAAAGCGTAGAGGGCGTTATGATCACTGATTTAATCAGCAATAGCCCTGCGAAACGCTCCGGACAAATTCAAGTAGGCGACATTATTGTTCAGATTAACCGCCAATCTGTCGAAAATCTGGCTTTTGAAGAGGTCTTGAAAATTTTAAAGAACCGCGATAGAGAGATTATACTTGGTCTGCGAAGAGGAGAAAAATCCCAGTTTTTCTCGGTGACCCTGACCAGCGCACCAATCAGCATGGAAGAAGAGAGCTTAACTTATAGTTATGAGGAAGTTGAAGGCGGTATTATCGGCAAGCTGATTTTAAAATCTTTTTATGAAAATGACAGCGGACGTAGTTCTGAAAGAGAAATCAAAGCAGCTATCGTTGAATTGAAGAAAAAGGGAACCTTAAAAGGGTTGATTCTAGATCTGAGAGAAAATTCCGGCGGATTTTTATCTCAGGCTATTAAAGTGGCTTCTTTGTTTATTGAAAATGGCGTAGTTGTAGTCTCTAAGTATGGTCAAGAACTGAAGTATATGAGAAAGGTAGAAGGTCAGCCTGAATTCAAAGGACCGTTAGTAGTTTTAACTTCTAAACTTTCGGCCTCAGCTTCTGAAATCGTCGCCCAAGCCTTACAGGATTATGGAGTAGCCTTAATCGTAGGTGATGAAAAAACTCTTGGCAAAGGCTCCATTCAATATCAAACTGTGACCGCAGAAAAGAGCGATTATTACTATAAAGTGACCATTGGTAAATATTACACAGTCTCCGGCCGCAGCACCCAGATTAACGGAGTTAAAGCGGATATCGTAGTGCCTTCGATTTATGCTCCATATGAAATTGGCGAGAGATTTTTAGAATATGCGCTTTCAGCGGATTCCATTCGTCCGGCTTATTCAGATTCTCTGGCTGATTTAGAGCCAAGACTCAAAGCTCTTTTAGAAAAAAAATACTTACCGAACCTCCAGAGAAAAGAGCTTTTTTGGCAGAAACATCTGTCTGTTTTAAAGACCAATAGCGTCAAGCGCATGGTTAACGATGAACATTTTAAACGCCTTTTAACTGGTGAAGAAAGAGAATTTACCTTCTCTTTCGATGATTGCCAGATGCAAGAGGCGACTCATATTCTGCAAGATATGATTCCTATGTGGGAAGAGTATCTCTCTCAGAAGCTGGCGGCATCTTAGGCTTAATTTAGGATCTTTCCTTTTTTCTTGTCATTGTTATTATCTTCATCATCATGCTTCATAGCTAAAACTAAAGGTTCTTTTAACTGCTGGAGTTAAAATAAACCGTTGCTAGAAATTGTTCTTTGAGACTATCTTTGTTTCTTATCTTGCTTATATATGGCCAGATAGCTCAGCTGGTAGAGCAAAGGACTGAAAATCCTTGTGTCGCCGGTTCAAGCCCGGCTCTGGCCATATTTTTGTATAAGTTTTTTCTTTAAAGACTTTGTTTTTATAAGTCAGGTTAAAGGTATTCTTTTCCTTTTTGAGAATTTATTTTTTAAGGTATAATAGCAGTTGTAAAATTTATTTTTAATTATTCAAGGAATTTTTATGGAGAACGAAAAAAAAGGTATTTTTTTTGCAATTTTGGCAGCTGTGGCTTATGCGACTAATGCAGTCTGCGTTAAATTAGCCGTAGAAGTTCCTCCTGTTTCGATGGTTTTTTTTCGTAATTTGACCTGTTTAATACTACTGTCTCCTTTATTTTTTAAAACTAAAGTCAGCTATAAAACCACAAAAATAAAGCTCTTTTCTCTAAGAGCTGTCATGAGCTTCTTAGGTCTGGTCTGTTTTTATTTTGCTACCAAACATCTGTTGTTAGTAAATGCTGTGATGCTGATTAATGCCTCTCCCTTATTTGTACCTTTAGTCATTTTGATTTGGGATAGGGTCAAAATTCCAGCAGTGCGGATAGCAGCTATTGTGACAGGTTTTATAGGGATTTTATTTATTTTGAAGCCTAATCTCAGCTTTTTAAATTTTGCGGGGTTAATTGGTCTTTTAGCCGGTATTTTTGTTTCTATTTCTTATGTCACTTTAAAAAAGCTCTCTAAAACAGAAGCTGCTACCAGGATTCTTTTTTACTTTTTTGCCGGTAATACTGCTTTATCATTTATTCCAATGCTTTTTGAATTAAAAACTTTTCAAAATCCTTATACTTGGTTCTATTTATTTTTAGTCGGGGTAACTTCTTTTCTTTATCAGATTCTTACTACTCAAGCTTATACTTTTGCACCGGCTACCAAAGTCAGCACCATCTCTGGTAATTTAGCAGTGGTTTTTTCTGGATTCTTTGCCTGGGGTATTTGGGGCAGAGTTCCCGATCTTTGGTCTTTTATCGGGATTACTTTAGTGATTATAGCTGGTATTGCCGTGGTTGTTTTAAAGCAAAAGCCGGTTCTTTCAACTATAAAATCTGTAACTGAAGAAATAGAAAGCGATTAATCATTTGTTCAAAAAGAAAAAACCTTTTTAAACAAATCTAAGAGCATCTCTTTGAGCTATTTTTCTGAAAGCAGCTGTAAAAACTTTAAAGCCTTCTTTCTTGATAGCAGAGATTGGGAAAAGATGTTTAGCGTCGAAAGGATACTTTTCTTGAAAAGCTTTTAAATTAGCTTGCGCTTCTTCTGTATCGATCTTATTTAAAGCTATTAGAAAAGGCTTTTTGAGCATTTCGGGACTATATTGTGCTAATTCTTTTTGCATGATTAAAAAGTCTTCCAGTGGATCCCGGCCATCGATTCCAGAAAGATCGATCACAAAGATCAACATTGCCGTTCTTTCGATATGGCGTAAAAAAGTCAGTCCCAAGCCTTTGTTTTGAGAAGCGTCTTTAATAATACCAGGAATATCAGCGATTAGAAGTCTTGAAAAATCTTCAAATTCAATCAAACCTAGATTAGGCCTGAGCGTTGTAAAGGGATAAGCGGCTATTTTAACTTCGACAGAGGTTAGTTCTGACATCAGAGTAGATTTACCAGCATTAGGCATGCCGACTAGTCCAATATCAGCAATCAGTTTAAGTTCTAATTTAACTGATTTAGCTTCGCCTTTTGTACCTTGAGTGCAAACGTTAGGTGCTTGATGAGTAGAGGATTTAAAACAGGTATTGCCTTTTCCGCCTTTTCCGCCTTGGCAGAAGATAATTTTTTCTCCATCTTGAGTGAAGTCATGTAAAACAGCATCGTTCTTCTTATCTTTAATGATTGTGCCTAACGGTACTTTAATTGTCAGGTCTAGGCCCTTTTTGCCGGTTTTATTATTCGCTCCGCCTTGTTGACCACTTTTAGCTTTGATGATTCTTAAATTACGCAGATCTTCTAAAGACAAAAGATGACGATCAGCTACAATAATAATTGAGCCTCCATCGCCTCCGTTGCCGCCAGCTGGTCCGCCTTTAGGAATGTATTTCTCCCGTCTCCAGGCGACAACACCATTGCCTCCGGCTCCAGCTTCAAAAAACAGTTCTAAATTATCAATAAACATAAAAATCCAATTCAACTTAACTCAATTTAATTCAGCTCAATCAACTTTAAAAATATCAATTTAATCCAATAAGTATCGAAATAGCAGTCCCTATACAAATCACACTAAAAATAAAAAGGGCTTATAAAACTTTAGTTTTTATAAGCCTATTTTTTTAATCCTTTCAAAAAACAAAAACTCTTAAGCCTGCGGCACAATAGAGACAAAAGTCTTGTCTCTTTTCGCAAAAGAAACCGTACCATCAATCAAAGCAAAAAGAGTATGGTCTCTGCCGATACCAACATTTTTAGCTGGATGCCATTGAGTTCCTCTTTGTCTAACCAGAATTGATCCAGTAGTGACAAATTCTCCCTGAGATGCTTTAATTCCAAGGCGTTGAGAGTGTGAATCGCGTCCGTTTCTACTTGAGCCTTGTCCTTTCTTATGAGCCATGTTTTAAAACTCCTTTTACTCTGCTGTAATTTTAGTAATTTTAACTCTAGAATACTTTTGTCGGTGACCCTTTTTTTTACGGGTTGATCTCTTAGTGTTTTTATACTTATAAGCAATAACTTTAGGACCTTTGACTTCAGCTTCTATAAGTTCACCAGAAACAAAGTACTTTTCTACAGTTGGATTGCCAATTTTAGTAGTATTTTCTTCTTGAACTAGCAGAACCTGTTCAAATTTAACTTTTTTATTGTCATCCAAAAGATCTACATCAATGACATCGCCTTCTTGGACTCGGTACTGTTTGCCGCCGGTTTCGATAATTGCGTACATTTTTCCTCCAGAGAAAAATAAAAATATTCTATTAGATAGTGAAAAATCATATCTAAAAACCCCTAGCTTGTCAATAAAAAGCTATTCGAAGGTTTTATTTAGGCAAAAACTCAAATATTAATAGTTTTAATTTTAAAACTGCGCAGCAAAGCCGCCTTTGATAATGGCTGCTTCTTTGAGCGATTCTCCTCCGACAAAGCCTCTATGCTTATAACCCGCTTCTAATTCCAAAAAGAAAGGCTTGATAAAGGGCTGGTAGCTCATGGTTAAAGAGATTCTCGTGCCTAGCAGGGTTTTATGAAGGTCGTTGACAGGATAGTCAAAGCCCCATTCATAACTACCGCTGCTTTCGCCGCTTATCGTGGTAAATTGCTGACACTGGTTAAAATTTAAAATTTTAGGTTGTCTAAACAGATCAAGGATTAAACCGAAAGTCAGTTTGTTGTTAAGAAAAGCAACCAGTTCTCTGGCTTCCAATCCTGCTCCGTAGTATTTATTGCCGGCATGGTCTCCATAACGAAGATAAAAATAAATAGCTTTTTTATCAGGAGTAATTAAAAAATTCTCTAGATAATTCTCCGGTCCAAAAGGAGTCAGCCCATATCTTAGTCCCGGTAGATATTTAGCCTGGCCGATCGGAATCATATAGAGAGGCATCTCTTTGCCGGAAAATAGGTAGTAGACCCAAGAAGCAAAGGAAAGATAAGTGAAAGGCTCGAAGAAATTAAGCTTAGTGCCTTTTCGCAAAGTAGCTTTCCTAATTGGATCGGCAGGATAAGTTTGATTCAGATCTAATATATAGGCGTTAATATCGTGTCCATAGTCTTTTTCTGAATAAAACTTGGTTGAATAAATATAAAAAGTAATGTCATGGAAAGACATCCAGTAAAGAGAGGTCTCTAAAGGGCTGATGCGGTTTTGTTTGAGCCAGTCCATTTTGACATTTTTAGCTAAAATAGCATTAGCTTCAACTCCTGCAGAATCAATAGCCGACATCTGAAAAGGATCGGTTTTTTTAACGCCGAACCGAGTTTCTCCGCTGTCGAATTTAATTTTGTAAGAGGGGTGAGTAAAATACTCAGTGCCAATATCTCGGATTCTGTAGCCATGTCCAAAGACCTCGTGCTGCGTTACCATAGTGACACTGTTGATCACTGTCCAAAGATAAGTGTCAACTAAGCGAGAGAGGAAAGAACCAAAATTGTTAGGCAGTGGCTTGAAATAGTATTTGTGTTCGATGAAGTTTAGTGATTTATGAATAGCTAGCAGGTCTTTAGCTCCGCTATCAGGAGTCATTTTTGGATCGACCATCATTTGAATCGTTTCTATATTTTTTGTTATGTCAGCGTTCTTGGTTGTGTCAGCATTTTTAATCGGTTTAGACGTCAGAGCAAGAGGTTCAGTTGTCAAAGCAAGAGCAGGGGTCAGAGCATACAGAAAGAAAAAGGGTAGTAATAAAAAAAGAAGCCAGTTTTTCATAATAGCGGTAAGTTTTTGGTTAAAAGGGTTTCTTTATTTCTGGAAAAATAAGATAAAAACAAAGGAATTTTAAAAGGATAAATTAAACCCTGCAAGAGAAATGATTTTTTTAAAAAGCATAAATCAATATTACTAGTAGTAATCCAAATAGATAGATTCTTTAGTAATGAAATTGTGGGCAAGGTTAAGAGGTGCCAAGATTAAAGAGGCCACGGAAGACACTATATAATTGAGTGAACTAATTGATTTATTGACAGATGACATAAGGTGTATTGGTTTTTTGGAAAGGCAAGTTTTATTAGAGAAAACAGCTTGAATGTCTTTTAATGCTCCATTTAAGGAAATCCCAGCGTAGTTTATCGTTTGAAAAGACATAAATGTTGCATCTATAAAATTCGCTTGAAAAGATGCATTTGAATCTTTTTTTTCTTGATACAGCTCTTTTCTTTGCGACTTTATAGTGCAGAAGGTGTCGTAGAAGTCTTTTTTGGAGGCTTCGAAACTTTTATGTAAAAAAGCAGGATCTAATAAAGTAGCATAAAAATTGCGTATCATTAATATTGGCTGCAATACTAAAAGAAAAGGTATTCTTATCAGGTTATTTATACTTTGGTCTAGATATCGAAGAGCAAATACTAAAGAGCAGTTTTTAAAGAATAAAGCTCCTAATGTATGAAGAACTGTTAAAGCGATATTCTCAATTGCGGCAATAACAGGCATATTAATATGTAACAAGCTAACAGCTATAGTAACAGGCAGTGCTGCTAGGCGGCCTTTATTAGGTGAAAGATCAGATTCCAACTTATATAGATCTAATGCCAATTTGTGTAATTTAGGAGATAAAACAGGCCTTAACATGAATTTCCTCAAAAAGTTGCCTATTATTTTACTATAGATTTTATTTTAAAGCCACTTAATTATATCTAGTTTCAAAGAATAAAGAGATAGTTAAGCTCTAGAATAGATATGAGCACCATTTTTACTAATTTATGTAAAAACATTTTTTTTAAAAACAATGTCAAATAAAAATTTTAAGTAAAAATTTTAAGACAAAGAACGTATTTTCTGCTGTTTTTTCTTTTTGATCAGCAAGGCTAAAGCATAAGCCACCACAGCTAAAAGAGCGATTGTAGCTCCCGGAGGAAAGTTCAAAGTATAAGACAGGCAAATACCGCCAGTATTCAGCAGGACACAAAGAATGGTAGATATGATCATAATCATATAAAGGCGGCGGGAAAACAGAGTAGCAATCGTCGGAGGCAGGGTTAAGAGAGCGATGACTAAGATCACCCCGATGATCTGGACTAAAAGGACAATTGAAAGAGAGATTAAAGAAAGTAAGAGCAAATAATAAGTTTTAACTGGAATTTTTTGCAGTTTGGCGCTTTCTTCGTCAAAACAGATAGCAAGGAAAGGACGGTAAAAGCAGGTCACAGCAGCTAAAATGATTAAATTTAAAACCAAAAGCATGAGTAGGTTGAATTTGGAAATAAATAAAATATTGCCAAATAAAAACTCAGAAAATTCGACGTTAGAAGAGGGTATGAAAGAGATAAAAATAACACCGATAGCCATGCCGGTTGACCAGATAGCAGAAACTGCAGCTCCTTCTTTTTGAGCATATTTTAAATGCACAAAGCCGATTAAAAAAGCTGAAATAACAGCAGCTAAAAAAGCGCCGATTGTTGGAGAGAAATACCAAACCGGATTTTTGTAGGTGAGAAAAGCAAAAATACCAATACCGCCTAAAATACTATGAGAAATAGCGCCGCTTAGAGAGGTAATCTTTTTGACGACTGCATAGGATCCCATAATGCCTGCGGCCAAAGAAATTAAAATACCGGCTAGAAGAGCATTTTGCAGGAAAGGATTGTTAAAAAGATCTGTCAAAAAATTCATTTTTTTTCTTTTTTTATCATTGGTTTATGGTAAAGACCAACTGCAAAATGTTCACAAACTTCTTCAGGAAGTTTGCGCGAGACCTGTTTTTCTACGAAAATCACACTTTTAACATCTTTAATCACATGATTTAAATCATGGCTGACCATTAAAATGGTTTTACCTTTAAGATCATTTTTAATTAAATCGAAAATTATTTTTTCACCTCTAACATCAATGTTAGCAGTGGGTTCATCGAGCACTAAAATTTCCGGATTAGAGATTAATGCTTTGGCGATTAAAGCTTTTTGAGCCTGGCCGCCGGAAAGCATACCAAAAGCTTGGTTTTTATGAGTTAAAAGGCCCAGTTTTTTTAAAAGTTTTAAAGCTCTTTTTTTTGTACTTTGGCTATATTTTCTAAAAAATGAACTTTTTGTTACTGAGCCAAGTAGCACTAACTCTAAAAGCGAGATGGGAAAATCTCTTTCTATTTTAGAAACTTGGGGAACATAACTGATTTTAGGGTAGAAATCAGAGGGTTTTTTACCGAAAATAGAAACAGTTCCCTTGATTGGTTCTAAAAGGCCGCAAATTAATTTTAAAAGAGTAGTTTTACCTCCTCCATTAGGACCGACAATACCAACAAAATCACCCTTTTTAATGTGTAGATTGACTTTTTCCAGTACAGGGATTTCATTGAAAGAGAAGTGTACATCTTTAAAAGAGATAGCGTCTTGCATGTTTTTTATTCTTGATTGTTATCAGCAATTATATCTGCTATTTTTTTTAGATTTTTTAAATAATCAGCAGAATAAGGATCCACCATAAAAGGAGATACATTGAGCTCTTTAGCTATTAAAAGAGCGCCTTTATTATCTGCCTGAGCTTGAATAAATACTTTTTTAACTTTGTCTTTTTTTGCTTCGTTAAATATATGATAAATGGTTTTTAAATTAGGTTCTTGATTTCCATTTTCAATGGAAATTTGTTTTAGACCATAATCAGCGCAAAAATAAGAAAAGGCTTTATGCGAAACTAAAATAGTTCTGTTTTTTGCTGATTTAAGTTTTGTTTGGATTTCCAGATCTGTTTTGTGAATTTCTTTAATCAGGTTTTTTAAGTTTTTTTGATAAAGCTGTTTATTTTTTGGAAAATTTTTCTCTAAGACAGAAGCTATTTTTTCGGCTTGCAGGATAGCAATTTTAGGAGAAAGCCAAAGATGCAGGTCTTCTTCAATTAGCGGAATATTTTCAGTTAAATCGCAGACTTGTAAATTTTGATTATAAGGAAGAATTAAATTCAAAAATTCTTTTTCAAAATGTTCTGCAGAACGGAACCAAAGAGAGGCTTTAATAGCTAAATCCAGATGCTGTGGTGTAGGTTCAAAATGATGGGGATCGGCACCTGCTGGTATTAAATTTTTGACTTCGACTGTATTCTCTGCAATTTTTTCTACAAAGAAAAGATAAGAGGGAATAGAAACAGCCACCAGCGGTTTTTGATTAGACTGAGGCTTTTCTACTTTAGAACAACTAATTAATAATAAAAGAAATAAAAATAAAATATTTTTCATAAATAATCTTTCATTTTAGCTCTTTAAAGTGGATTTTGGCAAGAGCTTAGCTGTTGCTTGATAAATAAAAAATCGGCTATTCTTTTACTTCTTTTAAGGAGAGGTGCCCGAGTGGCTTAAGGAGCTCGCTTGGAAAGCGAGTATATGCGAAAGCGTATCGTGGGTTCGAATCCCACTCTCTCCGTTTTTTATTTAAGTTTTTAATTGTTAAGTCTTTATTTTAAAAAAGATGGTTGAAGCATGTCTTTGCCGGTTAGAACTAGTGTTAAAGTTCTGCTTTTGAATGATAAGAATGAGCTTCTTTTGCTTTGCGCTGATGATCCCAAAACTACTGCTGTTGATGGTAAATACAATGGTCCTTTTTGGTTTCTGGTCGGCGGTCAAATTGAAGATGGTGAATCTATTCAGGAAGCTGCTTTTCGAGAAATTCAAGAAGAAGTGGGACTTGAAAAAAAAGATATAGAATTAGGCCCTGTTGTTTGGCTTGGCGAGTATGATTTAATTTTAAATGGGACATTAACTCATCTTAAACAGACCTTTCTTGTGGCAAGAACTAATAAGAGAGAGGTTTTTTTTAATAATTTAACTAACTGGGAAAAAACAACTTTAAAAAAAATAGAATGGTTTTCTCTTGATAAAATTAAAAATAGCAAAGAAATCATTTATCCTGTTTTGTTGGCAAAATATTTGCCGGATATTTTAGCAGGGAAGTACCCAGAAAAGCCTTTTGATATTGATCTGGGAAAGAAGTTTGTAAAATATTGAAGGTTTAACACCTATCGAACATAAGTTGTTTTTAAGCTATAGAGTATTATTTTTTTTATTTAAGAAATAAAATTAATATGCATTGAAAAGTTTTTAAGGAAGAGTGGCAGAGCGGCTGATTGCGTCTGTTTCGAAAACAGATGATCCAGCAATGGATCCGGGGGTTCAAATCCCTCCTCTTCCGCCATTTTAACCAATTCGAACCTTAATATAATTTTTATGAGAGTTTTTAAAAATTAGTATATTTCATTCGCAAATGATTTTTTTTTAAAAGAGAACCGACGCTTTTTTCAAAATCTTTCCTTAAAGTCTCAAACATGTCCGCATTATAGCAAGCAGCAGAAGGATGATAAAGAGGAACAACCTTTACAGACCCATAAGAAGCTTTGATCTCAAAAATTTTACCATGCATTTCGCTAATTTTAGAAAAAGGCAAATGAGTTTTAAAAAAGAGCTCTTGGGAGGCATATTTACCTAAAGTAATAATCATTTCGGGCTGGATAATTTTTAACTGTCGATACAGATATTCTGAGCAAGCTTTGGTTTCTACAGGAGTGGGATCATGGTTTTTCGGAGGGTGGCATTTTAAAATATTGGTAATATACAGTTCTTTTCTGGATAAGCCAACGCTTTCTAACAAACGGTCTAACACTTTGCCGGCTTTACCGATAAAAGCTTTGCCTTCCAGGTCTTCATAATAACCTGGAGCTTCTCCAATCATGACAATTTTAACATCAGGAGAGCCATCGCCGACTAACGGTTTGTTTCTGGTTCGCCAAAGCGGACATTTTTGACAAAGAGCAATTTCTTCAGTCAATTCTAAGATTAACTTTTGTTTAAACATGCTTGAACTTCTTTGGCAATCTTTTCAAAGATAGAAATATATTGCGAAAATAATTCTGTCACAGGAAGCATTTTTAAAGCAGCATCAACAAACTCTTTGCTATAAGGAATTTTTCCAATGATCGGAATTTTTTCTTTTTTCGCAAAATTAGTAATCTTTTCGCAGAACTGTTCTTCCAGATTATGTTTGTTAATCACAATGCCGCAGGGAATATGAAAATGTTTTGCTAAATAAAGCATACGCTTTAAATCATGAAGAGCGGAAGGAGTAGGCTCGGTAACGGCTACCAGATAATCGCTTCCCGTCAGTGAAGCAATGACTGGACAGCCGATGCCTGCTGCTGCATCGATCAGCAGCATTTCAGCTTTTTCTTTTATAAAAACTTCTTCTGCATATTTTCTGAGAGCTGAAACAATTTCACCTGAAGCTAGTTGTCCTAATTTCAGTTCACCTGAAATTAGTTTGACATGGTAGTTATTTCCTCTGTAAATAGTGCCGATCTCTTTCTTGGTTTCGCTGATGGCTTTGACAGGGCAGGCGACAAAACAAGCTTTACAGCCAATGCACATATCCGCAATGAAAGCTGGTCTTTTACCAGGGGTAAAAGCAATCGCGTTTTGTTTACAGACCTGAGCGCATTTACCGCATAAGGTGCATAAATCAAAATCCCATTTAGGAATTGGCTGAAAAATAGTTTTTGTGTTTTTTCTTTTGATGTTAAGCAATAGATGGTCATTAGGACATTCGACATCAGCATCAGCCAGCAGAGTTTTTTTCTTTTGCCGGACATATTCCAAAGCTAAAGAAGTAGCGACCATGGATTTGCCAGTTCCGCCTTTTCCGCCGGCAACTGTAATGATCATGAGCGATGCTCCTTGCAGCTGTCGTCTGAATCTGCTTTAGAAAGTTTTTGGTTTTTCCATTTCTGAAACAGTTCTTTAACTGTAGAGCTGTAATCGACATAAACCTCGATTTTTAATTCTTGGCAAAGTTGTATTGCTTTAGGTCCAATGCCTTGGCAAAGAAGAACATTCACTTCATTTTTTTTTAACAGTTCTGGAGATAATCCCTGTCCTCCCATATGCGAGCTGGTATTTTTTAGAATTTCTAAAAGCTTTCCCTGTTCATCTAGGATAGTATAAGTAGGACAGCGGCCGAAATGCTCGGCAACAGTTTCCTCCAGCCCTTTTGATCCCATAGACGGAATGGCTATTTTCATGATTTACTCCTTGAGATTTACTTCTCTATTTTAGTCAGAGTGCCGTTGATAAACTTTTGAACAACTTCGCGAATAGAACCAGTAGCTTGATAGGCGGGAATTTGAAACTGCTGAAGAACTTCAATCGCTCTTGGTCCGATATTGCCTGAAATAATACTGCCAACATTATGGTTGGCCAGCATTTGAGCTGTGGCGATGCCGGCGCCTCCGCGCATATCAATTTGTCCATTTTCCAAAGCTTTATGAGATACTATTTTATTGTTTTCTATTGAGATTAATAGAAAATATTTACATCTTCCAAATCGGCTGTCTACTTCTCCTTCCAAATCTTGAGAAGATGAACTGACAGCTAGAATTGTATTCTGGGGATTTTTAGCTTTTTCTTTCATAGTATAATGTCCTCCTTTAATTTTAATGGCTTTGCCATGGACTAGAGCGTCGATTATTTTTTTATGGGCAGCTTGGACTAGGCGATGGAAAGTAGGCTGTGAAATACCCATCTGGCAAGCTGCTTCTTCTTGGGTTTTTTGAACTAAATCTTTAAGTCTCAGCGCTTCTATTTCTTCATGTCCTAAGGTAATTTCATTTAATGAACTGAGGGAAATTCCAGCCGGCTTAAAATAAGTAGCCGTTGGAGAAAATCCTATTTGTCTTTTTTTTCTAGGGCGAGCCATTTTAGTTTTTTTCTAAGTTTTCTATTTGCTGGGCTAAATATTTTTTTTCTGCTTCCAGTTCTTGCATTTCTGCTTCTAGAATTCTTTTTTGTGCCTGTTTATCTGTATTGATGAAGTTTTGCTGATTGTTATCAGTCTGATTTCCTAAAAAGCCAGATCGATTCCCAAAATTACCGCGGCCTCTTCTTAAACCTTGCCCACAGGGACCTAAACCTCTTCCTGGCCCGAATCCTCTTGGGCCTCTTCCGTTAAAACCTGGCATAACACCCTCCTTTTAAAGTTCTTATAGTCTAAAATCATTATATATTGATCAATATTTGGTCTTTTATAATGAATATATATTCATAATAATCCAGATCAAGCGATCTGTCAAGAGGATATGTTTTCGATGCTTTTTAATTTTTGGATTTAAAGATTTTTTTGGTCATGGAAGCTATCCATTGTCTATGTGCTATTAGATGGATTACGACTAAAAAAACTAAAAGAAAGCTGCTCCAAGTATGGATTGTTTTCCAGGTATATCTGGAAAGATTTAATACTGTATAAGGGCTGAGATGGGCTCCTCCGTGAGAGAAACCTCTATAAGCTCCTCCATGATGTGAGATGTATCCCAAGATCATGCCGGTGAAAGCAGAGATGGCAAAGGCTATAAAAAGCAAGAGATCAAGAAAATAATGTTTTTTAGGGCTAAAGGTCATTTTTGACTCCTTGAATTAATTTTTAAAGTGTAGCAAATTTTCTTTTTTAATTTTTAAATTTTGAAAATTTCAACCACCCTTTCTGCTGCTTTAGCATTATGTACCCAAGATAAAAAAAGTCCATAGTTAGTGATTGGTATTTCTGCTGCTTTTATTTTTAAAATCCGTCTGGCATATTTTTGCCTATCAATCATACAGCCGCCACAATGAATGATTAATTTATAGGGGTTTATATCTTCTGGCATAACTCTTCCAAAAGAAAAATCTATTTCTAAGTTCAGACCAAGTTTTTCTTTAATTAAATTAGGAATCTGTTGAGTGCCGATATCATTACATTGGCGGTTATGATTGCAGCTTTCCATAATAAGGATTTTATCTTTGTTTTTTAAATTAGAAAAAGCTTTTAGTCCTTTTTGAAACAAAGCTAAATTCCCATAGCTCATGTAATTGGCCATGATAACAGAAAAAGTGGTTAGCAAAATGTCTGAAGGCACCAAATTATTTACAGTATCTATTGCCTGGCTATCAGTAATAACCAGTTTCAACCCTTCTGGAGAGTTTTTTAAATGATCAATTAAATTTAAAAAACGTTGTTGTTCTTTTTTTTCTCCTTGGCGTGCTTTTTTTAAATCCATTCTAAAAAGTACTGGAATAAACTGTTTTCTCAGTAGTTTTTCTACTGCCATGTCTTGAGGGCGTAGTAATCTAGACTGAGGGGTTTCTTCATCCATCGGGATATTTAAAAGGACATATCCTTCTTTTGCTTTTAAAGGAATTAAATCGATCTCTTTTTTTTCTGTTTTTAAGTGCAGATGAATAAAATCGATCAGATTTTTTTGCTCTTTAGAATTAAGAACATTAAGACGAAGGCTGGGAATCTGATTTTTTTGATATGGGGTTTGATTTGAGTTTAGATTAAGTTTTTGATTTGTTTGATTTTCAAGATGGTTAAGCTGTTTTAAAGATAATTTATTGGGAAAAAGATTATAGAGAATGAGTACTTGATTATGGTATTCCAAAGCTTTTTTGATAGCTTGTTTTTCTAAAGCAAAATCACTGTTATGGGTTTTTAAAAGATCAATCATGATAAAAGTTAAATCTGCTTCTTCTATAACCTCGAAAACCTTTTTTCTTTTTTTCTTGCCAAGAGCAGAATCTTCATCAAGGCCGGCAGTGTCTAGTGCTTTAATCGGTCCTATTCCATGAATTTCCATTTTAGTTGCAACTACATCAGTAGTAGTTCCTGGATGATCATCAACAATTGCAAAATCTTTTTGCCCGCTGAGCAGATTTAAAAGAGAAGATTTGCCAACATTCATGCGTCCTGTAAATGCTATTATGGTATGTTCTTGACGTTTAGCCATAAGTTCTTTCCAAGTAAAAAGGAGATATGCCTTGTTCGTTAAAAACAGGCTTCAGCTTTTGTTTTTTTATTTTATTAATTAAACAATTTTTGCATTGAAGAGCTTCTTCGTCTATGTAGGACTTTTTCTCGTATAGTGAATAATCTTTGCGGTATTTTTGAGGAGTTACGATTGGCATAATTACATTGGCTGCAATTTTTAAAGCCTGCAGTCGGCCTTTCGGATCAAAAACATCTAAAGCTGTAGCAGCAGCTATATTGACTTTAGGCGAAAATATTCTAAGTAAAGCCAGAAAGTTTAAAGTTAGGTTATAAATCTGTTTTTTATTTTTTTGCCAATTTTCTTGAACTAAGGGAGAAGAAAGAGGGGTATTTTGATGAATAACGTAAGGCCCGAGACCATACATATCAAATTGCTTTTCAAGAAAAAAAATAAGATCGTTTGTTAAATCATCAATGGTTTGGCCAGGCAGTCCAATCATAATGCCGGAGCCAACTTGGAAATTTAATTCTTTCAGCCAAGTTAGACATTGAAGACGGTTTTCAAAAGACATAGATGTAGGATGCAATTTTTTATAAAGAGTTGCATTAGAAGTTTCTATTCTTAAAAGATATCTATCTGCTCCGGCTAAGCGAAGAGCTTGATAAAATTCAAAGCTGTGTTCACCCGATGAAATGGTAATGCCTAATTGAGGATAGATTTTATGGGTGAGCTTGATGATATCTAAAAGGTATTTTTTTGCTGTCGAGGTTTTTTTTTCTCCAGATTGAAAGACTACAGATCCGTAGCCGGCTTGATGGATAAAGGCTAAAGTTTTTTTTATTTCTTCAAGGCTCATTTGATAGCGTTTAATTTTTTGAGTGCTTTTACGGATGCCGCAATAAAAACAGTCGTTTTGACAAAAATTGCTAAATTCAATAATGCCTCTAAAATGAATGCGGTTTTGAAAAACTTTTTCTTTGGTTTTTTGAGCTAAAAGAAAAAGGTCTTGTTGCTTTTGACCTTTTGAGACAAGAAGATCTTTGATTTTTTGCCGATCTGTTTTTTTTATCATTTTCATAGCAAAAAAACCATTCTTTAGATAGAAGATTAACATTCCATTAAAAAAGAGGAAGGTAATGTTAAAAATAAAGATCTCTTTTTCCTTTTTCCAATTCTTCTAGACGTTTTTTTAACTTTTCTTGGATAGTCCTGTTTTTAATAAACTGGATTTGTTTTAGAATTGCTTTTTCGCCGACTTTTTTTGTTTCTAAAGAAGCATAGTCTAAAAGATATTCTTTAAAAGTTAAAATAGCATTTGGATGGCAGAGATTATGGATTTCACCGGACTTAGCAAGTTTCATAAAAGCATCTCCAGTTCTTTTTGATCGATAGCAGGCAGTGCAAAAACTTGGTAAATAATCTGCTTGGCAAATATCTTGTACCACCTCATCTAAGTTACGCAGATCATTTAAATGAAATTGATTTTTATCTTCTGCATTTTGAGTTTTTTTATAGCCTCCAGGTTGAGTTTTGGAAGCGGCGCTGGCTTGGGAAATGCCGATATCAAAAGCCTTTCGTCTGATTTGAGGAGTTTCGCGTGTAGAAATAATCATGCCGGTATAAGGCACGGCTAAGCGTAAGATGGCAATGATTTTTAAAAAATCTAAATCGCTTACCTTGTATTTTGAATCTAAATCAACTGTATGGGCAGGTTGTAAACGGGGAACTGAAATAGTATGCGGGCCGACTCCTAAGACTTGATCCATAAACTTAGCATATTGAATTAGAGCCAAAACTTCAAAACGGTAATCATAAAGACCAAAGAGTACTCCAATGCCAAGATCATCCAGACCTGCTTCAAAAGCCCTGAACATAGCTGTTATTTGACGGTTAAAATCAGCTTTTGGACCTTTTTGATGTAGTTTTTGATAAGTCTTTTTGTGGTAAGTCTCTTGAAAAAGTTGATAAGTGCCAATTCCTACAGCTTTTAATTTACGATAATCTTCTGTGGTTGTAGCGGCTATATTAACATTGACGCGTCTAATTTCTCCTTGTCCTTGTTTTGTAGAATAAATAGTTTCAATAGCTTTAATGACATAGTCGATGGGATTTTTAATTGGATGTTCACCGCATTCTAAAAGCAATCGCTTATGTCCCATAGCTTCTAAAGTTTTTACCTGATCCTGTATTTCTTCAACGGTGAGTTTTTTGCGTTTAGCAGGATTACGTGTATGAAAAGCGCAATATGCACAGTCATTAATACAAAAATTGCTGAGATATAAAGGAGCAAACAAAACAAGGCGGGAGCCGTAGATGGACTGTTTTATTTTTTTAGCGCTTTGAAAAAGTTTTTCTAAAAGCTCAGGAGTTTGAATCGAAAGGAGTTTAGCGCAGTCTTTTAAGTTCAGGCCTTTTTTTTCTTCTGCTTTTTGAAGAATTTCATCTATTTCTTGAGAATCGGCTTGGGTTTTAAGCAATGCTTGGATTTGGCCTTCTGAAATAATTTTTGAAGCATCGATTTTTGATTTTTCTATCACAGAAGAAGTAGACATATATGTACCTCTTTTAAAATTGTTTTTTGAAATTCTAAAAAAAGAAAAGTATCAAAAGGAGTATTTTTAAGCATGTTGAACCTCCCTCGCCTGAAGGCGAAGGATTCCTGGTTCCTAGCTCCGAGCAACCTCGGCAGCTCCCCAGGCTTTAGACCGACGCACCGGCGACCTTAATATTGATTGCGGCATTCAAGTCTCTGTCTATTCTTTGTCCGCATTGGCAAATATACTCTCTTTGCCCAAGGGCTATTTTGTTTTTACATCCGCAGTTTGAACAAAGACGGCTGCTGGCTAAAAAACTAGACACCTCATGCAGGGTTTTGCCATATTCCAAAGCTTTGTTTTTCAAACAGTTTAAAAACAAATTCCAGCCGGCAGCATTGATGGCCCTGGAAAGAGTTCTAAGCCCTTGCAGCATGGCCTTAACATTCATCGTCTCAACGCTGATTATGTCGTGGTTTTTGACTATTTGCAGCGCTAATTTGTAGAAAAAATCTAAACGAAGCTGTTTTAAATGGCTATGCAACAAACTTAATTTTTTTCTAGCTTTATAACGGTTTTTAGAGCCTTTTTTCTTTAAAGACAGAAAGCGGCTTAAAAACCTCAGTTTTTTTAAGTTCTTTCTTAAAAATTTAGGATTTTCAATGGTGACTAAATGGTTTTTCTCGCCTATGGCTAAAGTCGCAAAATGAACAAGCCCTAAATCAATGCCCACTTTATTTTTTTGATCTAAAATCGGTTCAGGTTTTTCTTTTTCAATTTCTGAGGAAAAGGATACATACCATTTTTCGCCTTCTCTTGAAATCGTTGTTTGTTTGACAATGCCTTCTATTTCTCTTGATTTTCTAAAACGAACCCAGCCAATTTTAGGCAGCCAAACTTGATTGTCTTTGATTTTTATGCCTTGAGGGTAACGAAAAGAATCTCTGACCCCCTTACATTTGAAACGGGGATAGCCTATTTTTATTTTTCCTTTAGTTTTTAATCCGCTGAAAAAGTTTTGAAAAGCCCTGTCTAAATCTGCTAAAGCCTGCTGTGGAATTTGCGAATGAATATCTTTTAGCCAAGCCAGTTCAGGATCCTTTTTTAGAAAGACTAGTTCATTATTTTGATCAAAAAGAAAAATTCTTTTTTTCTCTTTTTCAAAAGCTTCTTTTCTCTGAGCAAGACCATGGTTAAAAACAAATCTTTTTGCCCCTGCAAATTGCTTGAAAAGATTAATCTGCTTTTTTTTAGGCTTTAAACAAAAACGAAAGGCTTTTTTAAAAATCATGGAAATATGATATTATTTGGGCTATGTCTAAGTCAATTAAAAATATTAGAAGAGGAAGAACTTGCGTTTCTCTACTTCATGTGCATTTGGTCTTTGTCGCTAAATATAGAAAAAATATTTTTTCAAAACAGATTCTTTTAGAACTTGAGAAAATTTTTGCATCGATATGTAAAGATTTCGAAGCAAACCTAGTTGAATTTAATGGAGAAAATGATCATGTTCACCTTTTAGTTAACTATCCTCCTAAATTTTCACTTTCTTCTTTAATCAATAGCTTAAAAGAGGTTTCATCTAGATTAATTAGAAGAAAAGGATATGTTGCAATTCAAAAAGCTTTATGGGAAAATAGTTTGTGGTCACCAGCGTATCCCGCACCTAAAGGAGCAGGTTTTGCTGGTGTCTTTTTAGATAAAAATACAGTTTTTTTATAAAATATTTGTGAAGGAAAGATAACATTAAATGACTCAAAGACATCACAATATTCCCGCTTCTTACCTAGTCTTAATCCAAAAGGGTCAAGTTTTACTTTTGAAAAGATTTAATACAGGCTACGAAGATGGCAAATATAGCATGATAGCTGGCCATGTAGAAGAGGGGGAGACTTTTACAGAAGCGATTATCAGAGAAGCTTATGAAGAAGCGGGCGTTAAATTAAAAATTGAAGATCTAAAAGTTGCTCATGTCATGCATCGTAAATCTATAGATTCTGAAAGGGTAGATGTCTTTTTTACAGCTGAGAACTGGCAAGGGAAAATTGATAATAAAGAACCTGGAAAATGTAATGAGCTAGCTTGGTTTGATTTAGATCAACTTCCTGAAAATACCATCTCCTATATTAAACAAGCTCTTTGTTATATAAAAAATAAAGTTTACTATAGCGAATGTGGCTGGAAATAGCTTTATTTTTTCTCCTAAATTAATGTAAACTTAATCTCCCCTTTACAAGGAGAAAAAATGAGCATTACATCTAGTACTAATCCTATCACTCGATTAAGATCACCAGTTCTACCTTACGAATTAGCAAGGTTGGAGGATGAGCATATACGACATATTTTACAAGAAACCGATCCGGCAATATCGGCTATTATGCTCAGACGCTGGTTTTATGATAAATCTCCAGGGATAAATGTTAGTATAATAGCTAGCACAATAGCTCTGAACACTTTCCAATCTTTGCAATCGCTTGGAAATGCGTCGACAAGTTAACTAATCAGTATTTGTAAACTTATTCTTTTTTTTAAGATCCTTACAAAATGAATACAAGTAATTTTTTATGGCAGTAGATACATCATTGAATCCAACTCCTCGTTATAGAATCATCAGCGGTGATGATCATCAAGGTGTCCATTGTGATGATATTCACGGTTTAATTAGAGTTAAAGATGCTAGTGCTGGAGATACAATTATTAGCGGTTCCAAAGATGGGACTCTTAAACAATGGACTTTAGAAGGAAAGCTGATCAACAAAATCTTTACATCCACAAGAGATAATCAGGAGCGTTGGGTAACTGCTTTATGCGCAGATTCTTTTGCAGAATCTTGGATGGCTGGTTTTCGTTATGGAAGTCTTCGGTTTTATATTCAAGATAGAGCAGTAGAAGAGAGGCCTTATGAAGCTCGGGTTACTTATTCTCCTACTAATCTTACAGATCAAAGGAACCAAAACCGGATTTGGTCTTTAGCTAGTTTTAAGAATAGTTTTTTTAGTGGTACGGCCAATAGTCTTTGCGAATGGAGACGGCGGGATAGAGATTTTTCTGTTCAAAGCGAAGCCGATACGGGTAATCAGCGGGTTTATTGCATCAATCCTTTAACAGAAACAAAATTAGCCGTTGTGACTGGATCCGTTTTGGATGTATGGGAAAAAGAAGAAAGACTGTTGCAACAAAATTGGCGGAAAAAAGAGGAACTTTGTAATCAAACCAGTTCTTCTTTAAGAATTCAAACCATGGTAACCGTACGTGATTCTTTGTCAGCTGATTTTCAGGGAAGTCGATTAGCCATTGGTTTTGTAAAAAAATATACAGACGGAGACGAAGAGGAAGATGGATATAGCTGTAGAGGCAAGGGCAGCTTAATTACCATGGATGTAAATACAAAAGAGATTGTTTCTCGTTATGATGAACATACTGGTGGAGTATGGAGTGTGATTAATCTCTCTCCTCATATTTTAGCGACAGGATCAGATGATCGTACTGTCAAAATATGGGACCTGAGACAAGCGGAGAGTGTTTATACATTTGAGGATGGATTCAATGGCAGAGTATCAGCCCTTTTAGCTTTGCGAGATAATTTTTTCGTAGCTGGGTCCTGCCCTAGTGAATATACAGCCAGTGATGAAAAAGGCAGGCTCACTTTCTGGGATCTAAGAAGGGTGTAATCGCAATAGAGTACAATTTTTTTTAATTTTTAAAGGCTGCCTTTGGCAGTCTTTTTTTTTACAACTGTTTTGAAAAAAAAAGTTCACTAAAATTCTGAAAACCGTTAAATAAACTACATACTTTAGAAATTGAAGGAGTAAATCCAGTGAGATGTCCTTTTTGTAGTTTTGAAGAATCAAAAGTGACTGATTCCAGAGCTTCTCAAGATTCTGTGAGAAGAAGAAGAGAATGTTTAAAATGTGCTCATCGTTTTACTACTTTTGAAACTGTAGATTTAACTGTTCAAGTTAGAAAGAAAGATGGCACTTATGAAGATTTTTCACAGGAAAAACTTTTAAAAGGACTGTTAGCAGCTTGTTACCGAACTCAAGTCAGTCATGACCAAGTCCGTTCGTTGGTTTCTAAAATAGCCTCAGATTTAATGGCTGGACAGGTGCGTGAGATTGGTTCTTCCGAACTCGGAGTTATTGTGACGGATGCTTTAAAAAAAATTGATATTGTTGCATATATTCGATTTGCTTGTGTATACAGGCGTTTTAAGGATATTGATGAAGTGGTAGAAGAGATTGAAGCGATTGTTCCTAAGGAAAAAAACTAAACAAGGAAAAATATTATGGCTCTCAATAAAAAAGAAATAGAGCAATTCAAAATAAGACTGGTAGCGATGCGTCAACAAATCACTAGTTCCATTCAAGGAACCAAAGAGGAAGTGCAAGAATTAGATCAATCTAAAGGTTATTCGCAACATCAAGCGGATGAAGGAACCGATGATTTTGGCAGAACAGTCAGTCTAGAATTATCTAATAAAGAGATGTCTATTTTAAAACAAATTGACCGAGCTTTAGAGAAAGTTGATGACGGTACTTACGGTCTTTGCGATATTTCTAAAGAACCGATTGCCAAAGCCAGATTAGAAGCTATTCCTTATGCTGTTATGACAGTACAATCGCAGGAAAAAATGGAAAAAGGAATACTTTAATGAAGCCCGTTTTAAAAAAAATACTTTTTTTAAGCTTTTTTTTAGGTTTGCTAGGCTTAGATATCCTTTTTAAAAAATACGTTTTTAATCATCTACCGACAATGGGTGCTTTGCACCCCTTTTATCCTTATGGCGGGATTGGCATTTTTCAGGATTTTTATCAGGTGACTTTTGCCATTGTATCTGTGACCAATAAAGGTGCTGCTTGGGGGTTCTTAGCTAATTCTCCGAATTTTTTATGGTGGCTGCGTTTTATTATTATTATTTTTTTAGCGGCTTATATTTTCTTGAAAAAAGTCGATTGGCAAAGATTTGCAGCTTTGGGTTTAATTTTAACCGGAGCTGTAGGCAATCTTTTAGATAGGTTTTTCTATGGTTCTGTAGTGGATATGTTTTATTTTCAGTTTGGTTCTTATTCCTATCCTGTTTTTAATTTAGCTGATAGTTATATTACAGTTGGTATTTTATGGTTTTTACTATCTTCTTTAAGGGAAATTAAGAGACAGGTTTAAAAGAGATTAAAAGGCATGCACATTGAAATCGTGGCTATTGGAGATGAGCTAGTCAATGGCAGAGTAATTAATTCTAATGCAGCTTTTATTAGCCGTAGATTATTTTTAGCAGGATATCCAACTGATCGGCAAGTAGTTTTTGGAGATGATCAGATTCTTAAAGATCTAAGAGCATCTTTCAAAAGTGCTGATGTAGTTATTGTGACTGGCGGACTAGGCCCAACTTTAGATGACAAGACTAAAAAAGCGGCAGCTAGTCTTTTTAAAATTCCCTTAGTCCTAGATCAGAAATGGAAAAAGGAGCTCGTTAAAAGAGGGTTGAAAAATCCTTTTTTAGAAAATCAAGCTTCTGTTCCCAAAGGATCTTTAGTGCTGCCAAATGATTTAGGGACAGCGCCTGGTCTGATTTTAAAAAAGAACCAGCAGCTTTTAATCTTGCTGCCCGGCGTGCCAGGAGAAATGCAAGTCATTTTTGATGAGTGGGTATTGCCTTTTTTAAAAAAAGCTTTTCCTTTAAAACAAAAGCTTTTGACAGAAGAGGTTAATCTTGGTCCGCTTCAAGAAATTGAGGTAGCTCCTTTTTTAGAAGAGATGGCTAAAAAAGAAAAAGAACTGGCCAGAAAAAACATCAATAGAAAGGGTTATAAGAGAGAAACAGAAGAAAAAGTTCAGATCGGGATCTATCCTCATTTTGCCACTTTAAAAATAATTTTTACCTTAAAAAGTCCCATTTCTCAAAAAGCCAGTTCAAAAGCTAAAGCCAGACTAGGCGCTTTAAAGAAAAAACTTGAAACCATGTTTGCTCCTTATGTATTTGCCCCATCATTATCTTCATCTTCTTCTTCCCATCATGCGATTTTAGCAGCTTCTCTGAGAGATTTTTTGATCAAAAAGAAAAAAACTTTAGCTGTTGCTGAATCCTGTACCGGCGGAGCTCTTACCGCTACCTTAACCGCCGAAGCAGGAGCTTCAAAATATTTTTTAGGGGGGTTGGTTACTTATAACAACAATCTAAAAACCAGTCTGTTAAAAGTAAAACCTGCAACTCTTAAAAAGCATGGAGCGGTCAGTTCAGAGACAGTTTCTGAAATGTTAAAAGGTATTTTTAAAGTGACCGAAGCTGATTTTGGGATTGCTATTTCAGGTGTTGCGGGTCCCAGCGGTGGTACCAGTCAAAAGCCGGTTGGAACGGTCTTTTTTGCGATTGGGCAAAGGGGCAAAAAAGCGGAAATAATCCAACTAAATTTCCCGCCAAAGAGAAGTGAAGTAATTAACTTCGCCACTTCCTTTGCTTTAAGTCGACTTTGGGGTAAAATTAAAGTACTTTAATTTAATTTTAACCGGTCATGTCAAAAAAATATTTATTATTAGATAGCGGCGATCAAGAGAAGTTAGAAGCTGTTGGCTCTTTTCGTTTTATTCGGCCAGCTCCGTTAGCTCTTTGGCCTAAAAAACTACCTCAAGAAGAGTGGCAGAAAGCTGACGCTGTTTTTTCTAGAAAAGAAAAAAGCGGCTGGAGTTTTAAAAAAAGATTGCCGGATTCTTGGAAGATGGAAATCAATCAACTGCTTTTAAAAGCAGCTCCAACTTCTTTTGGCCATTTTGGTTTTTTTCCAGAACATTTTGATTTATGGGAAAAGCTGACTCCTCAAGTTCAAAGCGGTATGTCCATTTTAAATCTCTTTGCTTATACCGGAGCAGCAACCCTTTTTTTTGCTAAACAGGGAGCCTCTCTGTGCCATCTTGATGCTTCTAAGACCTCAGTTGCTTGGGCCAGAGAAAATGCTATTTTAAATAATTTAGAAAAAGCACCTATCCGCTGGATTGTAGATGATGTTTTTAAATTTTTAAAAAGAGAAGTC
>CAZTYI010000006.1:0-31298 GCA_964618335.1 uncultured bacterium
ATGCTGTTGCCGCTGCTTTAAATGCTCTTCCTAAAAAAGACCGCTTTAATCTTTTGCTCTTTGATAGCACTTTGGATTTTTTATTTAATAATGCGCAACAGCCTGATAAAGAAGCCAAAGCTCAAGCTAAAAAGTTTCTAATCGGTCAAAAATTAGGTTCTTTTTTCGCAGCCCCTTCTTATTCTCTGCCTTTTAATGATATTGTATCTCGCAAAAATCAATTTAACAAAATCGATAATATTATTTTTATTACCGACGGTGAAGGTTTAAAAAGAGATAAAAACCGAGCGGTATTAAGAGATTTTACCAAATATAATAAAGGCAAGAGCCCTCTTCATATTCTTGCTTTAGAAGGAGATCCAAACGCAGCTCAATTAGATCTCTATGCCAATTTAAACAAAGGTAAATTGATCTCTTCTTTTACTCCTGCAGGCTTAAAAAAGCAGTTAGTGAAATTAATCAAAAGTCTGACCGAACCTCAAATCAGATGTCTTGCTGTTAATTGTTTTCCTTCAGATAAAGAAAATGAGATTCATTTTTTTCCTTTTGAAACAGGTTCTTATCTTTATAAAAATCAGCCTTTTGTCTTAATTGGCACAGCTAAAAAATTAGGTAGCTTTAATCTGTTTATGCAAGGACGAAGCAAAGATGCCTGGATCAATTTGAAAAAAGAAGTCAATTTGGCTGAAGCTAAAGAAGGAGACCTTTCTTTAGAGAGGCTTTGGAATCTACGCAAAGCGGTTTCTCTTTACGAAAGATATCTAGTAGACAAAGATGTCAAAAAGCTAAAGCTTTCTCAACAGCTTCTTGAGCAGAAGTTATGAGTTTAAAAATCACAGGCGGCCGTCTTAAAGGACGCAAACTACTTTCTCTTCCTCATTGTAAAGCGAGACCGACGACTTCCATGTTGCGCCAGGCTCTTTTTAATATTTTACAGAATCAGATTGAAGGAGCCCTTTTTTTAGATCTTTTTGCTGGCTCTGGAATTATGGGCATAGAAGCGCTGAGTCGAGGAGCTAAAAGTGTTATCTTTGTAGAAAAAGAAAGAGCAGTGGCTAAAAAAATTGAAGAGAATTTAAAAGAGCTGGATTTGTCAGAGAAAGGGCAAGTTATTTGTCGGCCGGTTTTAAAAGCTCTGTCTTTGATCAATGCAGAAAAAATAAAAGTGAAAGATTCAGAAAAAGGAAAAGAGCAGAAAGCTTTTGATTTGGTTTATGCAGATGCTCCATATAGTTTTTTTGAAAAGAAAGATGAGGGATTTTTATTTGTAAAAGAGCTGTTATCAGCTCTTAAAACAGAAAGTCTGATCAAAGAGCAGGGGATAGTTTTTATAGAGGCTCCTGCCTCTTTTAAAAAGCATTTGAATGATTTTGAAATTATAGATTGGGAATTAAAAGAGCTGCGTCAGTATGGCAGCTCTCTTCTAGCTATTTTTAATAGCTGATTTATTTTAAAAAAAGCCTTGCTCTCTTTTTTTTAACAAAGTATCTTTTTGAATAAATTTTAACTCTGCTGTTTTGGACAAGCTAGTTTTGTAGATGCTTTTGACGACTTGTTAAATAAGGGATCAGGACGCTTAGAACAGCTAAAAAGCACCAGTTGCTTTGGTCGGCTGTTCTAGGGAAACGAACCCACTTAAACAAAAAAGGTCTTAAAGCCTTTGAACTAGACCCTTCTCGGCGGAGTCTTTTTTTTAAAAAATCATTCTTAATCTTAAATAGAGGTTAACTAGAATAGTTTCTGAAAGATCTTAAAACCAAATAACCATAAAAATTAGATAACACAAAACACAGAAAAGAAGAAAAACTTCTTTTCTGTGATAAGTTATATATCTTTATATACTCTTGAGAGCAAAAAGATATCATTAGCCCCCCTTGATAGGATCAAGAGGGGAATGAATTAGATGATTGTAACTTCGGTAGCTTCTGGGCCTTTACGTCCAGGACCTTCTACGTATTCGACTTTTGTTCCTTCACGAAGACCATTGGCATCGCCTTGAACATTGTTAGTATGAACAAAAAGATCTTTGCCACCACTATCAGGAGTAATGAAACCAAAACCTTTTTGAGAATTAAAAAACTTGATTGTTCCTTGAGCTTTTTCCACTTTAAACTTCTCTCTTATTAAATGTTTGTTTGAAAATACTTCTACTTGTCTACTTTTTGGGTCTGGTTCCTTGAGTTAATAGTTTTTTTGGTTTTCACCGTTTTCTATTTAAATCAATTTCCAGGCCTTTACATCTTTAAATTCTACCTAGATTGCGCAAATCTTGCCAGTAATATCTCGCGAATCCTTTAAAAAGCCTCCTATATCTAAAGGAGAGGGGCTCTGCGAATGCGGTTGCGAGCCTTTTCTCTCACTAGCTCAAGCAGGGGAAAACTCTGAAAATAAGCTTTTTTTGAAATTGGCAATGAAAAGTTCTTTGTTCGAGAAATGTTTTTTTATTGTAGTCAAAAATTCTCTATGGCTTCTTTTTTTTCTGTAAGTAGGAGTTTGAGGGGGAAACCGCAGATAATTCATATTCTTTTCTTCAAAATCAAATAAAAAAGAAGTGTGGTGGAGCCACTTTTTTTTAGTAAAATACTGAGCATTGCCGCCACATTTACGGTCTCCAATGAGATAGTCTCTTTCTTTCAGAGCAAAATTAGGTAGATTAAAAACTTTTTTATAAAAGGTTTCACTCCAGGCAAAAAGCTCTTCGGGGAAAGAAAAATTTAAATCGCTTTTTTCAATGATAAAGCTGACAAAAAGAGTATTCTCATCAATCACTACGGTACCTCCTCCAGAAAAGCGCTGAATCACAGGAAGAGGCTGTTTTTCTTTTTTAAGCAGCTCTAGGTTGAGATATTTTTCTTTCTGATTAGAAGTGCCAAGCACGATAGCAGGAGGGCAGCCGTGGTTGATCAGACAAAAAGAACCTTTTTCTTTTTTTAACAGCTTTTCTTCTAGTTCTAACTGTTTTTGAAGGTCCAACCCTTGAAATTCTAAAAGCTTGAGTTTCATAAATGTCCAAGTGCGATAATTTCTTCGACAGGGATAACATCATTTTTAAGGCCTTGGGTTGTGGTCGTCTTAAAAAGCATTAGTGTCCCATTTTCTAAGACCGTTACATCAGCGATGTTAGTCAGAGTAGTACCATTGGCGAGTTTAAAAAAAATGCGTGAAGAAGGGTTGTTTTGACGGATTAGCTGATAGGCTTTTAAATAGTCTTCAGCTCTTTTTTTAGCTTCGATAGTCATAATGCTTCTAGAGGTTTGATTTTGAGCAGCAGCGAGTTCAGCAGATGAAGTCATTTTCTGCTCTTTTAATTTTTTTAAATCGATAGCTTCAGCACTGAAAACTGGAGTAGAGAAAAAGCTGAAACAGAATATTAATAGCATAGATATAGACACAAATCTCAAAATTGAAACAAAAGATAAAGATGAAAATGAAGAAGCAAAAGCAGGAGAGAATGAAAAAGGAAAGGAAGCTCTTTTTGAAGAAAAACGCATAAAAATCCTTTTGTTGAGTGGTTTTTTTTGTTACTTCGTTTTTAACTTAACTTGCGAAGCTTTTTCTAGCCTGGCTTTTTGTAAAATAATTAAAAGTACTGAAATATCAGCAGGAGAAACCCCGCTGATACGCGAAGCTACTCCTAAATTCGGAGGCAGTCTTTTTTTAAGCATTTCTTTAGCTTCATTTCTGAGCCCTACAGCTGCAGCAAAGTTAAAGTTTTTGGGGATGAGCGCTTTTTCCAGATGAGAAAGCTTTTCGATTTCTTTGACCTGGCGGGAGAGATAGCCTTCATATTTTAGCTCGATCTGGATTTGGTCATTGATGGTTTCTCCATAGTCTTTGACTAAATCGGGAAAGAGAGTAAGCAGATTATTATATTGAATTTCTTTTCTGCCTAGCATCTGAGCTAGTGAACTTCTTTTGTTAGCGTATTGGACAAAAGTCTTATGAAAGCGTTTAGTTTCTGTTTCAATCAACTCTTTTTTGTGTTTGGTTTTTTCGTATTGCTCAGAGCTGATGGTTTTTTGAGTAAAAGCTTTTTCAAATAGTCGTAGATCAGCATTATCCTGTCTTAACAACAAACGATGTTCTGCTCTAGAAGTAAACATGCGATAGGGCTCTGAAATCTCTTTAGTGATCAAATCATCGATCATCACTCCGATATAAGCTTCAGCTCTATTCAGAATAAAAGGCTCTTCATTGAAAACTTTATTGGTCGCGTTAATACCAGCCATCAAACCTTGCGCAGCAGCCTCTTCATAACCGGTAGTGCCATTAGGCTGGCCAGCAAAAAAAAGATTTTGAATTAGTTTGCTTTCAAGAGTAAACAGGAGCTGGCCATTTTCTACCCAGTCATATTCAATAGCGTAAGCCGGTCGCATGATTTCAGCGTTTTCCAGACCTTCCATACTGTGGATAATGTCTAATTGCACATCAAAGGGCATAGAAGAAGAGATACCATTAACATAGAACTCTTGGGTATTGAGGCCTTCAGGTTCTAAGAAAGCTAGATGCCTTTCTTTATCGGCAAAACGGACGATCTTATCTTCAATCGAGGGGCAGTAACGAGGTCCAACCCCTGTGAACTTTCCTGCGAAAAGAGCTGAGCTTTTTAGATTTTTTAAAATAACTGCTTTGGTTTTTTCTGTGGTGTAGCTGATATAGCAAGATACTTGCGGCAGGGAAGCTTGAGGAGGATCGAAAGAAAACTGAATGTTTTGATTTGTTGTTTGTTCTTCTAAGTTTAATTCCGAAGGCTGTTCTTCGAGTTTTGCTAAATCAATACTTCTTTTATGCAAGCGCGGGGGAGTGCCAGTTTTTAGCTTGCCAATTTTAAAACCTAATTTTTTCAAACTCTCAGAAAGACCGAGAGAAGATTTTTCACCATTCCTGCCACCGGCAAAAGTCACCTCGGTGCCGATGAAGATTTGACCCTGCATAAAGGTACCACTGCAGATAATGACAGTTTTTCCAAGATAGGCAATGCCTTCTTTGGAAAGAACCCCTTTAACAGTTTTATTTTCTACAATCAGATCTTCAATAGTCGCTTGTTTGATTTCCAGATGCTCCATTTTTTCCAGCTCTTCTTTCATAGCATTTTGGTATTTGACGCGGTCGACCTGAGCACGCGGAGCATGGACAGCAGGTCCTTTGGAAGCATTCAGCATACGCCAGTGGATAGCCGTTTGATCGGCTATCTTACCCATAATGCCGCCAAGAGCATCGATTTCTCTGACGATATGGCCTTTGGCACTGCCTCCGATAGATGGATTGCAGCTCAGCTTGGCAATAGTATCTAGATTGATGGTTAGAAGCAGAGTTTTAGCTTTTTTTTTAGCGGAAATATAAGCGGCTTCAGCACCAGCATGGCCGGCGCCGACGACAATCACATCATAGATGGTTTCGTAAGTCCACATAGTTAAAAAAGATCCGCATAATTAAAAAGGATTAAAATATTAAAAAATATAAAGAGAAAAAACCGGAGCTGAAAAAATGACTCCGGTTGGCAAAATAAAGGTTATTTATTTTTCTTATGGCGGTCTCTACGAGAACGCTTTTTTCTTTTATGCTTAGACATTTTAGCTTTTCTTTTTTTCTTCACAGATGACATTTGTACAATTTCCTCTTTAAAAAAAATTATTTATAAATTTGCTTACTTATTAATTTTATTCAACTCTACCCATTTAAGTAAAGAAGTGGGCTCTGGCATGGTTGTATAAAAAAGTAAAAATAAAAATTTATTTTTAATAGATCCTTTTCGAGCTGAGTTTTTAAGGTGTGAATTCAGCAAAAGCCGGGTTTTCTTTAGATGTTTCAGCCAAAGAATAATTTGCAAATTGGGCGATTTCTTTCCTAAAGGTTAAATTCACCGAGCCGACTTGTCCATGACGGTTTTTGGCGACGATGAGCTCAGCTTGGCCTGGCTTATCGTAGGGATCATAGTATTCACGGCGTAATAAGAACATGACTTGGTCTGAATCCTGCTCGATGCTTCCGCTTTCACGTAGATCACTCATCATCGGCCGATGCCCAGTTCTTTCTTCTACTTTACGAGAAAGCTGGGAAAGACAAAGAATCGGGATATCTAATTCACGAGCTAGAGTTTTCAACATACGAGAAATTTCAGAGATTTCATTTTGACGATTATCAGAAGAGCGAAAAGAATTAGAACCGGAAATCAACTGTAAATAATCAATCACTAAAAAGCCGATATTATGGCTCTCTTTCAGCCTTCTGGCACGAGCTCGTAGATCGGTAATTTTTAAACCAGGCTGATCGTCAATGATCATGGTTGTATTCATCATAGCATTAGTCGCAGTGACAATGCGTTGATATTCCTGTCCATTCAAAGCGCCGGTTTTGATTTTTTCAGATTCGACTTCAGCTTGAGAACAAATCACACGGTGTAAAAGTTGTTCAGAAGTCATCTCTAAAGAAAAAATAGCGACTGGTACATTGTTTTTTAAACAGATATTTTCAGCGATACCTGTGGCAAGGGCAGTATTATGAACAATAATATCACCAGCGACAAAGTTATGAGTTTGTTCTACTGTTAGATCAAAAACTTCTTTTTCACCGGTAGGTTCAATGGAAGTTATTCTATCCCAATAGACATCTGATTCAGCGATTTGTTTTAGTTCTGTATCTTCAAGAACACAAGCAATTTTAGCTAAAGTATCGCGACGGATAGATCGTTTATCAACATGTAAGTTGGAAGAAAATTTTATTTCTTTAGCTTGAAAAAGAGATCCCCAGCCTTGTTTCCCTTTTTTCTTTTTTTTAGCTTTGATACGATCCCATATAGCAAGAGGCAAAGTATCTTTTGACCATCCTTCAGGTGTGGCAAGAGTTTGTTTTAAAACATTAGCTACAGCTTTTTCTTTTCCAAAAATACCAATCTCTTGGCAAAAACGGATTAAATCAGCTTTTCCATGGATTTCAAGCTCATAAGATGGGAATGTTTTTCCTAAGCATTTAGTTTTTTTTAAGCGGATTTTAGAAATAATTCCAAAACGAAGTAAAAGATGCTGAACCTGTTGAATTAGTAATTTAGATACGGAACTATAAGCAATCACACAAAATGGCTGTCCTCCGCAATTGGCAACATAGGCTGTTCCATCGCAAGAAAAAAGCCTATTTATGAAAAGAGCAAGGTTAGTTTTGGTAAGTTCGAAAATGGGTTTTGGCAAGCTTTTCTGATGAGCGTTTTTACCGTATAAACCTAGACTTTTTATCCAATCTGTAACCGGATTGCTTCTTTCTGCTTTAACTAAAGAAGGTAGTTCAGGGAATTCTTCTTGTAAAACTAAAGCAGCATTGCTAGAAGGTAAGCAGCCGGCACAAGCCCAAGAATATACAAGTGTTTTATTAAGCCCTAAACCTTCAACAAGTTTGCCAATTTTTCTTTTTTTCTCTCGAGCTAAATTTTTAAATGCTGTTGCAAAACGAGTTTTAAGTTCAGCAAGAGACTTTCGATCTAAAGCAACATAATAAGATGGAGCGCGGCCATTTGACGCCTCTTTACGAAGATAGACAGAACCAAAAGTAAAAATAGATTTTTTAAAATCAGCAACAATTTTAGGATTGACATTAGTGAATGAAGGAGTTGTCTGAGTTAGACAACCATCAGCAATGAAGTAAGCTAAAGCTTTAATTTTATGTTCAGGCCATTCTTGATTGCCAAAATAAGGCAAGCTTCGAGGAGTAGCAATTCTATCTCCGGGTTTTAATTCTTTTAAAGGTTTCCAACCATTAATAGTTAGCAAAGGATGAACCGCAGTAGCTTCTATTTCTTTTCCCAAAGCAGTTTTTAATTTGAAAGTAGGTTTGATACCATCAGCTACATACTGAGAAGGACTTTTTTCTTGTAATTTCCAATTTTTATTTAAAGAAGCAATATGCCCTGATTTTTTTTGTACCAATTCTTTAATGGGAGTTAAAGCTCCAGTTTTTGGATTGATAATTAACGTATCTCCAGTCATGCACTTACCCATTGCGGGACGTGAGGCTAGAATAATCAAGTTAGAATTTTCAAAACCATTGATCATCTTATCTAAATCTGCGAAATGAGTCGGCATACCAGTAATCTGTGATGCAGAAGGCCCTTTTTTTAAATACTCTTCCTGTTTTTCCTGCAGTTCTTTTAGATAAGGAATATTCGAACTATTTTTAGATCCTGAAAGCAGCTCTTTGATTTGGACAAAAGAATTACTGTTAATAGATTGTGAAATATTAAAAAAACCAGCTTGTGCGTCATCTAAGACAGAGGTTGCTTCGCTGCCGTCAGCCAATGCTTCTTTAATAATCTTTTCTGAAGTATTGATCATCCGACGAAGCAGAGCTTTGTCTTTAATGATTTTGGCGTATTCTTCTACGTAAGCTGAAGTTCCAGCATATTGAGCCAGCGTAGTCAGATAAGAAATAGAGCCCGCTTCTTTGAGTAGATTATCTGTTTTCAGACTTTCAGCTATGATGTGGACATCAGCCGGACGGTCTTTATGAAAAGCTTCCTGCAAAGCTTTGAAGATGATTTTATGCTCTCCATAATAAAAATCATTTTCTTCCAGCATATCTGCTGCGACATTCAGGCTATCCTGTGAAGTCAGCATAGAGCCTAGAACCATCATTTCTGATTCTTTAGAAGAAGGAGCTGTTTTGAGTTTCTTTTTTTCTGCCATAAAAATAAGGGGGCTAAATTTTCTTAACCATATCAGATTTTTTTTTTAGAAAAAACAAAAAGCAGCAAAAGAAAATCCTTTGCTGCTTTTTTAATGTGGAAAGAGAGGGATTTGAACCCTCGATACCCGGTAAAGAGTATACGTCCTTAGCAGGGACGCGCTTTCAGCCACTCAGCCATCTTTCCGGAAAAGGCTTTGAGCTTACATGATATTAAATAATCATATCTACTTTAGCACTAAATCATATTCAGTTTAGCTTATAAAATGCAAGCCAAAGAAGGACTGGTAAAGGACCAGTCCTCTGAAAAAATTTAACACTATAAAAATAATATTATTACTTCACTAGAGATTTAATAAAATCGAAGAAACTTCCAATTACGCTGCCCAATAAACCTAGGCAAAATTTAGGCAGATCCCAGACAAGTGCTTTTAAGATGTCAAAGCCTGTTTGTAAAAAAGAGGGTTGAGTTTTGCGATGCCGAATTCGAGGAGGTCTAGGTGTTTTAACCACTGGGGTTTCAACTGGTGCTGGTTCAATAACAGGAGGGGGAGTTTCCGGTTTTAAGATAGGCGGAGGTAAGGCTGGGGGAGGAGGTTGAAGATTATTAGGAAAATTTTCGAGCAGAGCAGCATTTTCAGGTTTTTTTCTCCAAGAGTGAATAGCTTCAGAAGACATATACATTAATGGTTGTGGAGGTAAAGTTGATTCTTCACGTATCGTAAAGCCTAATCCTGACCAAAAAGGAGCTTTAGCATTAATGGAAGCTCTTACTTCTATTTCTTCAGGACCTTCTATTAATTTTTGCCACATTTCTCTGATTAAAAGAATTTGTTGAAGCAGGGCTTGCCCGATTTTTTGAGGGAGAATGCCTTCTTCTTCGCTACCTTCGAATGTGATTTGAATAATGGTGAAAGGTTTATCTGCTTCTAATCTGGTTTGTAAAAAACCTATTGGCTTTTCAGCTTCTGCAGAAGGTTCCTTGTATAAAAATAGCGAACAATCAATAGTCTTTTGAGTTTCTGTGGAGGGCAAGACTTTAATAATCCCCGGACATTCAATATGAGACATATTTTGTAGAGTAATTTTACGGATTCCTAATCTAGTATCAGAATCTAAAAGTTTAGTTAGATTTACTGAAGGAGCTACTGTACTACTTAAAGCTGCTGCCATAATTTACCTCACATTTTTTTAGGCAGTAGTTATAGCAAGAAACAGGCTTTTAATTGAATGTTTTAATTTAAAAAATATTTTGACAGATCAAAAAAATAAAAAAGTTAAGATAAAAAACAGAGGTATCTTGTTGCCCAGATTTTCTTTCTTCAAAACGATGAAAACTATTCTAAATTATAAGCCTCAGGCAGCCTTTTGCCATTTAAAGCATTCCAATAAGTAATCAACTGGGAACCATCGGGATTTTGGATGGTAATAGTATAAACTGGCAGATAAACAATCGTAGTTTTACGGATGGTGAAATCAGTGCCAAAAGCAGCTTTAGCAAGACCTTCGATCTGGGAGGATCTATAAGTATTGCGGATGCGGTTAATGCTTTTGAATTCTTTAGTTGCCAAATGTTGATCGAAATGAGTTTCCGGTAAAACAAAGAGGCGGGGATTCTGGAAATGCAAACGGTAAAAATTACCGCTTTGTACAATTAGACTTTTGCGTTTACAGCCTTCCAGCCAGTCTTCAAGTCTTTCAGATTCAACATTCAGACGGTGGGAAAGAGCATCGCGTTCCATAATGCCGCCGTTGGAAGCCAGCACATTGATAATCTTAAAATCATGGCGTTCGGCACCTGCTCTAATACAGTCAATAAAACCGTGGGTTGTCTGCCAGGTAGTAGCGTTGATCACCATTTCGCCATCGCTCATAGACCAAAGAACTAAACCTTCGGAAGTTTTTTGCTGGGACTGGCTATATTTTACTTCCATGAGTAGATAGGGATAGAACATTAATGAGGGTTCTAGAAAAGAATGGGCTGAGTCTTTCAAGAGTTCTTTTTTATGTACTTCCATGATCGTATCGGCACTATAGCGCACTTCCATCGTTTTATATTTATGGGTACGGAAAAGATCGATGGTCCAGTTACGGGCGACTGGATAGTTAATCCAGAACCAAAAAACAGCTAGTGAACCGAATAAAAGTAAAAAAAGCCCTGAAAGAAAACGCATACACCACTCCCTTTTCAAATAATCCTTATAAAGCTAATTCTATTAACTTTACTTATTCTTTCATAGATAAAAGAAATTCAGCATTAGATTTAGTTTTTTTAAGTCTAGAGCGTAAAAGATTCATACTATCGACAGAAGCTAGATCAGCCAAGCCTTGGCGCAGCAGATAAATTTTCTCTAGCTCGTCAGGATGATAGAGCAGCTCTTCTTTTCTAGTGCCTGATTTAATAATGTCAATGGCAGGGAAAATTCTGCGGTCGGCAAGCTTACGGTCTAAGACTAGCTCCATATTGCCGGTTCCTTTGAACTCTTCGAAAATAACTTCATCCATACGTGAGCCGGTATCAATCAGGGCAGTGGCAATAATAGTTAGAGATCCACCTTGTTTGACATTACGGGCAGCTCCGAAAAAGCGTTTAGGTTTGTGCAGAGCATTAGCATCTACACCACCAGTTAAAATTTTACCGGAGTGAGGCTGGACGGTATTATAAGCACGAGCCAGACGAGTTAAAGAATCAAGCAGAATAACTACGTCATTGCCGCATTCTACTAGACGTCGGGATTTCTCAATCACCATTTCAGCGATTTGAACGTGCCTTTCCGGCGGCTCATCAAAAGTAGAAGAAATAACTTCTCCTTTGACACTGTGGATCATGTCAGTGACTTCTTCAGGTCTCTCATCGATTAACAGTACGATCAGATAGACGTCTGGATCATTAGTTTCGATGGCATTGGCAATGTCCTGAAGCAGGACCGTTTTACCCGCTTTAGGAGGAGAGACAATCATGCCTCTTTGTCCTTTGCCGATCGGAGCTGCTAAATCTAAAATCCTGGTAGTCAGTTTATTTTGAGTAGTTTCCATGACTAGTCGTTTTTCTGGATAAAGAGGAGTTAAGTTTTCAAAAAGAACTCTTTCTCTGACCACATCAGGAGATTGATTGTTAATTTTTTCGACATTTAAAAGCGCAAAATATTTTTCTTTTTCTTTAGGAGAACGGATAGGACCATAAAGAATGTCTCCTTTACGAAGGGAGAAACGGCGGATTTGAGCGGGAGAAACATAAATATCTTCAGCGGAAGGAAGGTAATTATAGTTGGGAGAGCGTAGAAAACCAAAACCGTCAGGCAGAACTTCTAAGACACCTTCTCCGTAAAGCACTTCATTAGGGCGGTGGGCGATAGCTTTCACAATCTCAAACACCATTTGGGTTTTAGGAAGGGAGGCTAGGTTTTGAAAGCCGATAGATTTAGCATAAGCATATAAAGCTATGACGTCCATACGCTGTAAATCAGCAATTTTAATGATGATTTTTTTAGCTGGGGGAACTGGGATAGCTGGTTTTTCTTGAGCTTGTACTTCTGGAGGGGGAACTGCTTGAGGAGGTTCGTTTATTTTTTTTGGCTCTTCGCTAACAGGTGCATTCGGAGGAGGGATCAAAGGGCGGCGAGTCCGCTTAGGATGGTGGCCGGCATTCTCTGTAGAAGGGTGGCTGTCTGGCTTGTTCATTTATTTTCCTTATGGGTTAAATGACTATAAAGGTTAGTTATTTGTTTTTTTAAACTTTTTAGATCTTGATTGTTGTAAATCACAACGTCAGCTTTTTTGATTTTTTGAAAAGAGTTCATTTGTCTTTGTTTTCTTTTTTGATAGTCTTTGCCAAAACGTTCAGAGCAGATTTTTTGATTGGCAATCACCGCAATCACAAAATTAAAGAGTTTTTCGGATTTTGTTTCAAAGAGCAGAGGCATTTCAACGACAAAAAGCTGATATTGATTCTTTTTTTTTATCTCCTGATATTTTTGCTTAATTTTTTTTAAAACTTCCGGGTGGATAATCTTTTCTAGCTGTAAGAGCTTTTTATTTTTTTTAGAATTAAAAACAATTTTGGCAATTTTACTACGGTCAATTCTACCCTTTGTTAAACCTTCTTCTCCTAACAGCTTAATAATTGCTTTTTTGATAGAAGAATTATTTAAAAGAAGTGAATGTACAATTTTATCGCTGTCAAGAACGTAAGCTCCCAATTTTTTAAGTAGATGACAGACGGTAGATTTGCCAGCAGCTAGATTTCCTGTTACTGCTATTTTCCTTAATCTTAGCATTCTGACCAATTTTTGCCAACCCCCATATGGACAGTTAGCGGAACTTTGAGTTTGACCACTTGTTCCATCTTCTCTTTGACCAGCTTTTTAAAGGTTTCTAGTTCATTATCAGGTACTTCGAAGATCAGTTCGTCGTGGATTTGAAGGATCATAAAACCCTTTAAATGCTTGATTTTGATAACTTTAGCTATTTCAATCATAGCTATTTTAATTAGATCGGCAGCTGTGCCTTGCAAGGGGGTGTTAACGGCAAGTCTTTCAGCTGCAGCTCGCATTTGCGGGTGCTGGCTATTAATTTCTGCAATGGGTCTGAGACGGCCAAAAAGAGTGGAAGTTTCTAAAGTTTCGGATGCTTGTTTTTTACAATTTTCTAGGTATGTTTTGACCTTTTTGTATTTTGCAAAATAGTTATTTATAAACTCCTCGGCCTCTTTATAAGAGAAAGCTATCTGCTGGGTCAGCCCGTAGGGTCCTTGTCCATATATAGTGCCGAAATTAACCGCTTTAGCAGCTTGGCGCATTTGGTCAGAGACCTCAGTCAGAGGGACTTTGAAAATAATTGAGGCCGTATAGCTGTGGATATCCTGATCATTCTTAAAGGCTTGGATTAATTCAGGGTCTTCTGAAAAATGGGCTAAAAGACGTAGCTCTATTTGTGAATAATCAGCTGAAAGAAAGCTCCAACCCTCCTTTTCGGGACTAAAAGCTTTTCTGATTTCTAACCCTTCTTCTGATTTAATAGGGATATTTTGTAGGTTGGGATTTTGACAGGAAAGCCTGCCGGTAGCGGTGATTGACTGGTTAAAAGTGGGGTGGATGCGATGGGTCTTTGGATTAATTTCTTCAGGCAGTGCTTCTACATAAGTAGTCAGTAATTTTTGCTTAATTCTAAAATCTAAAAGTTTGCGGGCGATCGGAAATTTAAGAGCCAATTTTTCTAAAACAGCGGCCCCTGTAGAAAAAGCAGTTTTTTTCTTTCTAGGTGGAGGCAGTTTTAATTTTCCGAAAAGGACTTCGGAAAGTTGTTTGGGAGAATTCAGATTAATCTCTTCACCGATTTCCAGATGAATTTCTTTTTCTAGAGCAGCTATTTTTAAAATCAGCTGTTCTTTAAGCTTTGCTAATTTTTTTTCTTCTAAAAAAATACCCTTTCTTTCCATCTGCGTTAAGACTAGCAACAGAGGCAGTTCAATTTCAGTGAAGAGTTTGGTTAAGTTTTTTTCTGCAAGCTGTTTTTCAAAGATTTGTTTCAGCCTAATAGTACAGTCCACATCTTCGCAGCAGTATTCCGAAACTTTTTCAATGGGAGCTTCCAAGAGAGTTTTGGTTGTTTTAGTTGAAACTGTTTTTTTATCAGGTTTATTGGTTTTGTCTGGTGGATTTGTCTTGTCTTCCTGTTCTACGAGAGATTTAAAAGAGATTTTAGTTTTGTGGAGATATTCTAAAGAGAGGCGATCTAGATTATGGCGGCGGTGGTGAGGGTTCAAAAGATAGGAAGCCAGCATGGTATCAAAAGCAATATTTTTAATTTCTAGACCATAATTCAATAGTACTTGCAGATCATATTTAAGATTGTGTCCGTAGAAATGAAGTTGAGGATTGGAGAACAGTTTTTTTAACTCTTTGACAATTACCTCAGAAGAAATATTTCCGTTAAAAGGAATATAAAAAGCTTCCTGCGGTTTATATCCTAAACCGATGCCGACGATTTTAGCTTCCAGCGGACGCAAAGAAGTGGTTTCTGTATCTAGGCAGATAGTTTTTGTTTTTTCAGCTTGAAGTTTTGAGATTAGTTTTTCTAATTGTTCTTTGTTTTTGATGAGGTGATAGGAGACTTTTTCATTTAGACTTTTTTTTTCTGCAATATCTGTGTCTAGATTTAGGATGTCTTGGCTGTTTTCTTTTTTTTCAGTTTTGTTTATTTTTTTTTCTGAAGTTTTATTCTTTTCTCTGTTCTCTACATGATTAGTTTGCTCAGAGGGCAACTCTTGTAAAAGTTTAGAAAAGTTCATTCGGCGATAAAATTCTGCTAATTTAGGAATGTCTGGTTGTTTATGTTCATAAAAATCTTTTTGATGAGGAACTTCGACAGCAGTATCCAGAGTAGCCAGCTGTTTAGACATCAGCGCGATCTTTTTTTCTTTGACTAAGGTTTCTTGTTTTTTAGCTCCTGGAACTTTTTCTGGATGTTCGAGAATATTCTCTAACGTTTTAAATTCCTGTAAAAGAGAAGCGGCTGTTTTAGGACCAAAACCGCTCAGCCCTGGAATATTATCGGAAGCATCTCCGGTGATAGCTAAAAAATCAAGCATCTGTTCGGGCCAGATATCGAAGATTTCTTTGACTTTAGCTCTGTCGATGACCAAATTGTTTTTATGAGCTTGCAGTACAAAGATATTTTCACAGACTAGTTGAAAGAGATCTTTGTCCGAAGTGCAAAGATAGGTTTCTAGCCCCTTTTTTTGAGCCCAGAGAGCGATGGTAGCCATCGTATCGTCAGCTTCTACGCCGGGAATAGAAATAGCCGGAATGCCGGCCATCTGACAAAATTGATAAGCTAAATCAAATTGGGGATAGAGATCATCAGGGGCTTTTTTACGATGCATTTTATATTCTGCATAAACTGCTTGCCTAGATTTTTTATTGTCGGGACCGTCAAAAACAGCTATGACGTATTTAGGAGAAAAGGTTTTTAATAGTTTTTGTATGGATCTGATAAAACCAAACAGAGCCGAGGTGGATTCTCCTTTATCATTGGTCATCGGGCCGATCGCGTAATAAGAACGGAACAGATAATTAACGGCATCGAAAATAAAAATTTTTTCCATATTAATTTAACGGCCTTGCGGCAAATAGAGATAAGCGAGATTAGTCTCTAACTTAGAAAGAGGACCAAAATCAAGTTCATGAGTGATCTTATTTTTGAAAAGCCAGCTTTTAGCAAAGAATTCAGAAGCCCATGGTTTTTTAGTTTTGATTCTAACGACTTGATAGGAATCTCCCTCTTTGATTTTAGCCGCTTGCAATAAACCTCTTAAAGTTTCTTCATAAGAGGAGTTTCCAAAATCAATGTAGCCTAGTTTTTCAGCTTCAGGAGCGGAAAAGACTTTAGCTCCATAATCATTAATTAGTTTTTCTTTGCTCAGAGAGGGACGAGCTTCTGTCACAATATTCACAAAGCGCTCATACATATAAGCAGCTAAAGGTTTCAAACTTTCAGATTCGGTTTCACTCCAGGGACGGAAAGGAGAAAAAAGATCTTTGTTTTTGCCCTCGGTTAAAGTAGTGCTTTCGACGCCGATTTTGCCAAGCATTTTATAGAGATTGAAAAAGGGCCCCATAAGCACGCCTACCGAACCGATCACAGAAACGGGAGATGAATAGATCTTGTCGCAGCTGGCGGCGATATAAAGCCCGCCAGAGGCACACATCCCTTCTACATAAGCATAGACAGGCACTTTGTATTTGGTTTTATAGCTTTTTAATAGAGAGTAAATAGTATCAGAATCAGTCACCGTCCCGCCGGGAGTATTAATGTTGAGAAGAATCGCTTTAACACGGTCTTTTTTAAAAAAACCTTTGCGGGTTTCTAACAGTCCGTCACGGAAGGAATCTCCGTTTAAATTGTTTTTATCTCCAATAACACCGTGGATATTGAGTTGTAAAACTATAGGCGTAGATGAAGGCAGAGTTTTATCATTACCATTTAAATCAGGCAGAATAGTTAGCTCGCTGGTGATTTTTTCATGAAAGGGAGCAAAGATACTGAAAACCAAGAAAAACGCTAGAAAAAGACCGGTGATAGTGAAAAAAGATTTGAGAAAAGATCTAAGAGCGCTTTTAAAAAGAGAATCTGATTTACAAAGAGAATTTGGTGTATCCATGAAATAACCTTCTTTTGATTTTAAGGGTGTTTAGGGATAAGCATAAAGCAAGCAGTGTTTTTTTTTTGCTAATTTATTTTTTCAAATGGCCGTTTTTGCGAAAAAAAAGTTCTATCAGAGCTAAAACGCCTAAAAGTATGAAAAGTGAATATACATAAAAAGAAAATTGGTAATGCAAAGTCAATCCGATGATGATTAAAAATTGGAGAGCAGTTGTAATCTTACCGAAACAAAGTGGTTTAATTTTAAGTCCTTGCCATTTTCTGCAGATGAAAAGATAAAAACCGTAAATGCAAATAGCTACATCGCGAGCGAGAAGAGTTAGTGCTTCACCTAAGTGGATACCTCCCTCCAAATAGAAAACAACCAGCACAAAATAAACAAAGAATTTATCCATGGCTGGATCTAGGATAGCTCCGAATTTGGAAACTGTATGGTATTTGCGGGCTAGATAGCCGTCAAAAGAGTCGGTGATCATCGCTAAGATCACAGCAGCCATTCGTAATAATACATTTTGCTGCAAAAATACAAGAGCTAGAGGAACTCTTAAAAAAGAAAGCAAGTTAGACAAATTCAGCATTCGTTTTTTATTTATAAAAACTTATTTTTGCGGAAATCTTAATTAATCGGCAATGCTTTGTTTCTTACGCCTTTTATAAAACCAGAACCCAAAGGCTGCTCCAACTACTAAAACAGAGAAAAAGCCAATATTTACTAGTTCTAAAGCATTATAGATATTTTTATAGTTTTTGCCAAAGGTGTAAGTTAGATAAAAGAGAGCTCCAGAAGAAAAAAGGCTAGCGAAAGCATCAGTGATAGCGAATTTAGAAAATTTCATTTTACTCATTCCGACAGTTAAGAAAAGGCAGTTACGGATGCCGAAGGGAATTAAACGGCCGACAAAAAAGGTCAGAAAACCATATTTTTCTATAAAATGAGACATTTTTTTTAAACGTTTTTCGGAAAGGTTCTTTTTAAACCATTTATATTTCCAGAGCTTCGGTCCAAAAGTACGTCCCATAAAGTAAGCAATCACATCTGATAGATAGCAGCCTAGAAAGAGCCAAATATAAATGAGAAAAACATTTTGGGGCACGACGATAGAAGCGATTAAGGCGCTGCCAACAATCAGCAGATCTTCTGAAAAAGGAATGTTTAGCCCGGCTAATAGTAAAGCTCCGAAAATAAGATAATGAGCATAAACAGCATGTTTAAAAAGGTAGATGATTAAGAGAGTGGTCATGTTTTTTAATCGCCTATATTATGATAGTTACTATTATTTTTTTTATTTTCCTATTGCTACTATTTTTATTTTTTAAGATTTAACAGTTGCAGCTGTCTTAGTTGGTACAGCAGTAGGCTCTTCTTTTTGAGCTGTTAACAGGCTAAACTGCTTGCCTAATAGACGGACGCAGATTACCCAGATAACTCCAATACCCAAGAAGATAGTGGCGATGTAAGAGGTAATAGCGGCCATGGTCACAAAATGCAAAAGCAGCCCTTGATAAATGATAGAACCTCCTGATTTGCCTACTCTGGAAGCAACGCCATCGATAGCGGCTTTGCCTTTTAATTTAGATTCGCGGTCTAGCGGAATAAAAGCGATTTCTTTGGTAGCGTCGAAGAGCGTGTATTTGGAAGTACGGGCAAAAGAATTTTGCAGTGTTCCTAAAAAGACGGAAAGAGCTAACGGCGTCATCCCTAAAAATGCAGCGATAGGAGTCATAGTGGAAGGGTCGACCCATAGACAGGTAAAAAAGAGAGCTCCGGTAATCAGAATAACAGCAGGTGACAGCAGGGCATTCAAAGTCCAGCTAAAGCGTCTGAGTAGGTTGCCGGTTAGAAAGAGAGCAGTAACGGTTGCTAAAATGCCCATAAAAATAAACACCTGACCCATATAAGCATTGTAAGCAGCAGTATCTGGATAAAGCAGCCTGAGCTGGTTTTTCCAAAGAACTTCGGTTAAATTAATAGTGATGTTGTAGCAAAGGACGATCACGGCAATGTAAATTAAATATTTTGATTTCATGAGGTAAGAGAAGTTTTTACGCATCGACATCTTAATCTTGCTTTTGAAAAGAAAATCTTTAGAAAAATTAGGTTCTTTTTCCAAGACCTGTTTATTGAGCACCCTGAAGGTGACCATTAAAAGTATTCCGATGGCAATGACTGCGAGCATAGTAAAAAAGATCGACTGATCCCAACCGGTCTGACCGAAAGGAATTTTGGCATTAAAACTTATAGAAGAAAGCCAAACAATAGTTTGCCCAGCAATAATAGTGGCGATATTGGCCCCTACTCCGAAAAGAGGGTAAAAACGCTTAGCTTGGGGTATAGCAGTTACTTCATTGGCAAAGCCCCAGAAAAGAACGGAGAGAACAGTCGTTCCCCACAGTTCGCCGATCACATAGAAAAGAGTAAAGACCCAATTCTTTACTAAGGAAACCATCCCGTGCAGTCCTGAAGGTAGATAATTTTCCATCATTTGGGTCAAAGCTGTTGGGTGCCATGCTTCGCGGTTAGGGTATAAGACTAAAGCAAAAACAGCGAAAAAGATTAGAAAAGAACCGACCATGAAATAAAAAACTCTTTCAGTCGTATGTTTATTAGAGATTTTAGTAAAAAGATAAGCAATTAAGAGCGCTATTGGTAAGAGAACCCAGACCTTGATAAACGGAATGGTTTCCGCTCCGGAGCTAGTTACAATCATTGCATCTTTAGCAGCTCTGAGGAGATTGTAATTAAAAGAAATTAAGAAAAAGATAAAGACCATTAGCAGGAATTTTTTATATTCATTCCGATGGATGGGCCACAAATAAGTTTTGAATTTACCAAAGGTTGGTACGCCCATTTAGGTAATCCTGCATTTTAAGTGGTTGATTATCAGTCTTGACTTTTTCAGGGTAGGGCAGCGGGGAAAATGAGGTATAAAAGAAAAAGAGAAATTTTCTTTCAATTGTTTTTTTTTCACCGTTATTTAGCTTTTGGCAAGCTAACCATCGTAGTAGAAAGTCCAAATTATAGCTTAAAAATCTCTTTTTGTCAAAGCTTCGATACAAGGAAGTTGGCCATTTTCTAAATATTCTAAAGAAGCACCCCCACCAGTCGAAAGATGGGTAAATTTTTCTTTTAAATTTAAAGCTGCAATAGCTGCTACGGAGTCTCCTCCGCCAATCACAGAGACTGCTTTTGAATCAGCTATAGACTCGGCCACAGCTTGAGTGCCTTTCATGAAGTTTTGCATTTCAAAGACCCCTACTGGGCCATTCCAAAAAATAGTTTGTGCTTGTAAAAATTTTACTTTCCAATTTTGAGCGGTTTTAGGTCCTATATCCATACCCATATATTGTTCGGGAATGTTTTCTTTGTTTTCTTTAGTAGAAATAATTTTAATTTGAGCTTCGTTTTTGAAATCATCAGCAATCACTAGATCTTCAGGTAAATTTATTTTAACTTTTTTTTCTTGAGCTTTTTTCAAAATTTCTTTTGCTATTTTTTCACTACCTTCTTCAAATAAAGACTTTCCAAGGCTGATACCCTCATTTTTTAAGAAGGGATAAGCCATCGCGCCTCCGATAAAAAGCTCATCGACTTTATCTAACAAACCAGAAAGTACTTTGATTTTAGAAGAAAGTTTAGCTCCACCTATAATAGCGTAGAAGGGGCGTTTGGGATCTTTAATGCACTGGTCTAGGTATTTAAGCTCTTTTTCGATTAAGAAGCCCATTAGCGCTTTGTCTTTAAAATATTGGACAACAGTGTAAGTAGAAGAGTGTTTGCGATGGCAGGTTCCAAAGGCATCGTTAACATAGACATCGGCAAGGGTTGATAACTGTTTGGCAAAAGAGGGATCGGTATCTGGCTTTTCTTCAGCACCATGAAAACGCAGGTTTTCTAAAAGTAGAATTTCTCCAGGCTTTAATTCTTTGGCTTGTGTTTCTACATCTGTTCCGATGCAGTCTTTGGCCATTAAGACTTTTTGACCTGTTGATAAATTTAAAAGCTCCGAAAGTCTTTCAGCTACTGGCTTTAAAGAAAAAGCAGGATCTATTTTACCTTTTGGTTTGCCAAGATGGCTCATTAAGATCAAAGAGCAGCCCTGCTCTAAGATATATTCGATCGATGGCATAGCAGCCTGGATTCTTTCATCGTTGGTAATTTTTCCATCTTTGAGAGGTACGTTGAAATCAACGCGCATTAAGACTTTTTTGCCTTGCAGTTTAAAATTGAGCAGAGAAAGAGGCGACATAAGCTTGCTCCTTAGAAGATTGTTCTCTAGATTATGCTTTTTCTTGAGCATAGAGAATTTGTCTTTTTCTCAAAAGAAGCTTTCGTAAAACTTTTGATTGATTTGTTTTTATATTAATTTCTATCCTTTTTCATAAATTAGTTTTTGATGGAGAGAAAAATGAAAAAATGTATTTTTGCAGCTTTAGTTTTTTTTACATATTTTTCATTAGGTTTTTCAGATAATGAAAACATTGAAAATATTCAAATTAATATAGAAAAAGACCAAAATAATTATAACAATAAGCCTTTTTCAGGGAGAATTGTCGAAGATTCTCAAGCTATTGTTTCCAATTATCTTAATAAAGACGAATGGATTATGGGACTGGAAGATGGTTCTTTTTGGAAACTGCATGTTTTAAAAAATAAACGGAAACAGACTTGGAGTGAATGGTGGAATAATACAACTCCTATAGAATGGACTTTGAGCGATGATTTTTTTTTCGAGCCGGATAGCTGGCAGGAGAATGTTATAATTAATGTATATACAGCTGAAAAATCTGTTTTCCCTAAATGTTTTCATGTTTTAGAAAATCAAAGTACAAAGCAAAAAGTTTTTGCTGAATTTATTCCATTTGGAGCTAGATACATTCCTAGCCTAGCTTTTGCAGATAGGTTTTTTGACCATCCTTATAATTCTGATGTGAAATTATCTTCTACGATTATAGAAAAAAGTTATTTTTTAAATAATTTGGTTATTTTAGAGGATAATTCATGTTGGAAGATCTTTCCTTTCAAAAAAAATGATCTTTCCTGGTGGCAATGGTTGAAAGGAGAACAAACAGATCAGCCTGATGAGGCCTTTGTTTTTACTTTACCTGAGTGGGAACCGAATGATGATATTCAAATGTATTTTATGCAAGATGATGCAAGAGAGCATACCAAATACTATCAAAACAAAAAAGTGTCTAAATTTGATAAAAAAGGCATTTTTTTAATCGAAAATAAAACTAAGAGTAATTTGGTTTATGCTCAGAAAATAGCACTGAAAGAGATTGTACAGGCTTTTGATCAGTATGCGAAAAAGAGTTGGGATGAAGGGTATTTTTTGGGTTATAAAAAAGGGTATGATAAAGGCATTTCAGAAGAAGCCTTTCGCAGTAAAACAGAAAATGAATTCACCAATGAAAAGAGCTATGAAAAGGGCTATCTTGATGGATATCAAAAAGGTTTTGTAGAAGGAAAAATCTCTAAGGAAGAGCAAATTGAAAATGAAGAAAACTCTTCTCCTCCTTCTTATAATCCATTTTATGTGCCGGAACCTTCGGCTCCTCCTCCGGATTAATCACCGGATGAAAAAAAGAGCAGGTCTGATTAATTTTTAATTAAAGATCTGCAAAAGGATTAGAAGCCTGACCGAAATTCTTGCCAATACCTCTTTTTTTCAGCTCAGTACGGATCGAATAAAGCAGGTCCATATCGAAGTCTTTTTTCGAAGCCCAATGTAGATAATCGGCAGGGATCTCACTGAACTTGCGACCCTTGTGTTTTCCGAGGGGCATCATTTTCATGAGGATTGGTTTTTTTAAACGTTCGGTCAGCTCTTTAAGGTTTTTAAACTTCGTGGTTAAATGCTTGAAAACTTCAATATTAACGGTCACATCGCTCATGGCTCGATGAGCGCCTTCCGGTTCAATATTAAAATGCTCTCGGAGCGTCTGTAGAGAGTTAGCCGGGCTTTCGCCGTAAAGACGGGCTAGCCGCAAAGTATCAATGTAGGAAAGAGTTTCTAAAGAGCAGGGAATTTGAGCTCTTTGAGCTTCTTTTTGTAAAATATCCAGATCGAATTTAATACTGTGTCCGACTATAGTATGGCGGCCTAGGAACTTTAAAAAAGAACCAAGAACTTCTTTGATCTTAGGCTTGTTCTGTAGCATTTCAGAAGAGATATTATGAATTGACTGGGAAATCGCAGGGATAGCACATTCAGGATCGATTAACGTTTCAAAACGATCTAGTTCTTTTTCAAAAGTAAACTTAATGGCGGCGATTTCAATCACGCGGTCAGTGGAAACTTCCAATCCGGTAGTTTCACAATCGAGACAAATAAAAGTTTCTTTTCCTAATGGTTTCATTTTTATTTTAATTTAATAATAACCTTGCGGTTGTCTTATTTTTATAACAGCTACATTGTTTATATTTGGTGTTACAATTGTTTTAAATAACTTAAAAGAGACTGTCTTCCTTGATCCTGTTTGATCGAGTATTCGATGCATCCCTGCCATAGAGATGAGAGCTCTTTTTGGATTTTATTTTTTACTGTTAATGAAGGCTTTACCTTATCACATTTGGTAAAAATAAGCAGAAGTGGGATTTTTTTTATTTTGATCCAGTTTAGAAAGGTTAGGTCTTCTGCACTTAACTCTCGGCGGCTATCGACGAGAAAAAGCATTAGTATAATTTCTTCTTGCTGATCTTCTACAAAGCCTTCTATAAAAGGGCCCCAAGCTTCTTTGGAGCTTCGAGCTTTTTTGGCAAAACCATATCCGGGCAGGTCGACTAGTAATAGGCGGTTATTCACAAAATAGAAATTTAAAGAGACAGTTTTACCCGGCTTTTTAGAAACTCTGGCTAAAGTAGAATTTTGGAAAAGATGGTTGATTAAACTGGACTTGCCAACGTTTGATCTGCCGATAATCAAGATTTTCGGTTCTTTTCTTTGAGGAATTTGATTAGCTCGATAAGCAGAGCAAAAAAAATCGGCTTTCATAGGCTTAGCCTGGTGATTTTTCTTTTTTCTTCAGAGATACTTAAAATATGAACTACCCAGGTATTTGAAGGTAAGAGGGGGGTAATTTTTTCAGACCATTCAATTAAGGTTACGCCTTCTTTAGGATCTAGATATTCATCGAAGCCCATTTCTAAGAAATGCTCTTCATTTTTAATGCGGTAGAGATCGAAATGATAGATAGGGTGTTTTCCTGGATAAATATTGAGATAATTGAAAGTGGGGGAAGTGATTTGGTTTTCAGGGATATCGTTTAAAGTGGACACTAGCCCTTTAATCAGCGTAGTTTTTCCTGCTCCCAGATCTCCGATAAAAGCAATGATTTGACCAGCTTTAATTTGATTAGCTAAGTTTTTGCCCCATAGCTTTGTTTCTTCTGCTGATGCAGAAACGAATTCTAAGATAGTATCTGAAAAACTCATAAGATTTAAATTAACCTTCCAGCCATTTTTCAAGATAGGGCTTGAATTCAGAAATTTCAGAAAGAGAAGCTACAAATTGAGAAATTTTTTCTTCGGTCAATTCAACTTGCAGAAACTTTAAAAAGCTTTCTTCAATTTCAAACCGGTTTTGGTTTTGGACTTCTTGCAAAGAAAGGTATTTAATATGATTTTTTTTGAAATCTTCTAAAACAGCTTCTTTGCTATTGAAAAGCTTGCCGGTAATAGCGGAAGAATACACTGTTTTAGTAATTGGTTTTTTTCTGGTAGAGATGTAATTTTTAATCACTTCTGGATCTTCAGAAACTAAGAAACGCTTAGATTTGAGACCGCCGACGCGTTCGGTATTTTCTGGGCAGGTAGAGACCCATTCATAAATTGCATCTTGAGGATTAGGATGAGTATTGTCGCCGAAAACTTTGCCAGTAAAGGGACAGATATAGATCTTTTTAGTATGTTCATCGACGCAATGTTCGCCGAATTGAATTTTGATTTCGGTTTCACGCCATAGCTTTTGCTCGCTTTCCAGCTTTTTAATCAGTTCTTCCAAGCTTTTATAGATCTTTTTTTCTTTAGGAAAAAGTACGGGGGTAAGGTCATTTTTCATTTCTAAAAATCGTAAATAAATGGTTACCAGATCTATTTTTCGATGTTTTTTTAGAAAAACTAGTAATTTGTTTTTTAAACTACTAGAAATAGCAAGAGTCTTCATTGGTTCCCTCAGAGGTTTAGAGAATAAAGCTTACCTATCTTGATTATTATTATTCAAGGTATTTTAGGGGGTTTTTTATAAACTAAATTTTTTATTTTACCCCAATTTTGTTGCTTTGATAATGGTAAAAATGTTAAATTACTTAGCAGTTGTTTATTATATTTTTATAAAACTTTATAAGTAAAAGGAGTTTTTTAATGGGAACTGATCTTTTAGCACAAAATAAAAAGCAGGATTTCAAATTCGAAGAAATTAAAATCGAAGGGTATGAAAAAGTTCTGAAAATTACTCACGAAAAAACTAAGTTGAAAGCCATTATTGCTTTGCATAATTTGAACTTAGGACCGGCTTTAGGCGGTATTAGAATTTATCCTTACAAATCATTTGATCAGGCCTTAGAAGACGTTCTTCGTCTTTCTAAAGGAATGACTTATAAATCAGCCATATCTGAAGTAGGCTTTGGTGGCGGAAAAAGCGTTATTATTGCAGATCCAAAGACAGATAAAAGTGAAGAACTCTTACTTGCTTTCGGACAAGCTGTTGACAGCTTACAAGGACAATATATTTGCGCAGAAGATGTTGGTTGCAGCGTTAAAGACGTCGGTATCGTTCGTAAAGCTACTCGTTATGTAGTAGGCCTTGATCATAAAAAAAGCTCTGGCAATCCTGCTCCTTTTACAGCTTGGGGTACCTTTCGTGGTATTCAATCAGCTATAAATAAAGTTTATGGTTCTAGATCAGTTGCTGGTAAAAAAGTTGTGGTTCAAGGTGTCGGTAGTGTCGGTGAGATTCTAGCTGAACTGCTTTTTTGGCATGGTGCTACAGTTGCCATTTCTGACATTAATCAAGAGAAATTACAGGAATTAAAACAAAAATTTGGTTTTGAAATCATCTCTCCTGAAAAAGTTTTTGAAACTGAATGCGATGTTTTTGCTCCTTGCGCGATGGGTGGTGTAATCAACGATCAGACTTTACCGCTTTTACGTTGTAAGATAGTAGCTGGTTGCGCTAATAATCAGCTTTTAAGAGCTGAGCATGGTGAACTTCTGAAAGAACGTAAGATTCTTTATGCGCCTGACTTTGTGATTAATGCCGGTGGATTGATTAACGTCTCTAATGAAGTAACTGAAAAAGGCTATGATTCTCAAACATCTAGAGATCAGATTGACAAAATTTATGATGTCTTAATGTCAATCTATACAATTGCTGAAAAAAGTAACATTTCAACCAACCAAGCGGCAATTGAGTTTGGAAATTATAAGCTGAAATATGGTATAAGCAAAAGAAGCGTTCAGCCTACTTTTCATCATTAAGAGAAAAGGGCTAAGGGTTTTCTTGGTAGTTTCTTTATAGATAGAAAAACCAAGCTTTTGTTATAAAAAAGACCTTTAAACAAGACGCTGTAAAGAAAATGCTTATAGCTTTAATCGAAGAGAAAATTAGTTCAGCTCTGAAATCGGTTTTTTCTCAAGAGCTCGAATCTTCTCCAGATAATCAAAAAAATCTCAAAGCAGAAATTGCTCTTTGCCAAAATATCAAATTTGGCCATTACCAATGCAACAATGCTTTCTCACTAGCCAAACTATTAAGACAGCCTCCCCGTAAAGTAGCCGAACAAATTATTCAGCATCTAAATCCTGAAGATAAAAAACTTTTTTCTAAAATTGACATTGCCGGTGCCGGTTTTATCAACCTGACCTTAGACAGCGTTCGTCTTTCAGAATATTTAAACCAAAAGATTTCCCCTGATCCACTTTTAGGAGCTGATTTTTTTAAAGAAGAAAATCAAAAGCAAAAACAGAAAAAGATCATTGTCGAATTTTCTTCTCCTAACGTGGCCAAAGAATTGCATGTCGGGCATCTGCGCTCGACTATTATCGGAGATTCTTTAGCCCGACTCTTTGAGTTTTTAAAACAAGATGTTTTGCGGCTTAATCATATTGGCGATTGGGGTACTCAATTCGGCATGCTGATTGCTTATTTGGAAGATCAGAAATTTACTGCTTTTGATACCACAGATTTAACTGAGCTGACTAATTTATATAAAGCAGCCAAGCAAAAATTCGATGCAGATGCAGACTTTAAAAAAAGAGCTCAATTAGCAGTGGTTGCTCTGCAAAGTAAAGAAGCCAGAGCTTTTAAAATTTGGCAGGAGATCTGCCAAATTTCCCGCCGTGCTTATGAAGAGATCTATCGTTTGTTAGATGTCAAGATTAACGAAAGAGGAGAGTCTTTTTATAATCCGGTTTTGCCTGAAATCGTTAAAGACTTAGAAAAACAGGGATTAGTAAAAGTTTCTGATGGTGCCAAATGTATTTTTCAAGAGGGTTTTCAAAGCCGCGATGGAGGACTGTTACCTTTAATGGTCCAAAAATCAGACGGCGGTTATACCTATGACACTACAGATATGGCAGGGATGAGACAAAGAGCCCAGGAAGAAAAAGCTGACCGCATTATCGTAGTGACTGATTCTGGACAATCCACTCATTTTAAAATGATTTATGCAGCTTCTGTTAAAGCTCATTACATAGACCCTAAAAAATGCGAGTTTAACCACGTGCCTTTTGGTTTGGTCTTAGGGCCTGACGGTAAAAAGTTTAAAACCAGATCAGGCGAGACCGAAAAGTTAATCGATCTTTTAGAAGGAGCTGTGAAAAGAGCAGAGGAGCTTTTAGAAGAAAGAGGTTCTGAACTGCCGAAAGAAGAAAAAGTTAAATTAGCAAAAATTCTAGGGATTAATGCTATCAAGTATGCCGATCTATCTTGCAACCGAGTCAAAGATTATCAGTTTAGCTACGATCGCATGTTGCAGTTCGAAGGCAATACGGCTTCTTTTCTGCTCTATTCTTATGTGCGGGTGATGGGTATTAAAAGAAAGATCGACGGAGATCTGGAAAAACTTTTAAAAGAAGCTAAGATAGTTTTAGAACATCCTTCGGAAATAGAATTAGGTTTGCATCTAGCCCGTTTTGGCGAAGTGCTGTTTGAACTGCAAAAAGATTTGCTGCCTCACCGTTTATGTGAATATCTCTACGAGCTGGCTAACAAATTCAATGGATTTTTCAGAGATTGCAGAGTAGAAGGCTCTCCAGAACAGAATCAAAGATTGATGGTTTGTGATTTGACAGCAAAAGTGCTTAAACAGGGTTTTTCTATTTTAGGACTGAAAACAGCTGAGCGTATGTAAATCTGCGAATATAAAATTAATTACTCAGTATCCGATTTTGTTTCTTCTGTATCTATTTTTGCATAATCTATTCAAAAATGTTTCTGACGAATTTATGCCAAGGTGTTTCTGAATAATCTATGCCAAAGGAAAGCAGTTCTTCATTATCTAAAATATATTGTCTGACTGCGTCGCTTAGCGCTGTAAAAGTATCAGCATGGTCTTTATAAATCTCAAATTTTCTTCCTTCAAAAGAATGCCCTTTAGTTACACAACCTGTTTCAGAATTAAGGGAGATAGTTCCTTGGGGAGCAAGAATAAGACCAGCAATATTGTTTATGTTTTCTGTTGCTTCTATGGTAATGTTTCCTTCAGCGCTTGCTATAATATTGTTGATTGTGACGCTGTTAGCTATTAACAAAATGCGGCCTGCTGAAAGAAAATTATTGTCTGTTACTATATCCTTGGAGCTAAGATTTTGGACCATGACAGGTGATAAGCGGTTTGTAGATATTATAGGTGAAGCTGCAGATGTCATTTGGTTCTCCTGAATAAATTTCGATTAGTAAACAAATATGATAAACTAAACCCTAATTAGGATCAATGGAGATATCGATTCTTGTTATAACAAGAGAGCTAAAAAAAAATAATTTAAATTAATATTGAAAAATAAGCTAAATTAAATTTTAAAATTTTAATTTAATATCATTTAATTTAAATAAACTATTTTCGGTAGATCGTACATCAGCCTCATGCTTTGGCGGGGACCATCTACCATTAGAAAAAGGCCGCAGGTAAACAAGTTTGGATTATAGGTATGGCAATGGCAAAGCAAAGCCCCAGTTAAAATTTCTGTAAAGGGGAATAGCTGTTCTTGCGGGACTTCGATTAAAGTTCTTTCTTCGACAAAGCCAATGCCCTTTAAAAATTGTTGGAAATTTTGGATCATGAGAGCGCTCATTGCGATGGCGTTGTTTTCTAAACTACCAATCATTTGAGCAAGTTTTTGATTTACTTTTTTTGTGTTAACAGAAAGATCAAGCTTTTTCTGGCCCCTTTTGATAAGAAATTTAGCTATTTGTTTGTTGCCAGGCGATTTTATTCTTTTGAATAATTGATGGTAGCTGATGTCTTTTGCTATACTTTTGGAGATCTCTGCTTTATCGATTTTGATATCATATTTTTGCTCTAGAAGATTGATCAGCTGATTAGTAAAAATCTCAATTTCTGCTAAGTTATCCACTTCTTGTAAAAGCAGCTTTACTTCTTCAGGAGTACCTTTTTCAGCTGCTGCAAAAAAAAGAGAGGCGTCTGGCAAAGCTGCACTCAGAGAGATTAAATTGAAAAAAGAAACACAGAAAAGAAAACAAAAATAAAAAAGAGTTTGCTTAAACATAAAAAACCGCCTTTGAAAATATGGAATACCTGTTAAAAATAAAACCTTTAAAAATTAATAGCTAAAAAGATAAGAGAGGAAAAATTTAAGAGCAAGAGAAAAGCGGTTTACAAGTAAGTTAAAAACAGTTTAGGTCAAAAGCGTTTTACTTTTTTCAAAAGGGATTTCCTGCACATATTTTGGAACTGCATAACCGGAAGTTCTTTTTTGTAATTGGCGGATTAGTTCCAATCCTTTTTCTTTTTTAACTTCAAAATGCTCGGCTCCTTCAACTTGGTCTAACTGATGCAGATAATAAAAAAGAATACCGTTGTTTGAGAGGGTTTCAGCCAGTTCTAAAAGCGTTTCTAGATTGTCATTGACCCCTTTGAGAAGGACTGTTTGGTTCATTAAAATCACACCAGTTTTTTTGAGTCTTTTTAAGGCTTTTAAAACTGTATTATCATCATTAGCATTCTTACTATTTCCATCACCATCATCAGATAACTCTTTGGGATGGTTAATATGCAATACGAAATATAGCGGTTTTTTTAACTGAGCGAAAATCTCTAAAAGTTCTTGATCCAGTCTTTCAGGATAGCCGATTAAAAAACGGCTGTGGATGCGGATTCTTTTGACATGCTCGATCTTTTCAAGAGAAGTTAAGAGTTTTTTCAGAGCTTTGTTGGATAAAGATAGAGGGTCTCCTCCTGAAAGAATGATTTCAGTTAGATTTTTATTTTTTTGGATTTGTTTTAACTCGCAAGAAAAATTGTTAAGGGTAGAAAGAGCAGATTGATACTCTAAATTTTGTCGAAAACAGAATCTACAGTGCATAGCACAGTTGTTAGAACAAAGAATAAGAGCGCGGTTTTTGTATTTGTGTAGAAGAGATCCTTTTAAAAAAGAACTATCGCAAAGAGGGTCTTTTTTAAAATTTGCCCTTTTTTTAGTTTCTAATTTAAGGGGTATAAACTGTAAAAAAAGCGGATCAAAAACATCATTTTTAGCCATTTTTTGAGCTAAGCGATCAGGAATCTTAATTGGATAAAAGGAAGGGTTGATGAGGATTTTTTTTTGGTTTTGAGCATCGATTTTTAAAAAAGAAATTAACTCTTTTAAATTTAGACCTTTTAAATTAAAAAAATCTTTTTTAATTATATTTTTATCTTTTTGCCTTTTCATAGATAAGATGTAATGCTTAAGGTTAATTATGATAGCAGATCAGGAAATAAATGACTGGTTATTTTGAAGAGGAGCGAGCCTTATAAAGAAAAGCCTTTAAAGGATTTTCTTTTTTTTCAGAACCTGTAGAGATACAAGCTCCTAAAGAGAGCAATTTTTCCACCATATTTTCATAGCCGCGATCTATAAAATGGATCTGATCAATTTCTGATTCGCCTTGAGCTACAAGAGCTGCCATCACATAAGCAAATCCGGCTCTCAGATCAGGAATAGAAAACTTCCGACCTTGTAAAGGAGTAAGGCCTTTAACGACAATGCTATGATGATGGTTGAGAGAGGCAAACCGACAGCTCTTACCTCCCAGACACTGTTTAAACAGTTCGATATCGGCGCCCATTTCATTTAAAGTGTGAATATAGTCAAAGCGCTTTTCATAAACCGTTTCATGGATAATGGAAGAACCATGGCACTGGGTTAGCAGGACTCCAAAAGGCTGCTGCCAGTCAGTCATAAAACCAGGATGGACATCAGTTTCAATATGCAGGCCGCCTTTTAGTTTTTGATCGTAGAAAAA
>CAZTYI010000007.1:0-28369 GCA_964618335.1 uncultured bacterium
GCCTACTTTACATAAAGCCTTTGATGAAAGCGTCGCTATTTTGGCCAGCTATACTTTGATTTCTTCCGGCTATGAAATGCTTTTTAAAAACGCTCAAAAATTAAAAAAAAACAAGAACATTAGCGAAATGCAAAGCAATCGGTTATGTACAGAAGCACTAAAAGAAGTTTCTTATATCGCTGGTATTAACGGAGCGACTGGCGGACAGTTTTTAGATCTATTTCCTCCTAATTTCAGCGAAAAAACCATTTTTAAAATTATTGAGAAAAAAACAGTGGTGCTTTTTGAGTTAGCTTTTACACTTGGTTTTCTTTTTGGTGGTGGAGATAAAAAAAAACTCAAAGCTGTTAAAGCTTGCGCCAGACATTTAGGTTTCGCCTTTCAGTTGGCTGATGATTTACTTGACCAAGAACAAGACAGAAGAAACGCAAAGCAAGCGACCAACAAACATAAACATAAAAATAAGATTAAAAATAACCATTCTTTAAATTTAGCTCTTTTCTGGGGCCAGAAAAAAACCACTCTTTTTTTTCAAAAAGAGATCAAAAATTTTCAAGTGAAAATAAAAAAGCTGGGATTAGATACCCCAGCTTTAAATTCGCTCGCTTTAGCGATTAAAGGCTTAATTTAAGACTTTGCGGCAGGAGCTGGAGTCTTTGTATTGGTCTTTAAATCTAAAGCCTTATCTGCGCTCTTTTGAAAGATTTCTTTTTCAATGGCTTTAGCTAGCTCTGGTTTTTTGATAAGTTCTGCTTTTACCGCTTCTTTTCCTTGTCCCAACTTCTGGTCTTTATAAGCAAACCAAGAGCCTTTTTTCTCTATGATATCCATTTCTACACCCAGATCCAACACAGAACCTATGTAAGATATTCCTTCGCCAAACATGATGTCGAATTCCGCAATTTTAAAAGGAGGAGCCATTTTATTTTTCACGACTTTAACTTTAACGCGAGATCCTAGAATTTCATTATTAGAATCTTTAATCGATGCGATGCGGCGAATGTCAAGGCGTAAAGAAGCATAAAATTTTAATGCACGGCCACCAGTAGTAGTTTCTGGATTGCCAAACATAACTCCAATTTTTTCGCGAATTTGATTAATAAAAATAGCACAAGTTTTACTTTTAGAAAGAGTAGAGGTTAATTTTCTTAAAGCCTGTGACATCATGCGCGCTTGCAGACCCATAAAAGAATCCCCAATCTCTCCTTCTATTTCAGCTTTAGGAACTAGGGCTGCAACTGAATCGATGACAATAATATCAACAGCATTTGAACGGGCTAGCATTTCTGCGATATTTAAAGCCTCTTCTCCGGAGTCAGGCTGAGAGATCATTAAATTATCAAGGTTGACTCCAATTTTAGAAGCGTAAACAGGATCTAAAGCATGCTCGGCATCAATATACGCAGCAGTTCCACCATTTACTTGAGCATTAGCGACTATGTGGGTAGCCAAAGTTGATTTTCCGGAAGATTCAGGTCCAAATATTTCAACTATCCGGCCGCGAGGAATTCCACCAATACCTAAAGCGATATCTAACGTAATCGCTCCGGTTTTAATGACCTCGATAGTTTCTAGAGCAGAAGAATGTTTACCCAGCGCCATAATGGCTCCATCTCCAAATTGTTTTTGGATATGCGAGATAGCCAATTCCAACGCTTTCTTTTTTTGATCATTTTCTTTCATAACCTTCTCCTACTGTTTTTTTCTTTTTAGTTTAGAAGGAGTAGTTTTTTTGTGAAAGAGAGAAAAAGAAAAGAGCCAAGTTATTTAAACTTGACTCTTTTTAAGGTAACAAACTGTGACTATGTTTTAAAAATCTAGACGAAGAGCTACGGTTAATCCATGCAGGATTAAATCATTAGGTTTGATTTTAACCTGGCGCAGCTGTAAATCAGCTAATTTTCTCATATGATTTTGATCAAAATAATAAACAAAATCATAAAGCGCCTGGCAAGAGAAATTCCATTTATGCTCATTAAAATAAGTTCCCCAGCCAAAACCAAGAGTACCTTCTATTTCTGGAGTGATTTGACTGATTTTTTCACTCATGCGGTAGGCCAGAGAATAGCTGTAATATCCGGATTGCTGTTTAAAAGAGGATTTTATTTTCTGATAAGGAAGACCTGCAGCAATATCTGCTTTTAAATCAAAACCAGCGCCTAAAAACCAATTAGTATCTAGGCCAAAGCGAGGGCCGATCAGCCAGGAATTGGTATAAGTTTTAGCGTAGATAGTAAAAGTATCGGTCAGATAAGTTCCGATGGTTTTCATAGTTTGATTAATCCAGCCCCCTGTCATTCCGATATATGGCCTGAGGGTTAGCTGGGTACCGACATAGCAAGGGCGGGCGAATTCTACATTTAAGATATCATAGCTTAAACTCCAGCGGCCTTTCATTTTGGAAGCATTGTTAGTAAGGTTAGAATTATAAATAAAAAAAGAGGTGATATATCCGTTAGTAGGAGCACTAAAGCTTGATTTATGGATTCCATGTAAACGGACGTATTCTACTAAGGCAGTCCAGTTATCATGTTCAAAGTTGGTGCCGAGTGTAACTTTGAAGCCTGATTTATAATCAAAGCTCATTTTGGCTGTTTTATAATCGGTAGTAGCGACATTAGCAGGAACGATTAAACCATATTCCAGGCCTCTTTCTTTTTGCTGCCAATAAATATAATCAGCTAAGAGAAAAACATCCCAAGCCTCTTTAACATCGATTCTGGCCGGAAAATTATAAGTCTGCATTAACTGCTCTTCTTTCAGACTATGGCCCTGATCGTAATAAGGTTCCTCAATCATTTCATTTTCAAGAATTACATCGTTAGCTGGCTGGGTTTCAGAGTTTTTTTCTTCAGACAAGGTTTCTTCAGGGGCTGCTTGGGTATTTTTATTAAAACAGCCTCCGGCAATTTCTTCTGTTTGCCAATCGTTCGAGAATTCAGCTTCTGGAGCTTGATCTGCTTTTACATATGTTGCTAGTAAAGTGAAGATAGCAACCAAAGAAAACAATTTTAATAGACGCATGGGATGGAATTCTCCATTTTAACTTTCATGTTTATAATTTAGATCTAAAAATAAACATTTCTAGGAATTTTTTCAATAACTCATCTCTTTTCTTTTTATTTTTAACTATTAAAAAAAACAGTTCTTTTGAGAAAAACCAGGGCCTTTTCTGTTTTTTATTTTTAAATGGAAAGAAATCTTGTTTTTTAAAAAAAAGATAAAAAATAAAAAGAATTTATAGGGAAAAGAAAAGGACCAAGTTATTTAGACTTGGTCCTTTTCAAGTTTCAAAACTGTGACTTATGTTTTAGAAATCCAGTCTCGCAGTTATGGTTAAACCATGTAGGAAGAAATCCTCTGGACCAGAACCGGCGCCAGCGATGGAACCGACACTACCTGTATTTTCACCACGCTCAGTTCCCAAGCGGGTGCTATCAACTATTTCACCGGCCAGTTTCCTCATGTAGTTCTGATTAAAATAATAGAGGAATTCATACAGTGCGGAAAAAGATATATGCCAGTCATTGCTAGCAAAATAAGTTCCCCAATTCAGACCTATATTACCTTCTAAGATAGGAGTAATTTGAGAAAAGTCTTTGTCAGTAATACGCAGGAAGTGAGTACGGTAAGTATTTGCAACCTGTTTGTAGTTAACTTTAAAGCTTTGATAAGCTAAAGAACCAGCAAGATCACCTTCCATAATAAATCCAGAACCTAAGATCCAATGGCCATCTACACCAAAACGTGGACCAAGCAGCCAAGATTTACTTTTAGATTTAGCGTAAAGAGTGTGAACATTAGTTATAATTGTACCAGTTGTTTTGAATTTGAAATCAATCCAGCCACCAGTTAAACCAACATGTGGTCTAAAAGTTAAGTGGGTGCCTTGATAGAAAGGACGGGCAAAATCTAAATTCAATATGTTATAGCTAGTTTTTAAGTGTCCGTTTAGTTTAGTAAAAGGGCCTAAGTTGACTCCTGGAGTATTATATTCTAATACAGACTCCATCCATAAAGAAATCAAACGCTCTGGATAAGTAACCCATGAATAGGTGCTGAGAGAAGTACTGCTTTTATTTTTTGCATTTAAGCGAATGTACTCTACCAACATAGTCCAGTTATCATGGCCTAAATTAGTGCCGAGAGCTACTTTAAATCCGGACTTATAATCCTTTTGGGCTATACTGTGAAGTCTATATTTGTAATCAGTTGGAGCTAAAGTACTAAAATCAGCAGGTCTAGTGACCGCATATTCCATCCCTTTTAATTTTGGAACCCAGTAAATGTAACTAAGTTTAGTGATTACATCCCATGAGCCTACAACATCAATTCTAGCTGGAGAATTATAGGCACTCATCATTTGGCTTTCTTCTATACCATATCCTTGGTCATAAGCAGGAAGAGCTTCATTATTAGTGTCAGTACATTCATCGGCAGTACTGTGATAAGAAATAGGCTCTTGGCTGAACGCAATTTCTTCTTGTTGCAGAGACTCAGAAGGTTCAACTTCTGGAGCTTGATCTGCTTTTACATATGTTGCTAACAAAGTGAAAGTAGCAACTAGAGAAAACAACTTTAATAAACGCATGTGTTTAAAAATCTCCATTTTGACTTTAATTTTTACAGTTGATACCAACCATAAAACATTTGTAGGAATTTTTTCAATAGATCATATGTTTTTATTTGAATTTTTTTTTAAAAAAAAGAATTTTTTGATTTTTTTTGTTTTTTTCAAGGCTTGCGTTTTGAATTTAGAAAAAAAAATTCTGTATAAATCTGCATAAAAAGGAAGTTAAACAAAAATAACTTATGGGGAAAAGAAAAGGACCAAGTTATTTAGACTTGGTCCTTTTCAAGATCGAAACTGCGACTTATCTGTTAGAAATCAAGTCTGGCAGTAATAGTTAATCCATGCAGGAGGAAATCCTCTGGCTTGGAATTGCTTCTAGAATTGACAGCTTCTTGAGTATCACCAAGTGCTGTGCTGTCTATTATTTGACCTGCAAGTTTTCTCATGTAGTTCTGATCAAAATAATAGAGGAACTCATACAGAGTATGCAGAGAGAAGTGCCACTCATTGCTAGCAAAATAAGTGCCCCAATTCAAACCTATGTTACCTTCTAAGATAGGAGTGATTTGAGTGAAATTTTTGCTGGCAAGACGCGCATAGTGAGTAGTCCAGTAATCTGAACGCTGCTTATAATGAGTCTTAATTTTTTGATAAGCAAGAGAACCTGCAATATCAGCTTCCATCTCAAAGCCATAGTCCATAATCCAATGGCCGTCTAAGCCGAAACGTGGGCCGACTAACCAAGAATTGCTGTTAGCTTTAGCTTGAAGAGTGAAAGTATCAGTTAAAATAGTGCCGTTAGTTTTGAATTTGAAATCAATCCAACCACCAACAAGACCCATATGTGGTCTAAAAGTTAAGCAAGTGCCTTGATAGAAAGGACGAGCAAACTCTAGATTTAACATGTCATACTTAGTTTTCAGCTTACCAGTCAACTTAGTGAAAGGGATGGCCTTGGTTTCTAAATGAGAATCCATCCATAGAGAAATTAAGCGCTCTGGGGTGCTGACATATACAGCAGTGCTTTGAGCAACTTCGGATGAATGTTTTCCATGTAAACGAACATATTGTACTAAAGCAGTCCAGTTATCATGGCCTAAGTTAGTACCTAAAGCTACTTTAAAGCCGGACTTGTATTCGCTTTGTTTTACACCGTGTAGGCTATATTGGTAATTAACCGGAGCTACAACAGCGTAGTCTGCTGGTCTGACAATCGCATATTCCATGCCTTTTAGTTTAGGCAACCAAAGAATATAGCTACCTTTGATGGTAACATCCCATGATCCTTTAACATCGATTCTGGCAGGAGAATTATAAGCACTCATCATTTGCTCTTCTTCAATGCCATATCCTTGGTCATAAGCAGGAAGAGCTTCATTATTAGTGTCAGTACGCTCATCGGCAGTACTGTGATAAGAAATAGCTTCTGGGCTGAACGCAATTTCTTCTTGTTGCAGAGACTCAGAAGGTTCAACTTCTGGAGCTTGATCTGCTTTTACATATGTTGCTACTAAAGAAAAAGAAGCAACTAAAAAAAACAACTTTAATAAACGCATGTGTTTAAAAATCTCCATTTTAACTTTAATTTTTTCAGTTGATACCAACCATAAAACATTTCTGTAAATTTTTTCAACTGTCTTAGTAAAAAAATCTTTTTTTTTTTTATAAATAGGAGACAAATAGGAGACAAAAAAAAAGACAAGCAAGGGAAAAATTCTTGCTTGTCTTTTTAAATTAAGGTTAGAAATCTAGTCTAAAAGAGAAGGTAAACCCTTGTAACATTAAGTCTCCAGGGCTTGGAGCAGAGAGATTAGCAATCTCTTCTTCGATAGAAACCATCAAGTTTTGATTGAAAAAAAGTTGAAAGTCATAACCTATTAAAATATCTAAGTGTAAATTGTCTTGCCAACAATAACTCCCCCAAGCAAAACCGACGCCTATTTCTAAATCAGAATTGACATAGCCTTTGTCATAGCGGGATAAATTAATGATGTAAGTGTATAGAGGATCCACATATTCACGAGCGGAAAGGTGAAAATTCTGATAGAAAAGAGAAGCTGCGATATTGCCAAAGAATCTAAAGCCTTCATCAAGCATCCAGTTTCCATTAGCTCCGATACGGGGACCGAGCAGCCAGGTTTTTTCAGTTTCTATGATTTTATATACAGCAGCGGAAGAAGCATAAACGGTATTATCCGATCTTTGGTTAATTACCCCCCCCTTTAATCCGAAAAAAGGAGACATGGTCAACTGGGTTCCCAAATAAAAAGGTCTGGCAATGGATAGATCAAACATATCGAAATCTAATTTCCATTTACTGGATAATTTAGTGGGATTGACTAAAGCTCTCACGCTGGACATGTCATGCAGAGTGTAAAAGTTAAAAGGATCACTAGTTACTCTAGATTTAGCGGAAGATTGAGTTTGGTGCAGAAAAGTATAGTCTAAATGAGCAATCCAGTTGTCAACTCCCAAGTTTGAGCCTAAAGTAATTTTAAAACCTGGTTTGTAATCGAAATTCATATGGACGATTCTAGCAGGATTGCTGGCAGGGTCACTCGGAGTTGTATATCCAAGATCTAATCCCTGTTCAATAGCTTGCCATAAAGTTAAAGCTCCAGTGAAATAAAAATCCCACTCTCCTTTAACATCATATCTGGCCGGAGCGTTGTAGTTATTGAGCATTTGATTGGCATCGATAGCGTATCCCTGATCAAAAACCTCTTCTTCGGCTCCAAAGAAATTTACATTTAATAAAAGAGCCGTAAAAAGAAAGGCTTTTTTTATGATTGGCTTAAGCATTATGTTCTCCATTTTTTTTCTAACTTTTGCAAAAGTTAAAAAATTTTATTTATAACTGAAAAAATAGTCTAAGTTTTAAAAAATTATCAAGTTAAAAAGAAAAAAGATAAGGAAAAAAAGTTTTTTGTTTTTTTGAATTAAAAAGAAAAGAGCTTTAAATAGTTCTTTTTTTTTAATCTTGATTGGAAAAATTTTAGAAAAAAAAAGCCAGAAGGAGAAACCCTTCTGGCTTTTAGTTCATAAGATAACTAAATTACTTAGAAATCAAAACGTAATGCAAGATTGAGGCCATGCAGATAAAGATCGCTGGCTCCAGTATTGGTTAACATATTGAAGTAATTAGAAATCATGTTTTGGTTCCAATAAACATTGAAAATGTAAGTTAGAGCCAATTCAACATGCCAATCACGATCTGAAACATATCTACCCCAGCTGATACCAAGTTCAGTTTCTAAAGCTGGTCTTAAATAGTCTACTTTATCGCGTACATGATATGAATCTACTGGATTAAGATTTCCTGCTACATAACTATTAGTATTTTTTCTTAACTTATAGTGTGTATGTAAAACAGAACCAGTGATATCACCTAGCATGCTAAAGCCGCGGCCCCAGATCCATTTACCATTCAAGCTAAACTTAGGACCAATGCCGAAAGAGCCTGATTTGATAGATGAAGGAAGAACTACGTTAGTAGCATAATAAATCCAACTGCCAGATGTTTTTTGTGTAATCCAAGCAGCTCTTAAACCAACGATAGGCTTCAAGATTAACTTTTCGCCATTATAGAAAGGACGAGTTAAGTTTAAATCTACAAAGTCCATATCTATTTTCCACTTGTTCTTTAAAGATACTCCATAATGATCAATAGCAGCATTGCTTACTAAATAAGGAGTGTTTCCAAATAAAGTACTCATGCTTAGTCTTTGCCAATTTAAAGGATCGGCTGAAGCTTTAGTACTGTCTGAAACATGTAAATGGAAATATTCTGTATATAGAGACCACTTATCTCGGCACATTGCCCAGCCTAACTGAAGTTTAAAGGCTGGAGTCCAATCAAAACTCTGCTTAATTAGACCAATAGTTCTATAATTAGAATTCAGCAGCTCTACTTTTTCTGCTAACTGCATGCCTTCTTGATAAGGCTGTACATATAAAGCGTTAGCGCCAGCAAAGAAGCCCCAATCATCGGCAACATTAATTCTACCAGGAGCGTTATAGCCTTTCATTAACTGATATGATTCAACACCATATCCAGGCTCGTAACCTTCCTGTTTTGTGGTTTCCTTTCTTAGCTGAGATCTGCGATCACTTTCTTTAACTGTTCCAGCACTGAAACTAGTGCTGAGAGTTAAAGCAGCTAATAAGGTTGATAATATAAAAAGTTTTGTTCTCATCTTTTTCCTCATACTGTTAGTAACTTATACCTTTATAAGGTTTTTCTTTTTCAATAACAAGAAATCTTTCTTAAATCAACTTTTTTTTTCAAAAACAGAGGAAATCTGTTTGAAAATCAGGCTTTTAGATTTAAAATCGGATAGTTTTAAAAAGACCTTCTCTTTTAATTATGATTCCTAAGTTTTTTTTATAAAATATTTACAGATAATGTCTTATAGTTTTTTAAAAAGAAAAAAACAAATAAAACTCCAAAAATAAAAATCATCTGTAAAGCCACAAATTTATTTTTTTTAAAAATTAATAAAAAAAATCAAATTTCCCATAAGAAAGTGTTTTTTTTATCGCCAAAACTAAAAAACAGCGGCTAATTTAACAGTTAAGCCATGAAGAGTTAAATCCCCATGTTTTCCGTCGCTGCTTAATCTAACTAAGTCATCTACTCCACGTAACATATTCTGTTCCCAGAAACGCTGCAATTCATAACCGACGAGCAAATCTAGGTGCCAACTGCGGTTATTGAAATAAGAGCTCCAGCTTAACCCCCCTCCGAGTTCTAAAGCAGGAGTTAAGAAATAGTCTGTAGTTTGAGCAGAGGTATTATTTGCAGCAGTAACCCTATCTGTAATATTGTAACTTATTTTATGTTGTTGATAGAGAAGCGAAGCCATACTAGTGCCATAAAACTTTAAGCCGTAGCCTAGTAGAAAGTTAACATTACAGCCGAGTTCAGGACCGAGAAGCCAATTATCATCTTCAGTTTTCACAGTTACTAGGTTATTACCGATCTGATAATGTTTAATGGTAATCTCTTGGCTGTTAAGAGCTCCCTTCAATCCGAATTCAGGATCTAGGGTAAGCTTAGCTCCGGAGTAAAAAGGTCTTGATACAAGTACATCTATATAATTGAGATGTAAGTCACGCGTACCTTTAATGCTTTCATTAACAGCGGTTGAATCATTATAAATCCAAAAAGGAGTTGCTAAAACCTCAGTAGAAGAAAAATTTCCATGATCATCGCTATATAAACGGGTATATTGTACAAAGGCCTTCCAGTCGTCAAAATTGGAATTGTAAGTTACACCAAGTTTAAAGCCTGGAGTGAAATCAGAATCCATCTTAATCATATAAGTATGGTTGCCGGCATCAATATAGCTGCCTAGGTTCATGCCTTCTTCGAGAGCTTGCCACCAGATAAAAGAACCGGTTGCTTCAAAATCAAAAGAGCCTCTTACGTCAATGCGAGCTGGAGTATTATAAATTCCAACCATTTGGTTTTCTTCGAATCCATGTCCCTGTTTAAGGGCTGGCACTGGTTCTTCTTGGGAATAGGCAGAGGAAACGCAAATCATAGCAGTTGCTATGAGGCATATTTTAATAAATTTATTCACGGTTTTTTTCTCCCGTTGCTTTTATATTTTAGAATCAATTAACAAAATAAATTTTTTGAAGATATTTTTCAATGCAAAGAAAGAAGTAAGGAGTAAGTAGAGTTCTATATGTAGATGTACACACCTTATATATAAGGTTGAACTAATTCTCATTTGATCCATTAAGCAGAAGTTCTTTTCCTATATGAAAAACCAATTATTCCTCTTTATTATTTGAATCTTAATTATTTAAAAAATCCAAAAATACAAGGTGAAATCATTTCTGCTTTAGGGCATATAGATTTAAAAGAAGCTTATATTGAAAAATGAGTTTTATGATGAGAAAATTATTCTTCTTTCTTTTTTTTATTTTCACGAGTTTTTCTGCCTTTGGAGCTTCATTTCTTTTAATTAATGATTCAGTCTGGCAATTAACGGCTTTGATTGAAGCTGCGGACGGCACTGATTTAGATCAAGTAACCTTAACGCCGGGGGAACAGTTTCGTTGGAGTACTGAATTATATAATAGTAAAGTCAAAGAAAATCAAGTGCCTAGCTCTTCTTTAACTCCTTTTACCATAACTTGGCTATGCCCTCAAAAGGGAACTTATTCGGTCTGTTCTAACGTTGGCCCTGGAGCAACGGTAACAGCTAGTAGTGGTGCTGGAACTTATCGCTGTACGACGAAAAAAGAAATGGAAGAACAAAAAGAAAATTTACAATGTCCTCCTTGCCCAGCTTGCCCTCCTTGTCCTGTCCCAAAAGAAACCAAAGAGCCTAATCAAGAAAATGAAGTTAAAACTGAAGCTAAAGAGACATCAAAAAAATAGATTTGTACGAAAGTGTCTTAAAATAAGAGCATTGCTTTCAGAGCAATATCATGTGGCTCGATAGGCAGAGATTCCAAAGAAAGTAATTCTTTAAAGCCTACCCCTATAGTATAAGCATGATCCATTTCTTTTAAAAAACGATCATAGTATCCAAAACCATGGCCTAAGCGGTATCCATTTTGATCGAAAGCCAAAGCAGGAACTAAGACTACTGGAATGTCTTTTAAAGCCAGTAGTTGTGAGCTTTTTGAAATAGGTTCTAAAATTTTCCATTTAGCATGTAATTTTAGATCCGAGATATTTTCTACAGAATAAGGTTTTAAAGTATCGCCAAAGACTTTTGGTAAACACAGTTTTTTTTCTTTCAGCAGCAGATTATTTAACGGCCAGAGGTTTAATTCATCTTTGGTAGAAGCAAAAGAGAGTACTTTAGAATATTTTTTGATGATAACAGCTAGAGTTTCTAAGGCTTTACAGCAGGCTTCCTTTTTTCTTTTTTCAGAAATTTTACGAACTAATAAAAATTTTTTTCTGATTTTAGCTTTATTCATTGAAATTAGGCCGCCCTTGAATATACGTAATTTTCTTTAAAAAATTACCATCCGAATCAAAAAGAGTTGCTTCTCCGCTTCCATTGCTAATAGAAGAGGTAGGTTTTTTTTCTCCCTTTTTATAGTACTGGCCTTTTTCCAATCGATTATTTTCATATTCTTCTACCAGCATTAAGGAGCCCTCTTGATACCAAGAAGTGCTTAGGCCATTTTTTTTATTATTAGACCATTCAGAAGAAGAAGATAGCTTTCCATTTTCATACCAAGTTTTAACAGTGCCTTGAATTTGATCTTCATGCCATTGCAGACTTATTTTAATTTTAGGTAGTTCTTCTGGATAGTATTCAATTTCTTCGCCCTCTTTTTTGTCTTTATTTTGATGGTAAAGATGGAGTAGTTGCCCTTGAGCATTAAAGTTTTTAACCAATCCGCAAGGAAGCCCTTTTTTATATTCGATCTGCGTTTTAATTTTACCTTGATCTAATAAACTTTTAAATCCGGATCCTTGATGAATAAAACTGATAAGTTCCTGTTCTTCATTGAAATAAGATCCATCCATTAACAGATCTTGTTCGTAATTTTCCTGAAAATTAAGCTTGCTATTTTCAAAATAAACAAAAGCTTTACCCTCTTTTTTACTTTGCTGATAGCTAGTTTTAGTTTTGATTTTTCCATTTTCAAAATATTCCACAAGCTCTCCAGTGATTTCATTATGTAGATAGGGAATAGATTTTTGAATTTGGCCAGAGGGATAATAATGAAAGCCGGTTTTTTCTAAAGCTCCTTTTTCATAGAAAAAACGACCTAAGATTTTTCCTTCTTCATTAAAAGCTAGGCTTTCTCCGTCAAAGAGCCATTTTTTTTTATCTTCTATGGAGAGAGATGCTGGCCCTCCAATCACATTGGCTTGCATAGCTATTTGGTTATTGGGATGAAATTCTTGATATTTTCCGCAAGCTCTTGAATCAACAACTTCTAAATATTGCCAGAGATTTCCATTGGGATGATAAGAAGTGATTTTAGATAGTTTTTGAGTTTGTCCTTTAGTGTTGTAAACCCGTACGACTTGCTTATAAGGTTGGGAAGAAAGAAAATTAGTTTTTTGTAGCACTTTCATCCTGTCCCGACTAGAAATAGTTTTAGTTAAATCATTACGGTCGACTATTTGCACGCAAACTAGCTCTTCTTGAGAGGCTGGCTGGTGGGAGCAGCTGCAGGCTATAAACAAGAGTGAAAAAAGGATTTTATTCATTTAGGAACTCTCTTTTATATAGGTTTAGATCTAACTGAAAAGTAGAATAAGGGGTTTTGCTTAAGATGAATTTTTGGATGATTAATTGAGGAGATGAGAGGCTTGGTTGATATTGATCTATAAAGGTTTCTTCGATCAAACTTAAAAGACGCATTAGATCAGAATGGTTCAGTTCTACTTTTGTTTGGTTTATTTCTTCGCTTTCAATAATTTTGTGGTCTTTTTTGAGATTCTTTTGCTTAAATTTAAGAGATGCAAAATCTTGATTTAAACGTTGTTTTAATTCCGGGTTATTTTTAAAGACGGCATGTTTTGACAGTGCTTTTAACTCTTTTTTTTCGGCTTCTAAAAAAGAGAGCTTTTCTAAAGTGTTTTGAATAAAAAAAGGATCGGCATGATGGTACTTATTAAGTTTCTGCTGCCAATTTTGCTGTTTTAAATGAGCTTGTTTACAAACTGTTTGTAAAGAGATGATGCGTTGATTGATTTCTTGGATTTTGACTGTTTGAGAAAAATAATAAAAAATTAAAAAAAGAGGGATTGTGACAAAGAATGAAATTAATAAATAACGGTGTTTAATTAACATAAAAACCTCTGTTTTCTCAAATTCTTGTAAAGCCCAAAAGTGGCCATGTCAAGCATACAACATGCCATGTCAAGCATACAAAAGTCAATGTAAAGCATATAAGTAGGCATGTAAAGCGAAAGACGGTGTTTTAAAATCCTTTTTTTTACCATTTTAAAGAGTGAATGTAAAACGCACGCAAAAACCTGTAAAGCCCTCATAAAATAGGTTTTAATTTTCATGTCGAACCTGATTGCGTAAGTAAAAAATAGCTTTATAAATAGGGTCTGAACTTTCCCAAAGAAGCTCTGGTTTTAGAGCGATTAAACCATCTCCTTTTTGCAGAGCCGCATGGATTTGTCGAGCTAGAATAGAATTGTCAGTTTTAAAAACCAGTTCAACCTTGGCTAAATAAGGAATTTTAAGTTTCCCTATTTTAGGCAATGAGACTAATTCATATTTAAAATCAGTTATTTCCACTTCTTTCTTTTGGGAAAAGAGAGGATGGGAAGAAATCCAAAGAAGCACCTCATTGACTTTAGGAGCTGTAACTAGAAAGGGGTTCTTTTCTTCTTTTTTTTCTAAAAGAATTAAACGTTTTTCTAGATCTTGAAAAGAAGAAGGGGTTGATGAAAAAAGCTTAGAAAAATTTTCGGTTACATCAGTTATTTTATCTTTAACGATGGTTTCTCCTTGCCAAAAGATCAAACCAGAAAGGGTTAAAAAGAAGAGAAAACAGGCAGATAACATTTTGTATGTTTTACGAATCAGTCTTTTAGAAAAAAAAGAGCCGTCACGAAATTGCATAGGAGAAGTATTAGCCGCTTCTAAAGAGGCCCCAATGGCAATAGCATAACGCTGCCAATCAGGGTTTTCTGGTTGCAGCAAGGAGGAAATCAAATCTTTATTTTTAGATAAAATAAATAGGTCTAAGTGCTTTAAAAGCAGTTCTTTTCCAGTCAGCAAAAGAGCTATTTTATCATCTTTAGCAAAAATAGTTAGGATGTTGTTGATTTGGTTAGATAGATTTTCTAAAAGCTGTTTTTTAGCTTCGCTGAGCTTTTCAACGCTCTGCCCTTCTTGGGTACTAATCTCTCCCAGTCCTGAATTAATGGTATAGCTGGAGGTTAAAAAGCCGGATTTAAGATGTAAACAGGTTGTTTCGCTTTCTCCTAAATGAATAATTGCCAGATCAAGATTTTGAGGAAAATAGTGTCTAGCAAAGCGGGTTAAAGCCTGAGGGGTAGAAATTAAAATATGAGGATCTAATTCGTTTAAAAACTGAGATAGATATTTTTTTTTGGTAATTTGAAAAGAGAGAGTTGTTTTTTTAGAAGATTGCTTTGAGATTTGAACGATAGAGATGGCCTCGTCTTTAGGCAAAGCGGTAATAATATCTTTTTGTAAATGTAGATTTTTTTTGAAAAGCCATTTGCTCAGAGTTTTCATTTCCGTAGTCTTGACCAAGACTTGGCTGGGAGGGAGAACTCCGGCTGTAAAAAAAAGCTTACAAATGGTGTCAAGCTGCTTTACATCCCTTTTGGGGATGGTTTTTAAATTTAAGATTTTACCTTTGGAAGTAGTTTGAGCTACCAAGGCTTTGTCTTTCTCAAAAAATATTCCTGCTCGATTCATGAAAAATCCTTTTCGATAAAAAAACGAAGGCTTATTTTAGTAGGGAAGCAAATTACAGCAAAGAATTAGATGAAAAAAATGCAAAAATAAGCTAAAGTTATAAGCAAAAATTTTATGTTCATTAATCTTTTAAATTTATTTTTTACAGCCTATTCCTTGCTTCTACTAGCTCGGATTATAGGTTCTTGGTTTATGGGGTCTGGAAGATCTCAGATTTGGGTTTTTATCTGCCAATATACAGATCCTTATCTAAACCTGTTCCGCCGTTTTATTCCACCATTGGGAAATCTTGATATTAGCCCGATAATTGCTTTTTTTGTTTTAAGATTTATTCAAAGATTTATTCTTTCCCTTCTATGACAGGCTATCAAACTGACTTTCAGTTAGGCAGTTTGAAATTGCCTAACAATATATTATGTGCTCCATTGGCTGGTTATACCGATCAGCCCTTTCGTCAGCTTTGCAGGGATTTTTTTTCAGGTCTTATTTTTTGCGAGATGGTTAAAATTGAAGCGGTAGTGCGTAAAATTCCAGCCACCTTGCGTTATTTGGACTTTGTCTCATCAGAACATCCTATCGGAGCCCAGCTTTGTGGTAGCCAGCCAGAAGTGGCTAAACAGGCTGCTAAAATAATTGAAGACATGGGATTTGATTTAATAGATCTTAATTGTGGATGCCCAGTAGATAAAGTGACTAAAGATGGCAGCGGTTCAGCCATGCTTAAAAATCCGGATTTAATCGGAGAAGTGCTATCAGCTATAGTTGGCAGTGTCGATCTACCTGTGACTGTAAAAATTCGAATGGGCTGGAATGAAGAGCAAGTTAACGCTCCGGAAATTGTCAAAATTGCTGAACAAGCTGGAGCTAAAGCTGTGATCATACACGGGCGAACTCGCGCTCAAGGTTATCGTGGAGGAGTGAATTTAAAAATCATTAAAGACTGTAAACAAGCTGCTCGTAAAATTAAGGTTATCGGTAATGGAAATCTCTTTTATGCCGAAGATGTCTTCCAAATGTTTGAAGAGACTGATTGTGATGGAGTGATGCTTTCTCGAGGAATGATTGGCCAGCCTTGGATTTTTCAGGAAATTGCTAAATATCCCAATTTTCAAATAAGAAGTACCAAAGAAATCAAAGAAACTCTTTTGAACCATTTTTTTAAAATTCAAAAATATCAAAAAATAGAAAAAAAAGCCGTTTTTGATATGAGGCGTTTAGCCGGTTGGTATTTGAAATTTTGCAGTTATACTAAAGCCTTAAGAATCGGTATTAATCAAACTGAATCTGTTGCTGAAATTTTTCATTTAATTGAAAATTATCCTTGGGATACAGTGGTTTATCAAAAGAAAGAGAAAGAGGTAAAAGGAATATATGAAGACTGAACTGAGAGCTCTTTTTAAAGGAGATGTTCAGGGTGTTTTTTTTCGTTCTGCAGTTCAAAATTATGCAAAAGAACTGAATTTAACGGGATATGCGCAAAACCTACCTGACGGTAGTGTGTTAGTCAAAGCTGTAGGAGAAAAGAAGCAGTTAGAAATTTTATTAGAAAATATTATAAAAAAACCTGGCGCTGGAAAAATTGAAGAAATGGATATTTCTTATGTAAACCCAAGTGAATTATATCAGGGTTTTTCTACGCGTTAAACTCTTTCAAAGGCTAGAGATCTAAGATAAGCCGTGATTTTATCTAAGGCTTTTCTGCGATGGGAGACTTTGTTTTTTAAAGACTCTTCAAGCTCGGCGAAGGTTTTATTGTAGTCGTTTTTCACGAAAAGAGGATCGTAACCAAATCCGCTGCCCCCTTTTTCTTGATTTATAATGCTACCTTCTACTGAAGCGCAAACACATCTTTTCAGGCCGTCAGGAGAGGCAATGGCAATACAGCATTCAAAATAAGCAGTCCTCTCGTTTTCTTTTAAATCCTTCATATTAGCTAAAAGTTTTTTGCGATTATCAGCATCGCTGGCATTTTGACCTCCATAACGAGCAGAGCGAATCCCAGGTTCTCCTTGTAGAGCAGGAACTACCAAACCAGAATCATCAGCTAGAACCCATTGGTTGATAGCTTTGGCTGCATTTTCAGCTTTGACAGCAGCATTTTCTTTAAAAGAAGAACCGGTTTCTTCCGCAGGTTGATAATGAGGAAAATCTTTTAAACTTAAAAGATCTAAGTGGGTAAATTCTTGTAAAAGAATTTTGTACTCTCTTAATTTATGAAAATTGGTAGTAGCAATGACCAGCTGAAAAAGTTTTTTTTCTTGCATGCTTTTTTCCTGAAAAATTATTTTAAATATGAACTTTTATATAAGGGTATAGCTTTTTTTAACGCAAATAGCTAGCTATTTTCTGGATCTGATAATCTTCATTTTGAAAGGAAAATTTTTCACCGACTTTTAACCCTAACATTTTTTGTGCTAATTGAGATTGGAAAGAAAAAATCCTTTTTTCCGGATTGGATTCCCAAGGGCCTAAAATAGTAAAACCGATTGTTGTACCATCTGATTTTTGACATTCAACAATATTGCCGACACCGACTTTGTCTAGGGAAATATCATTTTCAGTTATGATCCGGGATATTTTTATTTGGTCTGATAAAAGCTTAAGCTCTGATTGAATTCGATCACGACGTTCTAAAGCAGCTTTGAATTCTGCGTTTTCTCTTAAATCTCCAAGAAGGCGCGCTTCTTCAATTTCTTTAGCGTTGTGGACCATTTCCACAGTTGCTAAATTTTTAAGTTTGTTTTGGATTTTTTTATACCCTTCTTTAGTCGCCCAAAGAATCAATTCTTCATTTTCATCTTTTTCGTTTTGTTTTTTTAAAGCAGGATAAACAGTTTCTCCAAGAGAGTGAATAATTTTAATTTCATGATCGGAAAGATTTTGACATTTCGTAGAAAGTAAAAGAAGTTCACTGACCTCATCTTCTGAAGCATTTTTTATGGAATCGCGTACTAATTTAAAGTTGTCAAAGACGAGCAGAGAGGTGATCTTTTTAGTCAGATCTTTCATTTCGGTATTGTTGCTAATGGAAGATAGTAAGACCATTAGATTTTCAAAAAACTTATTTTTTAAAGTTTGGTCAAAAATCCAAGCGTCTTCATCTTTAAGTGTTTTTTGAAAAAACCAGACAAAAGCAATCGGATGTTTTAAAGGATCTACAATCAGGTCTTTTAATTTTTGTTTGAGGTTATCTTGTTTTTTTTCTTTTCTTAATTCATCAAAAACAAAGTCGCGAATGAAATGCCCTTTAGCTAGGAAAAACTCTTCTAAAAAAAGCATTTCCCATGAAGAGATGTGTTTTTTGATTTCTTCCAGCAGTTTTTTTTGAAAATGAATGATTTCAATTTGATTTAAAAGCTCAAGCGGTCTTTCTTCTTTTTTTAGAATAGAGGCAATAGTTTCTTCAAATTTGTTTTCTGAGCAGATTTCTAAAAGCAAAAAGAGAATTTGGATTTTATGAGCCTTTTTAATTTCTGGGTTTTCGCTGATTTCCGATAACTTTGAATACAGAGCTGTTTTAAATTCTTCATTTTTTAAAGTTTGAGGGAAATCTCTCAAAAAAGAATATACCAGTTGAATAGTTGTGTTGATTTCTGGAGCTTTTTCTAAATCAGCATATAGTTTTTCTTCATGAGAGAGTTCTGTTTCTCTTAAAACAAAAGGAGCATTTAAATCTTCAGGGACTTTAATTTTGGTGCTTTTTTTAAGTTTTGCACGAGTATTTTGCCACCATTTGCCCCAATCTTTTTCAGGAATAATTAATTCTGCCAGATTATCTTTAATTTCTGAGGCAGATTTAGGGCCTAAATCTTTTAAAAGCAGAGAAATTAATTCTAGAGGACTTTCCTCTTTCATTTTTTCTAAAACTTCTGGTTGTCCAAAACGCAAAGCTAAGAAGTGATTATCTGGTAAAAGGACCAGCGTTTTTAACCCTTTGCTAAAAGTTAAATGTTTTGGTTCAATCACATATTCGAATTCAATAGTCATTTCTTCCCGGATATTGGAAAGATCAATAATTTCTCCTGTTCCCCATCCAGCAGTGTGATAAACAAATTTGCCGATATTTAAATGGGATAAAAGTTCATACCCGGAAATTGCTCCTTGAAAATCTTTTCTGCGTCTTAGCCCGATTAAACGGATTTTTTCGTTGAAAAGAGAGTCATCTGGATTTTTTTCTTTTAAATAGAAATAAGCTAAATTTGCCAGATCTTCTGTATTAGTGTTTTGAATATCAAAAATAAGTTTGATAATATCTGCTTTTTCCCTGCTTTCGGGTAGCTCTTTCCAAAGAGGCAGGCAACGGTCTGCATGTTGACCGAACTTTTGAACCAATTCTGAATTTTTAGCTAAATTTAAAATTTGATAAAGTTCTTTAGGATCGATTTGTTCTGAATGGTAATATTCTTCCCAGAGCTTTAAAAATTCGTAATAGTTATTTTGATTAATCTTTTTTTGAAACTCTTCTAAGTAGCCCATTCGCGCCTTTGTAAATGGTTATGAGAAGTTTGTTTTTCAAAAACTCTTCCCTAAAACGGAAATAAGTATACCTCTCATTTTAATAATGTTCAACTATCAACATTTTAGAGGTGTTTTATACTTAATCACTCAAGTGTTTTTTTTTCTTTGAAGAAGATAAAAACTTTTTTGATTGAGACAGGTTAATAGAAACAAAAAAAGGCCTTTCTTTTAAGTGTATTTATACTATGAGAAACGGTGATTTTACTTGAAAAAAGCCCGCTATCTATGGCACCCTAAATTTGAGAAATTTAAAGAGGGTCTATAGTGTCTGAAACTTTCGAAGAATTTACGGATGTCCAAAAAAAAATTTTAGATAAATTTGTTTCTAATACGCATTTAAATACTTTTGTTATTCAAAATCTACCAGAAGTAGTCAAAGGAGCTCTTTTTTCTCGTTATTCCCGTTCTAATCTAGGGTTGCGTTTGCTACTTTTGAATGAATTTATCCACAATGAAGACACCTCTTTTGCCTCTATTGCAGGAGAAAAAAGACCGGTTTCTTTAGAAGATCAGAGCGCAGCTATTCAAAAGGCTCAAAATTTTTACAATCGTATTTTAGATGGTTATGGAGATGATTCGATCGGTGAACTAGGCGGAGCTCATTTAGCTATGGAAAATATTTCCATGATTGCCGCTAAGCATATCGAAGATTGCCGGATTGGAGGCTCTCCTTTAGAAAAATCCACTCGTTACATGTATTTTGACCAGAAGGTCAAAGATGAATATCTCTTTTATAAAGAGCCGATTTTAATGACTTCTGCTTACCGCGATCTTTATTTAGAATCCTGTAATTTTCTTTTTGACACCTACTCTAAACTTATCCCTCCACTGACAGCCATCATTGAACAAAAATTTCCTAAAGAGCATCAAATCTCTAAAATTGCTTATACAGCAGCTTTAAGAGCAAAAGTTTTAGATTGTCTGCGTGGTCTTTTGCCAGCTGCGACTTTGACTAATATAGGTCTTTTCGGTAATGGTCGTTTTTTTGAAAAAATTACCCAGCAACTAACTTCGCATAATTTGGCTGAGCTGCAAGATTTGGGCAAAGAGGTTTATCAAGAACTTTTTAAAACCATTCCTTCTTTTATCCGTCGAGCGGAACCGACTAATCGGTATTATCAGACCTTTACGCAATTTTCAGAGAAAATGAAAGAGGAGCTTCAAACGCAAGTAGCTTTGCATGAGTCTAGTATAGAAACTTCTCCAGAGTGGGGCGTAAAATTAATTAGTTCCGATGCTGATGCTGTTGAGAAAGTAGCGGCAACTTTGCTGTTTGAAAATAGTCAAGTCGGTTTGGAAGAATTGCAAGACTATGTTAAAACCCTCTCTTCTACAGAAATTAAAAATGTTTTTGCAGCAGCATCTGTCTCTCGCGAAAACCGCCGCCATAAATCTCCTAGAGCTTTAGAAAGAGCTAGTTTTACTTTTGAGCTGCTTTGTGATTTTGGTATTTATAGAGATTTGCAGCGTCATCGTATGTTGACTCAAGAACGGCAGCTTTTGAGCTGCCATTATGGATACTATATTCCTAGCGAGATCTTGGGCACGGAAATGGAAAAAGAATACCGCACGGCTATGGAAAAAGCAAAAAAAACCTATGATACAATCTCTAAGGAATTGCCGGAAGAAGCTCAATATGTAGTACCGATGGCTTATAATCTACGCTGGTATTTTCATATTAATCTGCGTGCTTTGCAATGGCTTTGTGAGTTACGTTCTTCTCCAGCCGGACATCCTAACTACCGCTTTGTAGCTCAAGAAATGGCTAAGAAGGTCATTAATAAATATCCTGAATTTGAATGTTTTTTTAAATTTGTTGATTTTGAAGGCCATGATCTTGGCCGGATGAAACAAGAAATACGCACAGCAGAAAAAAAGAAAATGCAAAGCAGCTTGTCTTAATGTAAAGCCGTTTTACAGAACCCTTTTCCCTTCTTTTTCAATCAGTCAAAGATAGTTATTGTTATAGCTCTTTTTCTTTTCTTCCTTCTTTTCGTTTTTCTTTTTTTCTCTGCTCTTAAATTAAACAAACAAAGGGTAAGAATTATTGGGTAGCCAGAAAATCTGATCTTCCCTATATTTTTTTATTAAATTTTTAATTTAAAAAGAGGTTTTTAAGATGCGTATTTTAGTTGCCGGCGGTGCGGGTTATGTGGGTTCCAAACTGGTGCCAGCTCTTTTAGAAAAAGGATATAAAGTCACGGTTTATGACCTTTATTTATATGGAGATGTTTTTAAAAATTTAGAGAAAAATGAAAATCTCAAACAAATTAAAGCAGACTTGAGAAACTTTGAGCAGGTTGACAAAGCGCTTAAAAAAATCGATGCAGTAATCCATTTAGCTTGTATTTCCAACGATCCCAGTTTTGAGCTAGATCCAGCTTTAGGAAAATCTATTAATCTCGACGCCTTTGAACCTTTTGTAAAATTGGCTAAAAGAAATAAAGTGAAACGCTTTATTTATGCTTCCTCTTCTTCTGTCTACGGCATTAAATCTGAACAAAATGTGACAGAAGATATGGAATTAGAACCTTTAACTGACTATTCTAAGTTTAAAGCCGAATGCGAAAAAATTTTAATGAAGTATAAAAGCGATCATTTTGTTTGCACAGCGTTAAGGCCAGCTACAGTTTGCGGTTATGCTCCACGTCAGAGATTGGATCTGGTAGTCAATATTTTGGCTAATCTGGCTTATAATACAGGTAAAGTGAAAGTGATGGGTGGTGATCAGATGCGTCCTAACATCCATATAGATGATATGGTGCGTGCTTATCTGCATGTGCTGACAGCTCCAAAAGCTAAAGTCCAAGGTGAAATTTTTAATGTAGGGTATCACAACCATACAGTCTTGGATTTAGGTCAGATGGCCGCGAAAGTCATGGGACGAAAAAGAAAGGTTCAGTTGGAAATTGAAAAAAGCAACGACAACCGTTCTTATCACGTTAATTCAGATAAGATAAAAAAAACGATTGGTTTCGAGCCACTTTACAATATTGAAAAAGCTATTGAAGATCTATTCGTTGCTTTTGAAAAAAAACTACTACCAGATGCTTTGGAAGATAAACGCTATTTCAATATCAAAACCATGAAAGAGGCCAATCTTTCTTAAAGCTTGTTCGGCTTTATTTGATAAAAGTATAAACTTTTAAAGCCAAAGCGAAAAAAGAAAAGAGAAAGATATAGAAGCAGTTGTTTTTTTGACCGTTTTGAAATATACTTTTTTTTAAACTAGGGATTTTTACCTTTATGCCAAAACAGACACCTCTTTTAGGTGTGTATTTAGCAAAAAACCCTGTACTGGCGACCCTACTTTTTCTTTTAGATCTTTTCACCTTTCCTTGTAAGTTATTTTTAAAAAGAAAGCCTAGGAATTCAACTCTTCCTCAAAAAATTCTGCTTAGCAATTTAGGCCATTTGGGAGACGTAGTTATTGCAACTTCTGTACTGCCGGTCTTAAAAGCAGCCTTTCCTCAAACAAAGATTGGATTTTTAGTCAGCAGCAGTTCGGCTGAGGTAGTTTCTAAACATCCGCTCGTTGATCAAGTGCATCTTTTAGACCATTGGAAAACTAATCGGGAAAAGCTGGGCTTTTTTCAAAAACTGAAAAAGTATTATCGCATGCGCAAACAGGCGTTAAAAGAAATTAAGCAGGAAAAATATGATTTAGCCATCGATCTTTATTTTTATTTTCCTAATAGCATTCCTCTACTTTGGAAAGCTAAAATTCCTAGACGATTAGGGTTTGTCAGTGGCGGCTTTAAAAATTTACTGACGGATGCAATCTTTTTTAAAAACAAAAACCAGTATGCTTCTGAATATTATTTAGAGCTTTTAAAAGAGATTCCGATCTCTGCTGCTTTTCTTTCCAAATTATCAGTCTGTCTTAAAGAGCCTTTAATCGAGGATAAAAGATTGCTGCCTTTGGAGTTTGAGAAAAAAGGCTATTTGATTATGCATATGGGAGCAGGAGCGGATTTGAAAAAATGGCCGGAAGAGAGATGGAAAAAATTAGCTGGACACTTGATTGAAAAGGGCTTTTTTTTAGCTTTCACAGGTAAGGGCAATCAGGAAATGGCCTCTATTTTTAATATCACCAAAAACTTCTCTCAAGCGGCTAATCTTTGCAATCAGTTGAATTTTGATGAGCTGCAGTTTGTAGTACAGAATGCCCATGGAGTAGTTTGCTCAGATTCTTTAGTAGCTCATTTAGCCGGAGCATATAATGTACCTTCTGTCATTCTTTTTACTGGCTTGAATAATCATCATCATTGGACTCCTCCTGTTGCTTTTTCACAGCCGCTAATAAAAAAAATGGACTGTTTTCCCTGCTTTAAAAGAAAAGGCTGTTTAGAAATGAGTTGTTTAAAAGACATTACTGTAGAAGAAGTCGAAGAAAGTTTGGAAATCATTTTGAAACAAGAAAAAAGTTTTTCCAAAGATCAGCCAGAACTGAAATTAGGTAGTCTTAAAAAGAGTATTTTTATTAAATACTAAATCAAAATTTGTTATTAAATTAGATCTGGTATATTCGGAATGTTCTTTTAAAAATTCTTTAATTGCTATATCTACCCCGGAAAGAGAAGTGTCATCAATAATAATATAAGGGGTTTTAAATTGATGAGCGGCCCAAAGGCCAGCTTGTGTTCCTTTGTATTGATCGGTATCTAAAAACATAAAATCACATTTCTTTTCTTTTTTTATAAGTGTTGGAAGTGTATCTGTAACATTTCCCTTGATTAAAGTAATATGATTAGCAACGTTTTCTTTTTTGATTCTTTTAGAAACAAGAGATATAAAGTTGTTTTGAAAAGTTCCAGAATCATAATACACTTTATCTATTTTATCAAAATCTGTAGCCGGAGGCATTCCCTCGAAGGAATCTAGAGCAAAAACATGGGATTGTTTATTTAGTAATTTTAATAATTTAGCTAAGAAAATTGTAGTTCCACATTGATAAGAACCTACTTCTAAAATAAAGCTTTTTATAGGGCAAAAATGAGACATTAGGGCTAAAATAGCTAATTTGTTCGGATGTAAACAGGTTTCAAAATTTCTTTTTCTGATCGATTGTAATGTTTTTTTAAAGGTTTCAGAAAATAGTTGGAGATTAAAAATAAAAGTTTTTTTTTGTTTTAATATTTGCAGTATATTCGGATCTTTTAGAAAAGAAGAATTTTCAATAAAAACAACATCAAAAGTATGGTTTGTGATTTCTTTTAAAGGATTATAAGGGTGTGAAATGTCGTTTGGTGTATGACCAAAAAAGCCTTTAAGTGGGTTTTTTATAATAAAACCTACATCAGACAAACTCTCTATAATAGGAAAAAGAGAAGTTCCTATGTAAGCTGTAGAAAATTCTTTTTTATTTTTTAAAGCAGAGAGAATTTTTTGAAGAGATTGTGCTATGAATAGATAAAGTTGATATTCAGCTATAAAAGAATAAGTGTTTCCGAAACGGCGCTTAATTTTTTTGATCTTGGATTGTATTAATTGTTGCATAAGTTTTTATTCTCCCCCGGCAAGTAGAATGGTATTATAAACACTCTTCTTGAGGTATGGTTTGTTTTTGTAATAAGTAAAAAATTATCTGAAAAATTGTTATTTTTATAAAGCTTTTTAAATGGTTATTCTTGAGATCAAAGTTCTTTTCCTAAAAAAAAAATTAGGTTATCTTGTTTTATTATTTTTATAAATTAGTTGGGTGTTTTATGGGACGTAAAGTTATTTTATGGTGTGTTTCTGTTCTTTTATTTATATGTTCATCTTTAGCTATTTTAGAATGGGGTTTCAAAGTCCCAATCTTTTATAAACCTAAGATCTATGATTGTTTTATGGTTTTAAATGAATTAGACCTTTTAGAAGTGCATCTGGCAGAGTTATACGATCATGTCGACAAATTTGTTATTGCAGAATTTATAGAATGTCAAAACGGCAAACCAAAGCCACTTTATTTTAAAGAAAATAAACAGCGCTATGAAAAATACTTAGATAAGATCATTCATGTAGTTGTTAAAGAAAGACCTTATTTAGGAGTGGAAGATCCTTGGCAAAGAGAATTCTTTCAGCGTAATCAACTAATGAGAGGGCTTAAAAAATGTCATCCTGCAGATATCATTATTATAACTGATTTAGATGAAATTTTGCGTGGAAGTAAAGTTAAACAGATGGTAAAGCGTTTGCATAAAAACAAAGATCCGGTATTAGTGCCTATTTTAGATTTTTATAAATGTTTTTATAATAGAAAAGTAAAAGAGCCAATGACAGCAACTATTTTAACTACATATAAATACCTAAAAAAAAATAAACCTCAAAAAGTTAGAGATCGTAGGTTTGGACATATGACTTTTCCAGATGGTGGCTGGCATTTTAGCAGCATGGGTGGTTTTAAAATTTATGCAGAAAAAAGCCAATCTTTTAGTCATTGGAAAGAGATGTTAGCAGATAAAGATAGCTTAAATCCTGAAAAAATATATGAAGGGGTTACTAAAGCTTGTGAACTAGTTCATATTGATGAGTCTTTCCCTCAATATATACGTGATCATATCGATGAGTTTTATGAAAAAGGCTATCTTGATCGAGAAGGAGGATCTTTTAAATAAATGAAAGCAATTGTCACAGGTGGTGCAGGTTTTATAGGCAGCCATTTAACAGAGTTACTCTTAGAAAAAGGCTTTGAAGTTTTAGTCATTGATAATTTATCTGGCGGCTGGTTAAAAAATTTAAAATCAGTCCAGAATCACCCTAAATTTTCTTTTCAAAAAGCTGATATTAGAGAAAAAACAGCTTTAGAAGATATTTTTAGAAAACAAGAAGTAGACTGGGTATTTCATTTAGCTGCTTTAGCTGATATTGTTCCTTCGATTGAAAAACCAAGAGACTATTTTGAAACCAATGTCTTAGGAACTTTCAACGTTTTAGAATGTGCTAAACAAGCTAATGTTAAGCGCTTTATCTATGCAGCCTCTTCTTCCTGTTACGGCATTGCCAAAGAATATCCAACTCCTGAAACAGCTCAAATCAATCCTCAATATCCTTATGCTTTAACTAAGTATTTAGGAGAAGAGACGGTGATGCATTGGGCTCAGCTTTACAGCCTTCCGGCTCTTTCCCTGCGCTTCTTTAATGTATATGGACCAAGAGCCAGAACGACTGGAGCCTACGGTGCGGTATTCGGGGTTTTCTTAGGCCAAATGCTTAGGAATAAGCCTTTTACCATAGTTGGAGATGGTAAGCAGACTAGAGACTTTACTTATGTAACGGATATAGCCAATGCTATGTATACAGCAGCAGCTTCTGATCTGTCCGGTGAGATTTTTAATGTCGGCAGCTCTGGTCATTATAGCGTTAATCGCTTGATAGAACTTTTAGGTAATGGAGAAGTGATCAATATCCCTAAAAGGCCGGGAGAACCAGACTGCACTTTTGCTGATATTTCTAAAATAGAGCAAAAACTTGGATGGAAAGCTAAAGTCTCTTTTGAAGAAGGAGTAGCTAAACTTTTGGAAAAATTAGAAGATTTTAAAGATGCTCCTCTTTGGGAGCCTGAGAATATTGAAAAAGCAACTGAAAAGTGGTTTAAGTATTTAGGCAAAGAAAAAGAAGGAGTTCAAAAAATATGATCTTTAAAAGATTGCAAGAACTGTATCATTCAGTAGAAACATGTGAGTATACTAAACAAGATCAAGCCAAAGTTAAAAATAATGACAAAAATAAAAAGGATAATCTTTTAGATCCGATGGAAGGAGTTAATCTTTTTGGACATCTCTTACAAAAAACAGCAAACAATAAAGGCAAGGTTTTTGTAATTGGAAATGGAGGCAGCGCCGGCATTGCTTCGCATTTTGCGACTGATCTTTTAAAGGGCTTAAATATCCCGGCTTTGACATTATTCGATTCTAATATTATGACCTGCCTTTCCAATGATTATGGATATGAACGTGTTTTTAGTGTGCCTTTAGAAAGGCTAATGAAAAAAGAAGATTTGTTAGTAGCTATTAGTAGTTCTGGTCAGTCTTTAAATATCTTAAATGCAGCTGAAGTTGCTCAAGAAAAAAAAGCGTCATTAATTACCCTTTCCGGCTTTTTATCTGATAATCCTTTAAGAGAAATGGGAGATTTAAACATTTGGATCAATGCAGAAGACTACGGACTAGTAGAAACCGGCCATTTTTTTATTTTGCATACAATCGTAGATTTATGGAAAACTGACTACTTTACCAAATCAATTAAAGATCAATTGGCTTATGCAAAATAAGATCAAAAATTTTAAAGAATTGGAATTAATCTTAAAAAAAATAAAGCAAGACAAAAAACAAAGAATTGTTCAGTGCCATGGGGTTTTTGATCTTTTACATCCAGGCCATATCCGACATTTAAAAGAAGCCAGAAAGTTGGGAGATAAGCTAGTCGTGTCTGTGACTCCCGACCGTTATGTAAATAAAGGGCCTGGGCGGCCGGCTTTTAATGAAAAGCTCCGTCTTGAGACGCTTTCTTCTATCAGCTTTGTGGATTATGTGGTTTTAAACGATGAGCCTGATGCTATTTCTGCGATAAAAAAAATCCAGCCTGATATTTATGTCAAAGGTAAAGAATATAAAGAGCATAGCAAGGATATCACGGGTAAAATTTCCAAAGAAGTCTCTGCTGTTGAAGACCACGGTGGTTCGGTTTACTATTCTGATGATATTGTTTTTAGTTCATCTGCTTTAATCAATAAACATATTATGCCCTCTTCTCCGGAAGTGGAAAGTTTTATCAGTAATCTTAAAAAGTATTTTTCTTTAGATGAAATTATTGAAAAAATACATGCCTTAGCTGATTTGAAGGTAACCATAGTCGGCGATGCTATTCTAGATGAGTATCAATATGTTGAGCCGTTAGG
>CAZTYI010000008.1:0-28341 GCA_964618335.1 uncultured bacterium
GCTTTTGCTACTGGTTCAGCTTTAGTAGGTGCTTTAGCTGCTATAGTAGCTTTAGCCGTAGCTATTCTTGTTAAGAGAAATCCTGAGATATTAAAGCCATTAACAGAGAGTAAGCGCTTTCAGCAGATTAAAGCATCTGTGAAGGGTTTTTTGAAGAGTAAAGAAGATGAAGATGCAAGTGAAGCTGTAATAGCAACTAAACCAATACAGCCAAAAAGAAAACCCTTTGCTAGAAATGGTCAGTAATACGTCTGATTAGCTCTATAAAGTCTTAAAAAGAGCCGTTGGTTTTCGACGGTTCTTTTTTTATTTGTTTTTAATTCTAGTTATTAATGTATATCCCTTATATTTAAAGACTTATGCGTAGGCTGGAGTTTCTTTTTACTTCTTTTTAAACTATTGATAATAAGTATGTTACAGTCTAAATAAAGCTAATAAAAATTGAAGTTATTAATTTGCTTTAAATATTATTTTAGGTTATAATTAATGCGATTTAAAACAAAATGGAGACAATTATGGCAGACCTTATTAGAGCCGCACAAAATCAGTTTAGAGAATTACAGCGAGAATATAATACATTTTGCGAAAAAGAACTGAATCCATGGATTTTGTCTCATCCAACAGCTTCTGGTATGATTACAGCTGTTGCGATTGGAGCAACAGTTGCTGCTGTTGCTTCTATGGGTCCTGTTGGTTTATTAGCAGCCATCCCGTTAATATTAGTAGCTGCAAAAATAGTTTCTGTAGCTGCGAGAAATTCTGAAACTTTTGGAAAGATGTTTAAATTAGAATGGACTGGGACTAAAGATAAAAAAGGTTTAAAAGAAAGAGGTGTAAATTCTGATCGTATAGGAATCTTGCAACATAAAGACATACCTAATGTACCTTTAATTTTTGTTCTTGCTGTTTTACAAGAAGGCAAAGGTAAAGAGTTCCGTAAAACATATATGGATAAATTCCTAGCCCTAGAAAGTGCAGCAACTACTGGAGATCATGCAAGAGATGCAGCAACAGCTGTAATGCATGGAGATTTAAGTAGAGCGGGACAGTCGGCTAAGAAAGCGGTACAAACTGCTGGGCAAGCAGCTACATCTGGTGCTAGAACTACAGGAAATAAACTCGCAAGATTTTTTGGTTTAGGTGGGAATGACGAGATTGATTCTTCTTCTGACGATGCAGAAGAAGAGGACGTAAGTAATTCTCGTAATTAGACCTACAAAGTCTTAAAAAGAACCGTCAATTTTTGACGGTTTTTTTTTTTATGCTCTTTTTCTTTCCCTGTTTTACTTCTTTTAATTTTTAGTTCTTTTTCTAACTTCTTTCTTCTTATTTATTTTTCTAAAAATATCTTTCTAATACTAAAAATAAATTAAATCTTTTTTTTAAAAACCTTGTTTAAAAAAAGACTCTCTAGTAATAGCAGTCTTAAGAAGACTTGATCTTCAAGGAGAGGAAAATGAGGAAGCTAATGATACTTATTGTAGGCTTTTTTCTGACAGGGGGGTCTGTCGCTTCCTGTGATTTTCTGGGGACAAAGAAAAAAAACGAAGACAAGAAAGAAGAAAGGAAATGCTCTCCCTGCTCCAAAACTTGTCAAAAGATATCATACAATCCCAAATACGAACGAAGATGGTAAAAAGAGCTTATTAAGAGCTCTTTGGTTTTACTCAGTCTTTTTCTCTTGTTTATTTTTTTTGAACCCGCCTTTAGATAAATTAACTTTTCTGCTAAAATAACAGCCTTATATCTCTATAAACAAATTTTTAGGAAATGTGCTGTTATTACTAAAAAAGCTTTTGCAGTTATTTTTTTAAAAATATTTTAAGGAATTTACAATGCAAGAAATGACCAAATTACTAGATATAGCGGATACTCTCTTAGGTGACGGTGGTTGTCCCTGGGATAAGAAACAAACCTTGGAAAACCTGCAAAGATATCTGATAGAAGAAGCCTATGAAGCCGTTGAAGCTATCGATGAAAAAGACTTCGTAAAGATCAAAGAAGAGATCGGCGATCTGATGTATACGATTGTCTTTATCGTTAAACTGGCAGAAAAAAAAGGAAAATTTACCTTTGCGGAAGCCTTAGATAATCTATCTGAAAAACTGATCCGCAGACATCCTCATATCTTCGGTGAGAAACGAAAACTGACACCTGATCAGGTGTTGGCTGAATGGATGGAAATTAAGAAAAGCGAGAAAAAACAAAAGCATCCATTAGCAGGTATTCCAGAGAAATTGCCTTTGTTAATGAGAGCTCAGTTAGTTGTTAGAAGATTGAAAAAATCAGGGATTGCTTTACCAGAAGATCAAAACTTAAAAGCAGAATTAGAAGAGTTAGAAAAGTCTAAAAAAATGAGCGAAAAAGATCTGGTTTCTAAACTTCTAACGCTTATTGCAGCAGCAGAGAAAAATGATTTTTCTTTGGAAGATAGCCTTAGAAGAGAACTAAAAGCAGTGAAAAAAAAGGTTTTAGAAGAGAATTCATAATTATAAAAAAAGTACCGGAGACTTGTCACAACCTAAGAGTCGAGGCTAAGGGCTGCTACCTTCCGGTTCTGACCTAGTTTAGCCTATTCTTATTCATGAGATCCCCGGCACGTAGCTTTAATTTTACTTGGAAAGGGTTCTTAAAAACAATTTTTATTTTTTCTTTAAAAAAAAGAAAGCACCCAGTTTCGGGTGCTTTCTAGATGAAAAACAAAATATAGATCAAAATTCAAACTAAAACTAAAAATATTTTTAGTTACTAAACTTTATTTTTTATTTTAGTTTTTATGCTTTTTCTCCGGTTTTAGATCCAGCGGATAAGCGGTGAGATTGACTATGTAAGTGCTAGGGAAAAAATTCGCGAGGATTTTCATGGCCATCTCGCCATTTTGCGCTAGCTGTGAAGCAGAGTAAAGACAGAGTCCTACGCCGTGGCCTTTACCAAAGCCTTTGAAGCGAATTCCCTTGTCTTGAGCTTCAATTACAAAATCATTGGAAGGCAGTGCTTTTTTAGACAGTTTTGACTGCAAAGTAAAAAAGTCCAAGTCGCGAGTGGTTGTTTTATCTTTAAGCCTTAGGCCATAAACTTTGCCAGAGCCTTTATCTTGAAAAAGTTCTAACCGATTAACTTGCTTTAGTCCGGTCAGAGCGGCTAGCTTGTCTTTAGAAATACTATAAGACCAGCTGGTGTCTTTACGGTCTAGGCTAGCAAGAGGAGCTCTAACGCCTGTTTTAGGGGCGTTTAAGTCTTGTCTAAAGATCATTTGGTAAGGAGCTGTTTTTCCAGCTGAATGCTCATTCCAGACAGCGGCGAAGGGGCCGTTAGTTTCAGAGTTGACTAAGATCAGATCTTTAGTAGCATCGACAGCTTCTACGATCGCTGAATCAGGAATGATCAAAGCAGCGCCTTGGTAACCGATTCTGCTTTTATTTACGTGCCAAAAATAGTTTTTGTTTTTTTGGATTTGGAAATAAGCCCAAGTACGTTCAACAATCGCCACAGCATTCATAGCTTCGCTTTCGATAGGAAAGGAAAAATGATCGGTTAAGATAGATTTTAGATAGGCTTCGACATCTACTTCGTTGATGATTTTGAGAGAGTCGCCAACTTTATAAATAGCGATTGCTCCATCGTACTGAATGCCATTTAAAAGCAGGGAGGTGTCTTTATTTCTAGGGACGACTCGGATTTGGTTAATGCCGACAAATTCCTCGCCCCATTTAAGACCTTCTGCTGTAGAGCGAACAATAAAACGCTTAGACAGAAGTCCGGAGGTGATTTTGGAATTGTTGTTGGGATCGTAAACATAGTAAGGACCGCAGACTTCTAAAAGAGCCTCGTGGACATTTTGTTCTAAAAGAATGTTAATATTTTCAGCTTTGACAATTGACAGACTGAAAAGGCTGAAAAAAGCCAAAAGAAAAAATGTTTTTTTCATTTTTCTTCTCCGTTTTTTTTGTAATTTTTACCCATATGAGCATAGGCTCTTTGGGTTGCTTCGCGGCCTTGCTTGGTTCTTTTTAAAAAACCCATTTGGATGAGATAAGGTTCATAGACTTCAATCAGAGTATGACTCTCTTCTCCTAAAGCAATGGCTAGTGTTTCAATACCTACAGGGCCGCCATTGTAATGTTCTATAATAATAGAAAGTAATTTTTTATCTATTTCATCAAGCCCTTTTTCATCGATTAAAAGCATTTCTAAAGCTTCTGAAGCTAGAGTGGCTGAGATGGTTTTTTGGTTTTTGATTTGAGCGTAATCGCGTACCCAACGTAAAAGATTATTGGCAATGCGGGGAGTGCCGCGGGAACGTTTAGCAATTGCTAGCGAAGCTTCATCATCGAGGCTGGTTTTTAAAATTTTAGCAGAACGGCAAACGATCTTTTGTAGAATGTCATGAGGGTAGTAGTCCAAACGGGCAGAGAAAGCAAAACGCGAACGCATGGGAGCTGAGATTAAACCTGATTTAGTAGTGGCGCCGATTAAAGTGAACTGATTTAACTTAACTTGTACGCTGCGGGCAGAAGGACCTGAATCAATCATTAGATCTAGTTTAAAATCTTCCATGGCAGGGTAGAGATATTCTTCAATGACTTTATTTAAGCGGTGAATCTCATCGATGAAAAGTACATCGCCTTTAGAAAGATTAGTTAGGAGGCCGGCTAAATCGGTAGCTTTTTCTAAAATAGGTCCTGAAGAACAAACCAGGTTGGTGCCCATAGTTTTGGCAACTAAAGAAGCTAGCGTAGTTTTTCCAAGACCAGGAGGACCGAAGAAAAGTACATGACCTAACGGTTCTTTTCTTTTTTTAGCGGCGCCAATTAAAATGGAAAGCTGTTGTTGTAATTTTTCTTGTCCGAAAAATTCTTGCAGTCCTTGAGGGCGTAGATTAGCTTCAAAAACTGCATCCGGTTCTTTTAAAGCTGATTCAATGAAATTCTCGCCCATAAAAATCAAATCCTTATCAAATAAAAGTCTAGCAAGAAAAGTATTTCAAAGGCTATACATAATTCTTACAATTTAAAATAAGAGGTTATGATGGCACTATTACCAGATCACTGGATTCGTAGAATGGCACTTGAACAAAAAATGATTGAGCCCTTTGTTGATAACTCAGTCAAACAGATAGATAACAGACGAATAGTGAGTTACGGACTTTCTTCATACGGTTATGATTTGCGAGTGGCTGATGAGTTTAAAGTCTTTACCAATGTTTATAATTCTTTAGTCGATCCTAAAAACTTTCAAGAAGATGCTTTTGTTGATATCAACGGTAAATATTGTATTATTCCGCCCAATTCTTTTGCGCTAGCACGGAGTGTGGAATACTTTCGCATTCCTCGTAATGTCTTAACTATTTGCATTGGTAAATCTACTTATGCTCGTTGCGGTATTATTGTTAACGTTACTCCTTTTGAACCGGAATGGGAAGGGTTTGTTACGTTAGAGATTTCCAATACCACACCTCTGCCTGCTAAAATCTATGCTAACGAAGGACTGGCTCAAGTCCTCTTTTTTGAAGCTAAAGAGGTCTGTGATGTTTCTTATGCTGATCGTAAAGGTAAATATATGCATCAAGAAGGCATCGTAGTTCCTAGAATGTAAGAATTGTTTTCTTTTGAACAATCGGCTATAGGTAAAAGAGGGTAATGAAGGAAGAAGTTGCGGAAGTAAATAGAAGGCAGAAGCTTAAAAAAGAGTTTAAAATGGTTCAGCCTAAAAGGAATTTTTTTAAAATAGAGCTTAGACGTTTTTGCTGGGTTCTGCTTTTTGGCCTGGTTGCCTTTTTAGCTTATTATGGTGCTGTCAGAGGACGAAATAGCCAAATTTGCGAATATAAAAATAAACTTATACATTTGCAGGCGGAAAAGAAAAAAATTACCTTGGAAAATCAAGACCTACAGCTTAAAATCAATTCCCAAAGTGATCCGGCTTGGATTGAGCTGATCTTAATGAAGGAATTGGGAGTGGTTCCTGAAGGTAAATTGAAAGTTCATTTTACGCACCAAAAATAGTTTAAATGATCTATATCGCCTTTCTTGTCTTTTTATTAGTTTTTTTAGGTTTGTTAGCTGCTACGGAAACGGCCTTTTTTTCGCTTTCGCCTTTTACTGTACGTTCTTATAAATTAGAAGGGGATAAACGAAAAAGGCTGATTGCTAATTTATTAGATAACCCTAAAGAACTTTTAGTTACGATTTTAATTTTAAATGTCTTAGCTTCGGTTTTAATCCAAAATACCATGTCCGACTTAGTGGGTCCTAAAGCTGGCTTGCTTTTAAAAGTTGGACTGCCTTTAGTGTTAACGCTTTTTTTAGGAGAAATCATTCCTAAGTCTTTGGCGCTTTCGCATAACCGGTCTCTGAGTTATAAAAGCGTTCAGCCTTTAAGTTTTGTTTATCGCTTATTAGTTCCTATTCGTTGGCTTTTTACTTATGTAACCAGTTATGTTTCGCGCTTTTTTTTCTTTTTTTTAAAAAAAGAAAACCCGCTTTCCAATGAAGAATTAAAACATATTTTAGCCTCCTCTATAGAAACAGGCGTGTTGAATAAAGAAGAAAAAGAACTGATCTCTGGTTATTTAAATCTCAAAGATGCGCAAATCAGAGAAAAAATGAGTCTGAAAAAAGAGATTGTCTTTTTTGATATTAAAAGACCGCTTTCTGAATTAGTGGCTTTATTTGAAAACTATTCAGTCTTGCCTTTAGTCGATGGAAGTTTGGATAATGTTTTAGGTCTGATTACCATTAAAGATTATTTTTTTAGAGAAGAAATTCAGTCTTCTCAAGAGTTGAAAAATCTGGTTCAAAAACCGCTTTATGTTCCTGAATGGGCCTCGGCTTATGATTTACTGTTACGTTTTAAAAAAGAGAACAAGCATTTAGCTTTGGCGGTAGACGAATATGGCTCTATTTCAGGCTTGATTACCCAAGAGGATTTATTAGAAGAAGTCATTGGTAAGATAGACGATGGCAAAGAAAAAAAACTTTATTATCATCCTTCAAAAGATGTGATTATAGCTTCGGGTGTCTTAGAGCTCAGAGATTTTTTTAAAATCTTTAATAAGAACTTGGGGGCGACAATGGGAGCGACAACTCTAGGTGGTTTCCTAACTCATAAATTACGTGAAATTCCCTGTACAGGAACAAAGTATATAACTAATGGTTTTCTTTTTTATGTTTTGGAAGCTTCTCCAACTAAAATTAAAACTGTTTATGTCCGCAGGTTGAAAGATGTTTAAAGGCGGACTTTTTTTTCTCCTACTTTCGTTTTTATGTGTGCTTTTACAAGCCTTTTTCTCTTCTTTTGAAATGGCAGCTCTTTCATTTAATAAAATGAGGTTGGAGTATTTAGTTCAAAAAAAGAAAAAAAAAGCGGAATATCTGCTCTTTCTTTTGCAAAAACCCTCCCGTCTTTTCGGCACGATTTTGATTATGGTCACAACTGTTTTGCAGTTAGGTTCAGAAGCAGCCCGCTGTTTCTATGAGTCTCTTGGTCTCAATCCAGATTTAGCGCCGATAACACAAGTGATTTTAGTAGTAGTTTTTGGTGAGCTAGCACCTTTATTTGCTGCTCGACGCCATAGTGAACAGGTTGCTCTATTTTCTGTCAGCGTAGTGTATAGAATTACTAAGTTTCTATCTCCCGTGATCTTTTTGTTAGATAAGATTTCTTACTATTTGAATTTAATGTTTAAAAAGACTCCCTCTGATCTCTTTTTTACGAAAGAAGAATTACAAAAGGCTTTTGAAGAAAAAGAAAATCAGCCCTTTTCATCCAGAAGAATGTCGCGGCGGATCAGCACTATTTTTAACTTGAAGAATTTAGAAGTCAAAAAGATAGCGCTTTCTCTTGAAATGGCTAAGATGGTGGATTCCCGCACGACTCTGTTTGAATTTAAAAAAAGCTTTAAAGGCTCTGAGGGTTATTTTTTAGTTTATCATGGTAAAAAACAAAATATTGTTGGTGTTGCCACTTTGGCTAATCTGATCAAATCACCGCTTTCAGAAAGAGTCGTCAGCTCTTCTCATTCTCCCTGGTTTGTAACGGAAAACAGTTCGCTCTTATCTTTGATTAAAGAGTTTCGTTTTAACCGTCAGAAAGTAGCTATTATTTTAAATAGTTCAGGCCAGGCTACCGGCTTTTTGCCTTTAGAGCTGATTATTGATCTGATTTTTGAAAATCGTTTACCTCGAAAAAGAATTAAAAAACAAATCGAGATCACGCTTCCTGGAAAAATGGCGGTCTATGAATTTAATCTACGCTTTAAAGCTGATCTGCCTTTTAAAGATCAAAGCGATACACTTTCTGATTTGATCAATCAGATTTTAGGGTATCATCCTTCACAAGGCGATAGCGTGCAGATTAGTGGTTTTGAGATAACAGTTAGAAAGCCTTCGCTGTTGGGTTCAAAAAGAGTAATAGTCAGGTCTTCTTCTTAATTAGTCTAGATTGAAGAATTTCAGGAAATCATGAAAATTCACATGCCTAGCTCTATAGCTCAAACCATAGCTCTATAACTCAAAAAACGGCTAATATATGAGCTATAGAAAGGTGTCTTATAACTCATAACACAAGCTTATTTTATTTAAATAACTGGTTTTTAACTACTTATTTATTTAATTGATCTATAACTCAAAAAACGGCTAATATATGAGTTATAGAAAGGAGTTTATCAATCATGGCATGGAATTGGGAATTATCTAATTGGCCTCAATTTACCTATGATTCTTTCAGACTACCTGAATTAGAAAAAAATTTTCTTCAGGGAGTGGGAGGAAACTTTGCTGTTTTAAAGCATTTAGAAAATGAAAAAAAGAAACAGTTTATTGTAGAGATTTTATGTAATGAAGGATTGAATAGTGCTGAAATAGAAGGTGAAATTCTACAACGTTCAAGTTTGCAATGTTCAATTCAGCGTCATTTCGGTTTGTCTAATGATCAGAAAAAAATCCCTCATAAAGAACAAACTGTGGGAAATTTAATGTGGCAAATATATGACACATATGACCAAGTTTTAACTCATGAAATGCTCTATGGTTGGCATGCATTGCTAATGCAAAATGAAAATAAAATATCAGACATAGGAAAATATCGAACACACAAAGACCCTATGCAAATTGTTTCGGGGCGTTTAGACAAACAAATGATCTATTTTGAAGCTCCTCCATCTAAGAAAATACATCAAGAAATGGATAAATTTATCAAATGGTTTAATGATTCAAGACATGAAATGTCAGTTTTAGCAAGAGCAGCAATTGCGCATGTTTATTTTGAAAGCATTCATCCTTTTGAAGATGGAAATGGCCGTATAGGAAGGGCCCTGGTTGAAAAAGCTTTATCACAAAGTTTAGAAAGACCAATTCTAATAGCAATTTCAGAAACTATTACAAAAAGAAAAAAGGAATATTATCAAGCTCTTGCTACATGTAATAAAACTCTTAAGATCACAAATTGGGTTAATTTTTTTGCTGAAATAATTATACAAGCTCAAGAAGAATCGCTTTGTTTGATAAATTTTTTAATGGCTAAATCTAAACTTATGAGTCGTTTAATAGGTAAAATTAATAAACGACAGGAAAAAGTTTTACTTAGGATTTTTGCTGAAGGTTTAAAAGGATTTTCAGGGGGATTAAGCGCTGATAATTATATCACTATTACGGGCACTTCAAAAGCAACCGCAACACGTGATTTAGCTGATTTAGTTAAAAAAGAAGCTCTATCTAAAACAGGAAAACTGAAACATACTCGTTATTGGCTTAAGTCAGAGCAAAAGTAATTGATAAGAGTCACTAATGATTTTCACAGCTTCTTTACTTTCTGCTTCGGTTGTTAAATGAGACAATGAAAAACGCACAGAAGATTTAGCTCTGTTCCGATCATACATATTGCTTAGAACTTGTGAGACAACCAAAGATTTAGAAGAACAGGCCGAACCATGGGAAGCAGCGATCCCTTTTTGATCTAAAAGAATCAGCAGTTCTTCAGCTGCCAGTCCTTCAAAGTAAAGATTGGAAACATTACAAATACGCTCTTTTCCGCCGTTGATTTGCACTCCGCATGATTTGTCGGTATTAGATTGAAGCTTTTTTAATTCAGCCTCTTTTAAATTAACTATTAGCTCTTCTTCGAATAAGTCTCTCAGCTTTTTCATTTTTGCGACTTTTTCATCCAGATTTTCAAAAGAGAGTTCTAGAGCTTTAGCCAATCCTAAAATACCAGATAGATTTTCTGTGCCAGCTCTTTTCATATGCTCTTGCGGTCCGCCGGTAATCAGCGGTTTGAAGGGGATTTCTTTTTTAAAGATTAAAAAACCAACGCCTTTTGGGCCATGGATCTTATGGCCGGAAAAAGCCATCGCACTAACGCCCTTGGGAATAGAAAAACGTTTTTTACCAAGCAGTGCTACACCGTCGACTAAAAAAGGAATTTTGTGCTCTTCGGCAATGCTTGCAAGTGCATCAAGATCGCTCAGCGTACCGGTCTCTCCATTAGCAGCGCTAAGCACAATTAAAGAGGTGTTAGGACGAATTGCTTTTTTTAGCTCTTCAGCTTGTACAGCTCCAGCTTGTTTAGGGGAGAGAAAAGTAACTTCTGCTGTTTGGCTTTTCTCTAAGTCCAAAGCGGTATTGTAAACAGCGCTATGTTCTAGATCGCTAGTGATTAAATGAGAGCCTTTAGTGACCAAAGAGCGCATGGCTAGATTGATCGCTTCGCTGGCAGAAGAGGTAAAAATAATCTCTTCAGGCAAGACTTTCAAAAGACCGGCAATCTTTTCTCTGGCAGAAGAAAGCAAGGCATAAGCTTGACGGCCTAGCTGGTGATAGGAAGAGGGGTTATAGGGCACTCCCTGTAGATCCTGCAGCATAGCTTTCAAAACTTGGGGGTCTAAAGCAGTAGTAGCACTATTGTCGAGATAGATCATAACCTTTAATTTTTAAAACAATCACAGATATGTTATCCCGACTGCCCCTTTTTTTGGCAGTCTCAATTAATTTTTCACTGCTTTCTTTGGAGGAACTGCTGTGTCTTAAAATTTTTTCTATTTCGTTGTCTTGAGCATAATCAGAAAGGCCGTCTGAACATAAGAGAAAAATGTCTTCAGGATAAAAGGTTTTTTGGGAGAGAGTAGGTTCGACATTTAAGCCGCAGCCAAGCGCTTTAGTAATCATTTTTTTATAGTTGAGGGGGACCTGATCAGAGGGTAGTTTCAAATTGGAAACTAGCGTGTGGTCTTTGGTTAAAAGCTTAAGTTTGCCTTCTCTCAGTAAATAGATGCGGCTGTCACCGATATGAGCGTAAGTAGCTTCTTTGCCATGTAAGTAAAGACAGGAAAAAGTTGTGCCCATGCCTTTGAGCTGTTTATCTTTTTGGCTTAAAAAAAAGAGCTCGTTTCCAGCTTGGATGATGGCATTTTTGATGTGTCGTCTGATTTCTTCTTTAGTCAGTTGCAAAGATTGAGGATTCAGAAATTCTTCTACTGAGCGGCAGACAGCTAAAGAAGCTTCTTGGGCAGCGACTTCTCCAGCACTATGTCCTCCCATACCATCAGCGAGTGCAAAAAAATGATGTTCTGGTAACAGGGAAAGCATGTCTTCATTTTGAACCCGCTTACCAATATCTGATTTGCCATACGCTTCAAAAGTCAAAAGCCCTGTTTCCATTTAGACCGCCCTTAAAAAAAGTATTAACTACTTTGTAAAAAAAAGCAAATTCAAGATGCTTAAAAAATTAAAAGTCGCATGCAAAACGATTGGTGCCCAAAGGGTTTTATATTTTTCATATAAAAATCCTAAAACCAAAGAAAAAATAAATAGACAGCTGACAATGGTTAGGTTGGCAGCTTTTTGTCCGGGTGCAAAGTGAAATAAAGCAAAAATAAAAGAAGAGACCAGAATAGCTTTAGAAACAGAGATATAAGATTTTAAAAAGTTCTGCAAAAGACCACGGAAAAGATACTCTTCGACTAAGGGAGCAAAAACTAAGGTACTGAACAAAGCTAAGATAAAAGTAGAAGGGGACTTAAGGGCATTTTTCATGTATTCAACAGCTAGCTGATTAGGCAAGTTTTTAATCTTAAAAAAATAAGCGAGCAAACTGTCGATGATTTGAGAAAGTAGAAAAATAAAAGGAAAAATAATCAGCCAGGCCAAGATTCCGATAGCTATACTTTTCAAAATGTTTTTTTTAAAACCTAGAATTTTTCCAAGAGTTTCTTTAGGTAGATACAAAAAGGCTAAAACTAATAAAGATCCACTTAATAAAAGAGAAAAAAAAAAGTGGATGATTTCGCCTTTGAGATTAAAAAAAGAGAGAAAAAAAGCAGAGATAAAAGTGAGGGCAAAATAAAGAAAAAAACTGCTGGCTAAAAGCACTGCAGGGATCTGAATTTTAAAGGGGGTGGTTTTAAAATACCCCCTTTTATTAGCTCTTAAAATAAAGAAAATCCCCAAGCCCAGCCAAACAAGGAATACAATAGAGGTCATTTATTTATAATTAACGAGTTTTGGCTAGTTGAATATATTCGCTAATGCGTTCTTTAATCATACCGATTAATTCTCGATGAGCTATCTCCATCGGAGTATTTTGGTATTTTTCAGAACCCCAAGTAGTTACGGTGTAATCGACTTCATCTATAGTATTGGCCATATAGTAAGAGTTTTTAATCATTTCCTGCAGAACGATCACCGGCTCGTCTTTTCTGATGTCTACGATTCTAATTCTGGCAGCCATGTTTAAATTAGCAGCATTTTTTCTAAAAGCAGGGATAGAGCTAGGATCTTTAACAGTTTTAGCAACAGGTACATCTTCATGTTCTACCAGTTCTACAAAAACCACAAATTCTGAAGGTTTGAAATTTTGCTTAACCCAGTTTAAATTGTTGCCAAAAGGATTTTCTCTGAGGCTGACTTCAAAATTCATTTCCGGCATAAAATAAAAAGAGCCTTTTTTCTCTAGATCAGTTTTGATAGCTAAAGAAAATTCTTCTGATAAGCTCCAAGGCACATCGTACGAAGTTGAATCTAGCATGGGAGCGAGAACTACGATGGGCTTTTTAGAGCCATCATCGTAATAGCAACTATTGGCGTTGCTTTTATTGGAATTGCAGCTGCTAAACAGCAGTGCTAAAGCTAAAACAGATAAATAACGCAGCATATTTTTCTCCCGTAATTTTAATTATTTTTAGTGTAGCAAATTTTTTTGTTTGTTTAAAAGCATGATTTTTTAAGGCTAGCTATCTCTTGCTAAAGTAAGCTGCTTGAGTTTCAGTTTCATGACAATATTTTTTTGACTGTTTTTTTTTTCAGGTTGTGAGGAAATTTTTTTTCTGGTAATTTTGTTTTACAAATTTTGCAGCTTTTTTAAGCTGTGCCAGTATAAATTAAAATTTACTCCAGAAGGAGGAGAGCATGTCTATAGAAAATGCGTTAGCTAACTTGAAAGAATTTGGCAAGGAATTAAAACTCGAAGGGCTAGTTTTTGATGAGAACAACACCTGCATTTTAGGAATCGATAACGAATTTTCTCTCCATATTACTTTTGAGCCTAACTCTGACCGAGTTTATATGTATTCTCCTATTTTAGACGGTCTGCCTAAAGATGATAAAATTAAGTTAAAACTCTATGAAAGACTCTTAGAAGGTTCTATGCTCGGTGGCCAAATGGCTGGCGGTGGCGTAGGCGTAGCAGTCAAAGAAGAGCTGATTTTGCTTCATGCTACGATTGACATGGGCCTTGGTACTGATGCTTCAGCTTTAAGACGTTTTGCCCCTCTTTTCGTAGAGACCATTGAAAAATGGCGCGAGATGGTCGGCAAGATCATGAAAGGCGAAGATCCTGGACCTTTTGTACTGCCGCATATGGCAGGTGGTCCAAAACCTCCAGGCGGCATGAATAAGCCAGGCGGAGACGGCTATATCAAGATTTAATTTTTGTCTGATAAATATTAATTAGACTACAAAATTGTAAAATTTTTTAACCCCTAATTCTTTGAGTTTTAGGGGTTCTTTTTTTTGTTTTTTTATAGATTAAAGTTTATTGAATAGTTAATAGCGAACAGATGATAGTAGGTAATAGACGGCTGATGAAAATTTCACCTTATTTCTAAAGACGTATTGATTTTTCTCAAGAGCGCTAGATTTTGCCCATCTTTTTCTTTATTCTGATTTGTGTTTATTTTTTTAATGTTTTTAAAAGAGCTCATAATTGTCGAATGATCTCGTTTAAAAATAGAGCCTATTTTTTGATAAGTTAAAGCCAACTTCTGCCTTAAAAAATAAATCGCTATCTGTCTAGGAAAAGAAAGCTCTTTGCTTTGCCCCTTACTTAACAAGTCTTCTTTTCTTAACCCAAAATGCTGAGCTATTTTTTCAATCACAAAATCAGGCGTAATTGCTTTTCTAGCTTGGTCTGAAAGCAGGTCTTGGAGCAAGTATTCTGCGTTAGTCTGCTCTATTTCTTTATCTTTGTCTGCATGGCGCATAGTTAAAGCCTGCAGGGCTTTTTGCAGATCTTTGACTGAGGGAAAACTGCTTAGTAAAAAGCTCATGGTTTCATTCGTTAGCTTTAAAGAGTACTCAGCTGCTTTTTGAGAAAGAATAGAGAGGAGTCCGTTCTGATTGACTTTTTCTAAAGTCAGCGTAATGCCCCATTGGAACCTGGAAATCAAACGTTCTTCGATCTCTTTGAGCTGCAAAGGGGAATAAAGAGAAGTCAGAACCACTAGTTTGCCAGACATATGTAAAGCGTTAAAAGTATGAAAGAACTCTTCTTGGGTAGCATTTTTTCGGGATAAGATATGGATATCATCGATTAACAGAGCGTCGATGTCGCGGTATTTAGCGCGGAACTCATTAATCGAGCCGAAACGTAAAGCTGAAACTACATGTTCAGCAAAGGTTTTGGCGTTGATATAAAAAAAGTTCAGTTTGGCTTGTTCTAAAACATTGGCAAGAGACTCTAAAAGATGGGTTTTGCCGCTGGAATTCGGGCCATAAAGATAGACTGGATTAAAAGGAGGGGAGAAGATTTTAGGGTGAGAGTGCTTTGTATGTTTATGGTTGTTTAGATCTTTGCTTTGGTCTTTATCTTGATTTAGTTTTAGATCTTGAGATTTTTCTAATTTAGCACCGCTCAGATCTAAAAAAAGCTTAAAAGAAAGCTCATTGGCAGGAGTGACAAAAAAGTTCTGGAAAGTCGAGGCGGGATTGGGACTGTCAGGAAGAAAGTTGAGAGGAGGTTTGCTAGGAAAACCTTTTTTTTGAAAAGTATTTTTTTTGTTTTTTTCGAGCTCAGCTGCACTTCCTTTTAAAGAGAGGTGTACTTTAATCGGACGGAAATTGTTATTCAGAAATCCATTTTTTAAGAAGGGTTGAATATGTTCTTTGAAAAAAGCTATCTGAAAAGAGTTTTCGGCTTCTAAATAAAGATTGCAGGCGTCATAGCTGAGGATTTTTAAAGAGCCGAGCCATCTTTGGACAGCTTCTTTGCCCATTTTTTTTTCTTGTAAAGCTAGAAAATTAAACCAGGCTTTCATGTTTTACTGTAAATATTGGTTCTTTTCACTACAGGTGGTTTTAAAAACATTTCTAATTATATGGGAGTTTTCTTAAAAGATAAAAAAAAATCTAAAAATTTTTCTAAAATCACTTTTAAATCTTTACTCTTTGGCCTTTTTTTTACCCATCAGCCACTGTTGGACAACGCCCAAGAACATGGAAAATAAAAAGTAAATATTCAAGCCGGAAGCGGCTTTATAAAAAAGAAAAGTCATCAGAACTGACATGATCCAGCTCATTGACTTAGTTTGCTTCTGCTGGTCGGTCATAACTCCGCCTTTAGGGACTTTGACGTTCATTTTGGATTGAACCAGCATGACTATACCTAAAAGGATTGGCAGTAAATGAAATTCTGTGCCAATGAAATAAATCGGGTAGTCCCATGAAAAAAGCACATCTGGAGCAGTTAAACTGTTAATCCAGCCGGGAATAAAGGGCACACCGCGTAGATCGAAGGTAGATTTTAAAAGATCGAACATACCGATTAAAAAGGGCATTTGGATCAAGACAGGCAGGCAGCCGGAAGCCGGGTTGGCTTTCTTTGACTTGTAGAGCTGCATGATTTCCATTTGCGCTTTTTTAGGATCGTTTTTGTATTTGGCTTGAATGATTTTGACCATTGGGGCAACTTCATTCATACGGGCAGTAGATTTGATCGACCAGGCGTTTAGAGGATAAAGCATAATGCGGAAAGCGATGGTTAAGAGAATGATCGAAAAGCCCCATGAATGAGTTAAGAAGTAAAAGAGCCTCATAACGATTAACAGAAGCTGGGCAAAAGGATCAGAAACAAAAGTAAAAAATCCAAAGGGTTTTTTGACGCTGGTATATGAAGGGTTTTTTCCAACAGTATCGACATATTCTTGATCGATGGCTTTTAGAAGAGAGTCTTGATAAGGACCGGAAAAGAAACGCAGATTAATTTCTTTAGAAGCAGGTAGGGCAATCAGCATCTGATAGCCGGGATAAGACTTGGCCGGATAAGTATTGTATTGAGCATCGATTAAGGTCAGCCTGGTAGGTATGTTATTGCCAGCAATATAGCGGGCTCCGAAAAGAGGGCTAGTTTTAATCGGGTTTATAATCAGGCCGAAAAAGCCGTTTTCGTTGGAGATCCAATCGACAGGATGATTTTCTGAAAAGCTTTCAGTTCCTGTTTTCGGCAGAGAGAATTTTTTGACTTTTTCTTTATCATCAAAAAGAGCGCGGTATTTTAAATAGGGAGTGAAAGCGTTAGAAACCATTTCTACTTCGGGTACGCCGGAAGAAAGATAAAAATCGGTTTGATTGGAGCTTAGAGAGATTTTTAGATCCACCATGTAAGGAATAGCTTTGGATTCTTTATTAGAAGAGCCTTTATCGATATTTGCATTTGTATTTTCAGCAAAAGTATAGGTCTTGGTAATTTTAGTCCCTTTAGCATCTAATACAAACTCGATCAGGTTTTTTTCAAAGCGTTTGACTTTGTATCTTTGACGGGCAAAACTCTCATCATTACCCTTTAAAATATTTAAAGAGTAATAAGCTGGATCGACTTTGATTGTAAAGGAGCCTTGAGGATTGACAATAGAACGTCTTAGAAGGGGATAATAACCTCCCAGCTGACCTTGTTCATGCTTTTCCATGCCGGAGGTGTAATAACTCTTTAAAGGGAAATAACAGTTTTCTTTAGAGTCTGAAAGCAGGTTTTTATCAAAGGCTATCGAACGGACCATGCTCTTTGGATTTTTTTCACTTTTAAAAGGCAGGTTGATTTCTACCAGCGCTCCGCCGATGTCAGAAAACACTAGCTGTTCATGTTCGTTTTCTAAAACGTAATAGGTTTCGTTGGTTGCATTCTTTCCAACTAAAGAATCTGAGACTGAAGTATTTTGAGTTTCTGAAGAAAAACTTGGAAGAGCTTGGTTGTTCTGTGTGTTGTTAGCTATATCTTGGCTTTCTTGCATTTGCGTAGATTGTCTAGAATTAGAGTTAGAAGCAGCGTTGGAAGAAGTGGTATTAGCAGGTTTAGAAGGGAAGAAAAGCTGAACTAAATAAAAAGAAATGGCCAAGAAAAAAAGATAAATTAAAGTACGTTTGTCCATAAGTAGATATTTGCCTGGTTAACTATATTTTGCTTCTTTTTCGACAGTTTGAATGAATTCTTTAAAAGAGTGTAGCTGTTTTAGATTATCAAGCCAATCATCTTCTAAGAGTTCTTCTAAAGAGGGGAGAACCTCATTTTGATGAGCTTTAGCAAGTAGATCTAAAGCTTCTTGAGGTCTTTTTAAGAGAGAATAAAGGCAGGCTAAATGATAATAAGCCTGTTGGTTTCCCAAAGAGCCGGCTTTGAGAATTTTCTGTTCGGCTTCTTGAAAATAAGCGAAAGCTTTAGATTTATCACAGGTTTGCTCTTGAACCATTTGACCTAGGTTAATTAAAGCAAAACCCCATTCTAAATAAGCGACATCGTCTTCTTCGTTTTGTTTCAGAGCTAATTTATAGAAAGAAACAGCTTGTTCGTAATAGTGTTTTTCGTATGAGAATTCTCCCAAATGAGAAAAACAAAGACCGAGATGAAAATGGACTTTAGGATAATCGGGATTGATTAAGAGTACATTTTGAAAAGCATTCAATGCTTTTTTATAATAGGAGTTTTCTTCGTCATAGCAATCACCTAAGAGATCTAAAATACGGCCGTAAGCGAAAAGCCATTGAGGATAATTAAGCAGAGCGTCTTTTTGGTTCTTTAAAGTAGTCTCTAAATAAAAAAGTGCTTCTTCTAGTGCTTTTTGATTTTCTTCTTTTTCACCTAGCTCTAAAAGTAAAAAACCAAAATCATAAGTTAAGTTAGGGCAGATTGGTTTTAGATCAATCGCTTTATTAAAGTATTTAGCGGCATTTTTTAAGCTAGAGGAATCTTCATATTCCAAGCCGATCTTAACTTCAGTATTAGCCAGTTCATGGTAGATCTCAGCTGAAAGAGAATTTAGTTTAAGTCCTTTTTTTAGCTCTATGATAGCTAGTTCATTGTAATTAGTATCATTGTAATAGTCTGCAAAAGCATTTAGACAGACGCCGTAAGCAAAATAAAGTTCGGGATTTTCAGTTTTCGGATCTAAGACAGTCTTGATTTTCTTTTCTGCTTCTTGGATGAAATCTAATCTATTAGAGTGAGCTCCTAGTAAAGATAGAGCTTCGACCCATTGACCTATAATTAGCTGGTTCTTAGGTTTGCTTTGGTAAGCCAGTAAACATTTTTGACAGGCGAGTTCTAGTTTATTTAAATTTTTAGAGAGTTTTCCGCTTTCACAAAGTAGACCGGCCCATTCTAGCAGAACGTCTGCGTTTTCAGATTCGTGCATTAAGAACTGGGCGTAAGTGGAAGAGGCTTTGTTAAAATAATCTTCGGAAAGGGTATTGATATAAAGTTCTTTATAAACCCTGGCGATTGCCAAATAAGCTTTTTTAAAACCTTTATTAGTTAAAAGCGCTTTTTGAAAATGATCTATAGCGCTTAAATAATGGCGGTTGTCGTTGATTAACAAGGCCATTTCATAAAGAGCTAAGCCATATTCATACCAAAATTGCACAGAGATTTTAGTTTGATGGGCAAAAGACATCCGGAAAGCTTGGATAGCCTGTTTGATTTCGACAGCTTCTTGAGAGCCTGTGGCTAGTTTCATGAAGGTTTGAGCGTATTCCCAATATAAGGCAGCTACAGTATCTTTAGTTTCGTTTTTAGAAAGGGTAATGGCTTTAGAAAAATTCTCTTTAGCGCTTTGGAAATAATGGTCTTCTCCGGTCTTTTCTCCTAAGATATAAAGAGCTTGAGCTAATTCATAATAGGGTACAAAAGCATCATTTTTTAAGTTAATAGAAAGCTTGAAATTGCGGGTTGCCAGAAAAAGAGCTTTTTCCTGTTTTTTTTGTTTGCCGATAGCTAAAAAAGCGTGGCCCTGACGCTGCCATAAGAGAGGATTTTCAGGATCCAAAGTAGCGGCTGCGTTGAAAAATTCAATCGCTGAAAAGCTTTTTTTAGCGATTAATTCTTCGCCTTTTAGCTGATATTCTTCAGCTAGTCTCTGTTTTTCTTCTAAAGGGAGATTTTTCCATTCACTCTTTTTTTGAGCTAAATTAATCAGCGCTTTGCCCTGGGGGCTGTAGCGGCTATAAAGTTTCTGTAGGAAGTGGGCTTGCTCCATTAATGACCTTTTTACTGATTTTTTGATCAGCTTTTATAAGTATAAACAAGCTCTGCTTTTTTACTCAAAGTTTTCTCTACTTGCAAGGGACGTTATGTTAGATTTTTGCTTTTTGAGAATTTAAATGCAAAAAGAATTTTGTTTAAAAAGAGATTTTTTTGAAAATTATTTTCAGAGATTATTGGTAATGTTAATTTAGTCTAGTAAAGAAACAAAATAAATAAGCGATAAAAAAATAAAACTAAAAGTGTTAATGATAAAATTTAAAAATAATTAATTTTAAAATTATTATTATAATTCTTTGGCATGATTAAATGATTAAAAAAGGGATTTTATGAGGTTTTATTTTATTGGGGAAAACTTGCTATAAATCAAAATTTTGGCTATACTAGGCCTTCTCCTAGGTATGGTGAATTTATGGATTCTAAAAACAAAGATACATCCATAGAAGAGGCGATAGTTACAGAGTCTACTCCTGTTCAAATAGATGAGATTTTAAAAGAAAAATTAGAAAATGCCCTGAATCAGGAAACCGCTCAGGTTTCGATGCACGATATTGCCAAAATTGCCGTTGAATATAGTCCGATTGACTTAGCTTATTCCATCATCCATTTACCTCCTTATGCCAGACCTATCTTGTATGACAATCTGCCTGATTTTGAAGCTAAAGTGCAGTTTATGATCAATACCGACAGCGATACCAGAGCGCGAATTTTGCGTTTTATGAATGAAAAAGAGCTCCAAGGTCTGTTTGAAAAGATGCCGACTGACGAAGCCGTCTTCGTTTTAGAAGATGTCTCGGAAAGGCGCTTTAAAAGAGTTATGGAGCTGATTGATGCTAAAAAAGCTTTGGAAATTAAAGAGCAAAAAAAACACGAACGGCATAGCGCCGGTCGATTAATGAGCAATGAATTTTTTGCTTTTAATATGGATATAACCGTTCAAGAAGCATCCATATATGTACGCAATCATCACGGTATCGATTTTACTAATGGAATTCACGTTTTAAACCACGACAAAGAATTAGTTGGTTTTGTGCCAGGCAGAAATTTAATTATTAACAATCCTACTTTGACTTTGAAACAGGTTATGCGGCCTGTTCATTATAAGGTTTCACCAGATGCTACCAGAGAAGAAGTGGTGGATATTGTGGAACGTTATAAAGTCTCTTCTTTGCCAGTGGTAGATGAAAATGGTCATATGGTTGGTGTGATTGCTAACGAAGAAGTCATCGAAGTGATGGAAGATTTAGCTGATGCTACCATTGCGCAAATAGCCGGTACTGGTGAAAAGATTTCGATTTTTGATCCTATTTTAAAGCGTTTCGGAGCTAGATCTCCTTGGCTCATAGTTACTCTAATGGCTGGTTTGGTTAACGTAATTATTATGTCTTCTTTTAAAAAGTATGAAGGCGGTCTTTTGACTTTTGCTCTTTTCTTTGTTCCTTTAATTAACGGCATGTCAGGCAACGTTGGTATTCAATGCAGTACGGTGCTAGTACGTAGTCTAGCAGTGGGAACAATCTCTCCGAAAACATATAAAGACGCTCTTTTTAAAGAGCTTTTAATCGGCGGACTTTTAGGATTAGTGTTTGGAGTTAGCTTGGGACTGATTGTCTTTTTAATAGATTACATCACTGGAATCGGCGGAGCAGGCAGTCCGTTAGGTTATGGAATGATTGTCGGTGTCGGTCTTTTTGGAGCTTGTATAGCAGGCTCTATGTTAGGAGTTCTAGCTCCGATGGTTTTCACTAGGTTGGGTGTAGATCCAGCAGTTTCATCTGGTCCGATTGTGACTGCTTTTAATGATACTATTTCGATGGCCATTTATTTTTTAATTGCTTGTGGATTAAGTTTGATCTTTTTTTAAAAAAGCGCTTGAATTTTTGGTAAAATCTATCTATCCTTCAATCTAGGTGAACATGAGAAAATCTACCCCTCGCTTGATTAGTGAAATTCTGCCTGGAATGTTAGAAGCTATTGAGAAAAAAAAAGACCGAAAGCCACTTGCTATTTTAGCTTATTGGAAAGAAGCGATAGGAGCCGAGCTTTTTCCTATGACTAAAGCGGTTTCATTTAAAGAGGGTGTTTTAATAGTTAAAGTGAAAAGCTCTACCTTATATAGCTTGCTTTGTCAGTATGAAAAAAAGAAGCTGTTAAAAAAAATGCAGAAAAAATTTTCTCAAGAAGTTGTTCGTGAAATCATATTTAAATTAGGATAAAAAATTTAAACATAGAGATAAAGGGCATGAGTACAATGGCAAACGAAAAGAAGTATGATGCAAGCTCAATTACTGTTTTAGAAGGATTGCAAGCTGTGCGTGAAAGGCCGAGTATGTACATCGGTGATACAGCGCAGGGAGGATTGCATCAGCTGGTTTATGAAGTAGTTGATAATTCTATCGACGAAGCTATGGCGGGTCATTGCAGCGAAATTACGATTATTCTGAATAAAGATGGATCGGTTAGTGTTGAAGATAATGGCCGTGGTATCCCGATCGAAAAACATGAATTAGAATCAGTGAAGAGAAAAAGAGACGTTACAGCTTTAGAAGTAGTCTTAACTGTTTTGCATGCCGGTGGTAAATTCGACAAAACTACTTATAAGGTTTCTGGCGGTTTGCACGGTGTGGGAGTTTCTTGTGTTAATGCTTTATCTGAAAAAATGGTTGTTCAAGTTTATCGCGATGGCAAAATCCATGAAATGGAATTTTCTCGTGGTCTGGTTACCAAGCCGTTAACCATCATTGGTGATACAGAAAAAAGAGGAACTAAAATTACTTTTTGGCCTGATGATAAGATTTTTTCTGTGGTCAAATTAGATTATGATATTTTACTGAAAAGATTGCGCGAACTAGCCTTTTTAAACCGCGGCATTAATATTATTTTTATCGACGATGCTGACGAAGAAAAAGAAGATGTGCGCTTTAATTACGAAGGTGGACTGGTTTCCTTTGTTTCCTATTTAAACAAAAATAAAGGACCTCTTTTCCCTAACCCTGTTTATTTTCATGCTGTCAGAGAAGGTGTTGACGGACCGATAGATGTTGAAGTGGCTATGCAATGGAACTCTGATTTTACGGAAACTATCGCTACTTATGTGAATAACATTTCTACCAAACAGGGCGGTACGCATTTAACTGGTTTTTCTACAGCATTGACACGCGTTTTAAACACCTATGCCAAAACTTCCTATCATTCTGCCAAAGGTAAAGAGACCTCTTTAACCGGCGATGATATGCGCGAAGGATTAACGGTAGTCATTTCAGTTAAAGTGCCCAATCCACAATTTGAAGGACAGACCAAGCAGAAATTAGGTAACAGCGATGTGGCTTCTGTTATGCAGCAGGTAGTCGGTGAAGAACTAACTACTTTTTTAGGTGAAAATCCAGCCCTGGCCAAACTAATTATTGAAAAAGCGATTTTAGCAGCTCAGGCTAGGGAAGCAGCAAAAAAAGCGAGAGACTTAACTCTACGTAAATCAGCTTTAGACAGTATGCGCTTGCCAGGAAAATTAGCCGACTGCCAAGAGAGCAATCCTGAAGTCTGTGAGATTTATATTGTAGAGGGAGATTCTGCCGGTGGTTCAGCTAAAATGGGCAGAGATCGCAAGTTCCAAGCTATTTTGCCGATTCGCGGTAAGATTTTAAACGTGGAAAAAGCCAGACTAGCCAAAATCTTAAAAAATACAGAAGTTGGAGCCATGGTTTCAGCTTTAGGCTCAGGTATCGGGAAAGAGAATTTCAATCTAGAGAAACTACGCTACCATAAAGTTATTATCATGACGGATGCGGATGTTGACGGATCCCATATTCGTACTCTGCTGTTAACCTTTTTCTACCGCCATATGCCGGCTTTAATAGAAAATGGTTATATTTACATTGCCCGTCCTCCTCTTTATAGAGTGAAACGTAAAAAAAGTGTTGTTTACATTCATTCTGAAAAAGAAATGGATGATCATCTTTTATCTCTTGGCATCAATGATGCTTCAATTAAACTTTCTTCTCAAAAAGCAACAGCTTTAGATAAAGCAGAAGCTAAACGGCTGCTTCAAACTATTGTCGCAGTCGAAAGTCTGATCAATTCCATCGAACGCAAAGGGCTTCCTTTTCAAGACTTTTTAGATGGTAAAAATGAACAGGGTAAATATCCAAAATATCAAGCTCAAATTGGAGATAATCTGCGTTTTGTTTATTCTGAAGAAGAGCTTCTAGCTTTGAAAAAAGAAGACGAAGTATTACAGAAAGAAAAACATGAAGAAACGATCAAATCTATTCCTGAAGAAGAAGTAACTGAAGAGATGAGAAAATTTCATCCTAAGAGTTTGCCGATCACAGAAATTTTCGATCAAAAAGAGTTCGTCTCTTTACAAGAACAACTAGCTGAATTTTCTTTGTCGCTTGAGCGTTATCTTTTAGTTGATGGCGAACTTTTCGAGATCATTCTGGAAGGCGATAAAGTTATAGTAGTTTATACTTTGAAAGAGCTGATTCATTTCTTGCGTTTACATGGCCGCGAAGGAATTGAAATTCAACGTTATAAAGGTTTGGGTGAAATGAACGCCGACCAATTATGGGATACTACCATGGATCCTGCGGTTCGTACTTTAGTTAAGGTGACTTTGCCGGATGCTATTGCTGCCGATTACATGTTTTCGATGTTAATGGGTGAAGAAGTAGCTCCTAGAAGAGAGTTTATTGAAAAGCATGCTTTATCTGTGAAAAACTTAGATATTTAATAAGGAGATGTATTTGTTATGTCCGACATAAAAGAAGAATCAATTCTGCTTCGTAATGTAGAAGAGGAGATGAAAGAGAGTTATTTGCGTTATTCGATGTCGGTCATTATTTCCCGCGCTCTTCCCGATGTGCGTGATGGACTAAAACCTTCGCAAAGAAGAATTCTTTTTGCGATGCGCCAATTGAATTTATCACCTGGAGGCAAACATCGTAAATGCGCCAAAATCTGTGGTGATACTTCTGGTGACTACCATCCTCATGGTGAAACAGTTATTTATCCGACTTTAGTCCGTATGGCTCAAGATTGGAACATGCGCTATCCTTTAGTGAATGGACAAGGTAACTTTGGTTCTATCGACGGAGATCCTCCTGCCGCCATGCGTTATACTGAAGCCAAACTGACTGCTTCTTCGATGTTTTTAATGGAAGATTTGGATAAAGAGACAGTCGAATTTATTCCCAACTATGATGAGACTAAAGAAGAACCAGTAGTTTTTCCTTCTAAATACCCTAATCTGTTATGCAATGGCTCTTCAGGTATCGCTGTCGGTATGGCTACTAATATTCCACCGCATAATTTAGAAGAATTAATAGATGCGACGCTTTTAATTTTAACAGATAGAAAAGTTACAATCGAAGAGCTAATGAAAGTTATGCCGGCTCCTGATTTTCCTACTGGCGGTATGATTTGCGGTTATAAAGGCATCAAAGAAGCTTTTTATACAGGCAGAGGTAAGCTTTTATTACGTGGCGTAATGGAAACTGAAACAAAGGCTAACGGCAAGGAATCCATCATAGTTCATGAGATCCCTTATAACGTTAACAAATCCCGCTTAATTGAGCACATTGCCGATCTGGTCAATACTAAAGCTATTACCGGCATTTCCGATCTGCGTGATGAATCGGATAAAGATGGATTAAGGATTGTCTTTGATTTAAAAAAGAATGAAATTCCTGATGTAATTATCAACCAGCTTTATCGTTTTTCTGATCTGCAAACAACTTTTGGCTGCAATATGCTGGCGTTGGACAAAGGTCTGCCACGTACAATGAATATCAAGCAGATGCTTTCAGCCTGGATTGATCATAGAATGGAAGTGGTGCGCCGTCGTACCCGTTTCGAACTTAAAAAAGCTGAAAACCGTGCTCATATTTTAGAAGGTTATTTAAAAGCGCTAGATAATTTAGACCAAGTTGTCAAAATCATCCGCGCTTCTTCAAACAAAGATCAAGCTAAAGTTGAACTGATTAGTCATTTTGCTTTTAGTGATAAACAAGCTGCAGCTGTTTTAGAATTAAGACTTTATCAGTTAACCGGAATGGAAAAAGACAAAATCAACAATGAACATCAAGCTCTGCTTGAAAAAATCGCTTATTACAAAGCAGTCTTGGCTTCTGAAGAAATGGTCAAAGATATTATCCGAGAAGAATTAGCCTCTGTTAAAAAGGCTAATAAATCTCCTCGTAAAACTAAAATCGTTCCGGCCGAAGGCGAGTTCCAAATGGAAGATTTAATCGCCGACGAACAGGTAGTCATTGCGATTTCTGACGATGATTATATTAAGCGTATGCCGGTGGATTCTTTTAGAGAGCAGCGTAGAGGCGGTTCTGGTGTGATAGGCATGGACATGAAAAAAGAGACTGATTCTCTAAAAGAAGTCTATGTCGCTTCTACCCATGATAATTTAATGCTCTTTACTAACTTAGGCAGATGTTATTGGCTGAAAGTCTGGCAGATTCCAGAAAGTGGCCGTAGAACTAAAGGCAAACCGATTATTAATTTAATTGAAAGCCTAGCTCAAGGTGAAAAAATAGCTGCTGTGTTAAGAGTTAGATCTTTTGAAGAAGAGGGCTGTATTCTTTTAGCAACAACCAAAGGCGTGGTTAAAAAAAGTCTCATAGCTGCTTATTCCAACCAACGCAAAAAAGGTGTTAACGCCATTAAGTTAGATGAAGGCGATAATGTCATGGCTGCTCATTTGGTTCACGAGAATGAACAGATTATGCTCTTCACCAGAAATGGTATGGCAGTTCGTTTTGACGCTTCTTTAGCTCGTCCTTTAGGCCGAGTCTCTCGCGGTGTTAAGGGAGTAACTCTAAAGAGCCCTGATGACAAAGTGATTGCTTGCGAAGTAGTGACAGGAACTGAATCGATCTTAGTCGTTTGTGAACATGGCTATGGTAAGCGTTCCAAAGTAGAAGGCTTTAGACAGACTAACCGCGGCGGTGTAGGCGTACGTTCGATTTTAACTTCTAAACGTAATGGTTTAGTGATTGGAGCTATCAGAGTTGAAGATGATGATGGAGCTCTCTTAATGTCTCTGCAAGGACAGACTTTGCGTTTGAAAGTAGAAGGAATCCGAGTCATGGGCCGTTCTACTCAGGGAGTGCGTTTGGTTAGATTGCCTGCAAATGATAAATTGATCGGCATGCAGAAACTCGAAGCTCCTAAAGAGGTTTCCAAGGAAACTCTGAAAGAAGTCTTGAAAGAAGCTCCTAAAAAAGTTTCTAAAGAACCACCTAAAGAGTCTCTTGAAGAAGAGCTAGAAGAGGAAGAGCAGGAAGAAGAGCAAGAAGAATAAGCTTGTTGTTTTTTAGCTTGATTAAAATTGATTTAAAATCAGTTTTTCTCCATTTTTAACGAAAAAGCTAATCAATTAAGTTTGGTTTATGGCAAAGGTAAAAGAGGATTTGTTTATTACATTTGAAGGAGGGGAAGGATCCGGAAAATCTTCTTTGATTGCCAGCCTCTCAACTGTTTTAAAAGAAAAAAAACATCCCTTTTTAAGCACCCGCGAACCCGGCGGGACACCACTTTCCGAAGAAATTCGCCCGCTGATTTTACACAGAGAGATGTCTTCTTATACAGAATTAGCTCTTTATCTAGCTTCTCGAGCCGAGCATGTCGACAAAGTGCTCTTACCTGCTTTAAAAGAAGGCAAAATCATTCTCTGCGACCGTTTTAACGATTCCACGGTTGCCTATCAGGGCTATGCCCGAAAACTAGATATCAAAACTGTCAAAAGTCTTTGTTCTTTTTTCTCTCAAAACCTCAATCCAAAAATTACTTTTTATTTGGACATAGATCCTGAAATAGGCTTAAAAAGGGCTTCCCGTCAAGGACTTGAAGAGCTTGACCGTTTAGAAAAAGAAAAGCTGGATTTTCATCAGACCATCAGGAAATCTTTTCATCAAATGGCAGAGCAAGAGAAAAACCGTTTTTGTATTATTGACGGTTCTCTTCCTAAAGAAAAAGTGTTAGAGTTAGCGCTGGATCATTTAAGGCAAAAAAATGTTATTTGAAGAGATCATTGGCAATGAACCGATCAAAGCCTATTTAAAAAATGCGGTAGCTCAAAAAAGACTTCCCAACACTTTGTTATTTTCTGGCCCTGAAGGCATTGGAAAAAGTCTGTTTGCCAAAGCGCTCGCTTTTATGTTGATGTATCCAGAAGCCGATGAAAAGAATATAAAACGCATCGATAGTTTATCCCATCCTGATTTTCATCTCTTTCAGCCAGAGGGCAAGATCTCGATGCATAACATTGCTTCCATGCGTAATTTAATTGAGATTGTGCATTTCGCGCCTTTTGAAGCTCAAGCCAAAGTCTTTGTGATTTCTGATGCTGAACGGATGCTGCCATCTTCCGCTAACGCTCTTTTAAAGACCTTAGAAGAGCCTGAATTAGACAGCTATATCATTCTGATTACCGGCAAAGAAGAAGAGCTTTTACCGACGATTTTATCACGTACTGTTAAATTACAGTTTTTAGCGATTGAAGAAAAAGAGATGATTCTACTTTTAAAACGCTGGGGAAAGACCTCTTCAGAAGCCAAGCGGATAGCGCTTTTAGCTCACGGTTCAATTGAA
>CAZTYI010000009.1:0-27125 GCA_964618335.1 uncultured bacterium
AGTCAACTGGGGTTCGCATTGAAGCCCCCGATTTTAATCGTGGGTCGTTGACATTTTTTTACTCCTTTAAACTAAAAGAAATGCTATTATAGATCACAAACCGGTTCTTTTCCAAGGAGAAAGATGGGTTTTCCTAATTTAAGAAAAGTCAAAAAGGTTTTAGTTATTAAGCTCAGATCACTGGGCGATGTACTCTTGGCTACACCTCTTTTTGAGGTTCTGAAAAAAAGATTGCCGGGTGTCCAGATCGATGCTTATGTTTATGCTGATGCTTTGCCACTTTTAGAAGGCAATCCTTTTATTTCTAAAATTTTTACCTACGATCATAAAATTAAAAAGAAAAATATTATTTCCCGTGGAATAAAAGAATTTAAGCTTTTAAAAGAACTCAGAAGCCAAAAATATGATCTGGTTATGAATCTAACCGAGGGAGATAGGGGAGCAATCGCTGCTTTGCTTTCTGACGCTAAGATTCGGGTAGGACTGAAAGAGAATAAAAAAAGAGAGGGCTTTTATACCCATCTGACTAGAATTCCAGGCTCTCCGCGTCATACAGTCGAAAAGAACTTGGATTATTTAAGAAGGATCGGTCTTTTTCCGGAAGATTTTGAAAAAAATATTTTTCTGCCGGTTTCTGAAGAAGTCAAACGAAAAGCTTTAGTTGAATTAGGCAGGGGTAATTTCAAACCTGGTGAGTTTATTGTTATTCATCCAGCCGCTCGTTGGGATTATAAAGCCTGGCCGGCATTTCGCTTTGAAAGACTGGCCCGTCAGCTGATCGACAGGGGAGAGAAATTAGTATTCACCTCATCATCAGTTGTTCAGGAAGTGCAAAAAGTAGCTACTATTGTACAAGAGCTAGATAGTACTAAGTATTTAAATTTAGCCGGTAAAATAGAATTGCCGGAGTTGGGAGCTTTGATTGCTTTAAGCAAACTGTTAATCACCGTTGATTCTCTGCCTTTGCATATGGCTTCGGCTTTAAAACAAAAGACGGTGGCTATTTTTGGCCCAACTCAGGAAAAACTCTGGGGTCCCTGGCAAAATGACCAAGCAAAAGTCCTTTTTGAAGATTATTCCTGTCGGCCTTGCTGTCAAGCCGGCTGCGGAGGTTCGAAGAGATGTGAATGCTTGTATAATTTAAAAGAAGAAAGGGTGTTGCAGGCAGCTGAAGAACTTTTAGATTCTAGATTAGAAAAAGAAAGATCGGTAGAAGAAGAAAAAGGAAAAAGAACTCTTAAAGTTTAAAATCTTCGCCTAGATAATATTTGCGCGCATCACTATGTTTGACTAAATCTTCGACAGAGCCTGATAATAAAACTGAACCCTCTTGCATTAAATAACTACGGTCAACAATCGAAAAAATCTCTCTGGCATTATGGTCAGTAATTAAAATACTGATTTTTTTTTGTTTTAAATGACGGATTAAATGTTTGACATCCTGTACCGCCAAAGGATCGATATTGGCAAAGGGCTCATCTAAAAGCAGCAGAGTTGGATCAGAAGCTAAAGCCCTGGTAATTTCTAATCGTCTTCTTTCTCCTCCGGAAAGGGAAGAGGCTTTTTGATCTCTGAGCGGTTCTAAATGAAGCTCGTGTAAGAGAAGGTCTAAACGTTCTTTTTTTTGAGCTTCGGAAAGAGGCAGGTTTTCTAAAATGCACAGAATGTTTTCTTTGACGCTTAAAGCTCGGAAAATAGAAGGCTCTTGAGCTAGATAACCCATGCCTAACTGGGCTCTTTTATGAATAGGCAAATGAGAAATATTATTTCCGGCAAAAAACACTTCCCCGCTATCAGGTTTAATTAAACCGATGGTCATATAAAAAGCGGTGGTTTTACCAGCGCCGTTGGGACCTAGGAGACCGACGACTTCACCGGGTTTGATTGAAAAAGAGAGTTTGTTGACAACGGCTTTATCGTTGTATTTTTTAACAAAGTTTTTGACTTCGAGAAGAGGTTGAATATTGTGTGGATTGTCTCTTGATTTCTTTTTGATTGGTGTTTTTTTATTTGTAGATGTTTTAATGCTCTTTTTTGTATTTGTGGTTGTTTTTATTTTTTGGTTCATTTTTTTTTCTGTTTTTTTTAAATCTTAATTTAACTGTGGTTTTATCCGTTATTTTTGCATGTTATTTTACATTTTCTCTATTTTTCTAACAGGTATTTACGCAGAGAGCTCTCAAAGAGTTTTTCTTCTTCTTTTTTTAAAGAAAAGCGGACATTGCCAAAGCCTTTAATTTCTTTTTTGCTTCCTTTTTGAATTTGAATCTTATCGGCAGAGAGAGCTAAAGAGCTAGCCTCTTCCCAAAAGACTACTTTTTTGGAAGGAAAGCTTTCTAAAGTCAGGGTCTTGGTAGCTAAATCAAATTTTAAACGGTCGGCCAAGCCAAGATTATTTTTGTTTTTTAATTTGGAAGAAAAAAAGTGGACCTCTTTTTCTAAAACGATACTTTCAATATCAGAGAGGTTTTTAATATCTTTAAACTTAAGATAGGCCTTTTTAGCCACAATTAAAGTGTCTTTTTCTTTATAAACAATGCCCTCTTCAGCAGTATCAATGGTTTTGTTAATCAGATCGATGGTAATTGGCCCAAGCGAAGTAAAAATTGCCGGGGCAGGGGTGTTAAAAAAGACTTTGGTATTATTAGAGGTGATAATTTTAGCGAGTTTTTTATTGAGATAAGAGAGCTCTACCGTATCGCAGGAAATCTCAGCGCCTCCGGTATGGGTGATTTTGACACCCTCTTGCATTAGAATTTTTTTACCTTGGTTTAAAATAGTTAATTTGCCGGCTGAGAGATTAATGACTTCATCTGTTTTGATTGGAATATTTTTAATCTGTCCGTGGACATCTTCTAAAAAAAGAGTGCCTTTTTTAAGATCAAAGACAACTTTTTTAGAAAGAATAGTTTTATCACTGCCTTGAAAACGACAGCTGTTCTGATCAGCCAAGAGAATGATTTTATCTGAGGTGTATTCGGCAGTGGCGGCTTCGATTAAAAATTTTTCAGCAATTTGCAATTCTACTTTTTCCTGGAAAATAATTTTATTCTCTAAAGGGTTTTTTAAGGTTGGTTTTTGGATTGAAAAAGCACCTTTTTGAGCTGAAAGACAAAAAGCGGGGAGGTTGTCGGCTTCTAGATTTTCCAGTCTGATTTTATGGCCTAAAGAATAAAAATTGATGTTTTTAGTTTTTAGATCTAGCAGGGCTAAATCGCTTTTTAAAGATCTTTCTTTTTCCAGGGTTAAATTCAACTCTTTCAAAAGAATGGAGGTTAAAGAATTTCGCAAAGAGGGGTAATTTTCAGCTAAGGCTTTTTTAGCCGATATTTTTCCTAGACTGTGAGTGATAGAAAAGGGTTCTTCGGTGTGTAAAGCAGTGAAGCATGAAAAGGTAAAAGTAAAACATAAAAAAAACAGAAAGAATTTTCTCACGGCATCTCCTGGGCGGTATCAAAGGAAGCTTTAAAATGATAAGCTTTAAAATGGCTCTTTTTTTCAGAAAGCATAAAAGAAACCTGGCTGGCGACTCCTTTCAGATAAGGAGAAAAGGGAGTCAGATCTTTAGGTAGTTCAAAACCTTCTATATCATAAAAATAGAGATTGATCATGTCAGATACAAATTGATGCGAAGGGAAAAGATAGGTGCCTTTTTTAGCGTTAAAATATTTAAGTTTTTGCTCCCATTTATGAGTGTGTGGATTAAAAAAAACTTTTTCCTGAGCAAAACAGTGGATGTTTTTTAAATCTTCTACTAGCTCAAATTTGCCCTTTTTTTCTTTAAGCGATAAAAAAGAATCGGTGCTGAAAAGTGAAAAATGTAAACGCATACCATTTTCTAAATACCAAATATCTTTTTGGACGTTAAATCTTTGTTGATGGATAGGATCTTTTTTGCCAACCCGTCCTTTTTTTTGGTCTTGTATTAAACGGCTGTATTTTAAGCGATCTTGAGGGGAGATATAAAAAAGCTGTAAAATACTAAGTGTTAAAAGAGCTAATGAAACAATCAAAAAAGTATAAAAAAGTTGTTTTTTCATAATTTTTAAATTGTTTGTTTTTTTATGTTTTTTTGTTCTCAAAAGTTTTTTCTAAAAAATAGTTAAAAATTTCTAAAAACTTTGTATTAACTTATACAACTTTTCGATTTGGATTAAAAAGGTTTCTAAATCTTTAAATGAAATCTGGGAAGCTGCATCGCATTTAGCTTCGTCAGGATTGTCATGTGCTTCCAAAAAAAGGGCGTTGCTGCCAGCCGCAATAGCTGCTTTAGCCAGTAAGAGAGTAAACTCTCTTTGACCTCCTGACACCCTCCCTCCTCCTGGCAGTTGCACGGAATGGGTAGCATCGAAACAGACCGGAAAGCCTAAGGTTTGCATTAAAGCTATCGAGCGCATGTCAGAGACTAAATTATTATAGCCAAAAGAGGTGCCACGATCAGTTAGAATGATTTGATTGTTACCAGAAAGAGTGGTTTTTTCCACAGCTTGCTGCATATCCAGCGGGGCTACAAATTGGCCTTTTTTCAGATTGATCACGCGTTTAGTATTAGCTGCCGCGACCAGCAGATCAGTTTGCCGGCATAAAAAGGCAGGTATCTGTAAAACATCAGCTACCTCAGCTACTATTTCTGCCTGCTCGGGAGTATGAATATCAGTCACAATTGGTAGATCAAATTCTCTCTTCACTTTAGCCAAGATTTTCAAGCCTTCTTTCATTCCAGGTCCGCGATAAGAAGAAAGGGAAGAGCGGTTGGCTTTATCAAAGCTGGATTTATAGATCAGGTTGATATCATGTTTAGCAAAAAGTTTTTTTAAAGTTTCAGCAGCTTTCAGTGCGTGGCTTTCGCTTTCAATGACACAAGGGCCAGCCATCACAGTCAGTTTTTCCTGTTTTCCAATATAAAAATCTTTGACTTTAACTTTTTGCATAGCTTTGTTCCTCAATGAAAAGATTATCTATTTTTTAAAGTCATAGATGCTCTTGGTTTAAGTTTGACAGTTTAGCAAATTTAGGCAAAAAAACAGAAATCAATTTCTAGAGTTGATTTTCTTTGGAGCTGAAAGAGAGGGAGCTAAATATTAACAGAGAAAAATTAAGCTAGTTATTGGTCGAAATAAAGCAAATATGTTATCTTTGTGTTCATTAACAAAAAGTGCTGATGGATGAATTTTGTTAAGTTAGCACTGTTTTTTATTTTAAGGATTGGTAGCTCAGTGGATAGAGCACCCGCCTTCTAAGCGGGCGGTCACAGGTTCGAATCCTGTCCAATCCGTTTTTTTAATTCTTGATTTTTAGTATGTGACATTTCTTTGATTTAGAGTGATTTTAATTGTAACGGGTATTTTGAATTCGGGGTACGAAGCCTACTGTGTCCGTCATTTTAATGAATTCGAAACCTTTTGTCCTTAAACTAAAAGAGCTAATGTTTATACAGCTTAAAGCGAACTAAAGATAGCTGGAAAAGGCTGATAAAAACAAAATAGCAATACTCCTAAGAGATTTACAATAAGAGAATTACATTATTTATTACTAAAATGAAGTTGAACTACAAAATAGTAAAAATATTCAAATTCATAGTTTACATAAATTGTCTTTTTTACTAAATTGAAGTTGAACTTCAAAATGGTGAAGATATGTTTAAAAGAGAATTAGAGGCTGAACTTAAAGATCTTGCTAAAGGATATCCTATTGTAACTGTAATAGGCCCCAGACAATCAGGAAAAACAACTACGGTAAAGCATGCTTTTTCGAAAAAAAAATATGCAAATTTTGAATTTCCAGATGTTAGAAAAATGGCACTTGAAGATCCGAGGGGATTTTTAGAGCAGTTTCCTGATGGGGCAATATTTGATGAAATTCAGCGGGTACCTGAACTTCTTTCTTACATTCAGCCGCTTGTAGATGAAAAAGACCAAAAAGGGATGTTTATTCTTACAGGCAGCCATCAGCTTGAACTTCAAGAGGCTATCTCTCAATCTTTAGCAGGAAGAACAGCTATATTAACCCTGCTTCCCTTGAATTTAATTGAGTTAACAGATGCGGGGTTTAATCTTTCTGTTGATGAATGGATTTTTAAAGGTGGTTATCCTCGCATTTATAAAGAAAATCTTGATCCTACTAAAGCTTATCGTAGTTATTTTCAAACTTATGTAGAAAGAGACCTACGCCAATTGATTCAGGTTAAAGATTTGATGCAGTTTGAAAGGTTTATACAAATTTTAGCAGGAAGAATTGGTCAAATTTTAAATATGGAAGAAATAGGTGGTGAAGTTGGGGTCTCATCACATACAGTCAAACAATGGATTTCAATTTTAGAAGCTTCTTTTATTATTTTTCGACTTCCGCCATATTTTGAAAATTTTGGTAAAAGAGTGATAAAGTCCCCAAAACTATATTTCAATGATGTTGGATTGGCTTGTTATTTACTAGGGATTCAAAATGAAGTTCAACTATCAAGAGATCCATTAAGAGGTAATTTATTTGAAAACGCAGTTCTTTTAGAGCTGAAAAAATATAGATTTAATCGTGGATTAGAACCTTCTTTTTTTTACTATAGAGATGTTCAGAAAAATGAAGTTGATGTTATTTATAAAAAGGGTCATGAACTTATTCCCATCGAGATAAAATCATCAAAGACATTTCATTCTGAATTTATAAAAAAACTTTGTTATTTTCAATCAATTGCAAAAGATCGTTCATCTCAGAGCTTTTTGATTTATGCAGGTAGTATTGAACAGCGTTTTAAAACAACTCAGATACTCAATTATAAAAATGCTACACATTCTATAGAAGATTGATGAATAGAAGTTTTAAAGGTGTTTTAGTAAAGCTTGTTAATTTAAAGCGGTGTTCAACATAAGTTGATCAAAAAGTAATCTTAATCCGGACGGGGATCTGAGAAATGGCACGAATTAGTTGCTGCCGGGTCCGTTGTTTAATTCAGAATTTTATTAAAACACTAGATAAAATCTAAATCAAAGTTGAATAAAAAAAGAGCAAATCTAAAATCTAGATTTGCTCTTTTTTTTTAGCTTTCAAGAAACAATTACTTAACTTCCGGAGCTGCTGGAGCAGCTGCTGTTTCTGCTTCTTCAATAATTTCAAGATTAACTCTAATGCCGTTGCGACTAGCAACAGACATCAGTAAAGTACGAATGGCATTAATAGTCTTGCCTTTTTTGCCGATAATTTTACCGATATCAGACTTTTCTACAGCCAATTCGATGATAAGAGTATGCGTACCACCAATTTCATTAATACGCACTTGATCTGGATTATCTACTAGGTTTTTCACAATGTATTCTACAAATTCTTTCATGGTGCGATCCTTTAGTTAGGTTGAATAAACTTTAAGGTATTAACCTCGGCACGGAGTATATAATAGGGCTCATAATTAATCTAGCAATTTACTTTTCGGATCGATTTTGTAAATAAATTTTTTAATATCCTCTGGAAGAGGAGCTTGAAATTCCATTTCAGTTTTAAAAATAGGATGTTTCAATTTAAGTTTATAAGCATGCAAAAGAGGGCGCTGGGCCTGATGATTTTGGTTGGCTTTTGCAAATCCATAAACATCATCGCCTAGGATAGGGGTATTGAGATGACGCAGGTGGACTCTGATTTGATGGGTTCGGCCTGTCTTTAAAATCGCTGAAACCAAGCTCAGTTCTCCATTTGCAGCAATCAGAAAAAAATCAGTTTCTGCAAGTTTGCCCTCTTCTCGGATCGTCATTTTTTTTCTGGCAAAAGGGTCTCGGCCAATCGGGAAAAGAGCAGTTTGACTGGCTAGTACTCCCACAGCGATGGTTAGATACTCTTTGTAAATAGCTCTTTCAGAAAAAAGCTCGATCAGCTTCCGATGGGCTTCTTCGGTTTTCGCTGCAATCAACACCCCTGTAGTATCTTTATCCAGACGATGGACGATACCTGGTCTTAAGGAGTCTTGCCCAGGTAGTTTATTAGCTTGTTGGCAGTGGTATAAAAGAGCATTCACAAAAGTACCGCTCCAATTGCCAGGAGCAGGGTGGACGACCAGCCCAGCGGGTTTATTAACTACTAAGATGTGTTCGTCTTCAAAGAGGATATTAAGAGGGATATTTTCAGGTTTGAGATCGATTTCAGGAGTCAGGCGGAAAAGAATATCAATTTCATCATTAACTTTAGCTTTGTCGCTTTTTTTGATTTTTTGACCGTTCTTTAGAACACAGCCCTCTTCAATCAGATATTGAAAATAGGTACGGGATTTTAAAAAGCGATCGGCTAAAAGCTTATCGATCCGCTTTTCTTTTTCTTCTTCTAGGGTAATGATATTTTCGCGTGTTTCCATATTCTTATAGATTAAAAAAATAAATAACCAATTTAGGAAACATTTTAACAGATTTATAGGGATGAAGGAAGGCTAAAAAGATCTTTTAACATAACGGTCTATATATGAAATGTACATCAATGGAAAAAGGTTACAGAGAACAATATAAAAAATAAAAAATGCAGATCAATTAATTATTATCTCCAGCCCTCTTTTCTAAATTCTTCTTGTCGTTTTTTTCGACTTTTTTCAAACACACTTTTGAGCATACGATATGCTCCCATTTGCATTTCTTTAATAATGTTTCTAATTTGATAGAGGTTTTCTTTAGTAAGAGGAAGTTTAAAGTATTTAAGCATGTTTTCTTCAACTTTGTTCATAGTGCTAATGTCAGTGTTTTCTATACCGATAGCGAATTTGACGGAGGCTTCTAGTTCGCCAATAGCAGGGGGTGTTGAAGCTGCCTCCATTTCTTGTTGGAAGTCTTCTGGTATTGGCTCATTATTACTATCATCTGATGGTGGTGTTGTACCACCTACACCTGAAACACCCATAGCCTTATGCCCTTTTTTTTTAAAGATAGCAAAAAAAGGAATTTGATTGGCAAAAATAAAAGAAAAATGCTTTGGATTATACTTAATCTATTAAATTTCTATTATTCGTTTCTAATTATATAGAGGTTTTCTGGAGTGAGAAGAAATCCAAGTTCTTGAAGCCTGGCTTTTTCTGATGCAGTAGCATATTCTATGTCAGTGTTTGCTATAGCGGCAGCTAGTTCGATCGCTGCTGTTATTTGGGGCCAAGTAGGGTTTGTTGCTGCAGCGGGGGTGTAAGAATATTGAGTGTTGATGTCAGTCATTAATTTATCAAGATCCATTGTAACTTTGCTGTCAGAAAGAAGTTTAATAATGTTTTGGAAAGAGGTGCTAAAGATTGCAAACGCTTGAGGATAATCAATAGATGAGGGTATTTCTATGTGATAATAATCTATAAGATCTAAACCAAATGTCCCTATCGCTTCAGTGTACTTCGGATGAGCTTCTGTAAAATTTGCCAGAGGCTCTCTCATTAGTTGTTGGAGTGCAGGTAAGAATTGTGGTTGAGTATCTATCCAATTTGTGATGAAAGCTTCTAGGTCTTCAATAGTAGCTGAGTCGGTATATTCAGTTTGGATGTCAGTCATTAAAGTCTCAAGAGTGGTAAGCTTCATGGGAGTTTGGGCGTCAGAAAGTTTTACCATAATTGCTTTGACAGCATCGCTAAAGGTTGCAAACTCGTCAGCATCAGATGAGGGTATTTGCATTTGATAATTAGCTAGCAGATTTAAACCAAATGCCCCTATCTCTGCAGTGTACCCTGGATGAACACCTTGAAACTCTGCCAGCGTCTCTCCCATTAGTGCTTGGAGTTGAGCCTGATCATCTATCCAATTTGTGATGACCGCTTGTAGGTCTTCAATAGTAGGTGCTGGTGTGTCAGTGGGGTTGAGTTGAGCTTGGGTTGCATCCATTAAGGTAGTAAGATTTATTGGAGGTTCAGCGTCAGAAAGTTTTACCATAATTGCTTTGACAGCATCGCTAAAGGTTGCAAACTCGTCAGCATCAGATGAAGGTATTTGTATTTCATAAGCAGTTAGAAGATTTAAACCAAATGCCCCTATTGCTTCAGTGTACCCTTGATGAGCCTCTTTAAACTCTGCCAGCGACGTCTCTCCCATTAGTGCTTGGAGTGTAGGTGGAAAATCTAGTAGTTGAGCTTCCTCCCATGCTGAGATGAGCGCGTTTAGTTCGTCAGTAGTAGTCTCAGAGGTAAAAGTATATTCTTCTTTGATGTCATTAATTAATGTCTCGATGCTCTCTTCGGTATAACTTGGATGAGCTTCTTTAAAAGCTGCCAGCTCCTGTTGTATTAGTACTCGGAGTTCAGGTAGTAATTGTAATAGTGGAGTCGTATCTACATAGTTTATGATGAACGATACTAATCCTTCAAGAGTAGGTGCTGTTGCGTCAGCAGCTTCCATAGGAAAAGCTGCTTTGACCTCGTCAAATAGTTCTGTTAGTTCTGTGTCATTCATTTGATGGGTAGCAGCTTCATCTTCTATGGCTTGGATGATTTCGAGATTTGCTTCAGTAGCAGGTAGATCTGACATATCGTAATACTCTAAAAGAGCAATTCTAAAATTTACTAACGCTTCAGCCTGTTTGTAAGCGTCTGTATCTGGAGATTCGTCTGAACCAGCCGGGGGATTATTGATAAAGTATTCGGAGATAGGGGGTATGGTCATAACAATACTCTTTTTTTTGAAAGTAGCAAAAAGGGATTTGATTGGCAAAAGAAAGAATATTAATTAGACGGGGTATTATTCTGGGTCTTCTTGTCTGCCTGCTTCGCGTATTTGTGTCGTAATCCGATCTTGCATGTACCGAGTTTTGTTTACAGGAACGTGATGTCTACCTAGACCACCCATAGACTGGAGGAGACTTCTCATGCAATCTTGTTGGTTAGCATTATGAGGCCTTTCCTGAACTGTTTCTTGGTGGGTAGAAGCTACTTCATCTGGAATTGCTTCTGGTTCTAGTGATGGTGTTGATGCTGTTTCAAACATAACTTCTACTTGATCAGGATCAACATGGGATGCATCATCATCTTCTTCTTCAATAATTATAGGTCTTATATTTGCTGGTTCCAAGTCAAAACCAAGGTCTTCTTCTGCAATCCGCTGGGCTTCTGCGCTTGCTCTAGTTACTGCTTGTCTTGCTAGGTGACCACGAACCAAAGCTTGGATTTTTGTGGCAGCAATAATTTTGTCACTATTAACCGGAGCTTGAATTGGTGCGGGTTCTGGGTCAGTATTAATTGGTTCTATTGCGTGTTCTCGAAGATTGGCCATATAAGCAGCATGCTGAGCACGTAAAGCTTTGAATTTTCTTCTAATTAATCTTTGTAGAAGCTTTTTTCCTAGACCGCTTTTTTTACGAAGACTGTCTATTAAATCGCTATTTCTAGCAGTTCTAAAATGCTCTGGAATAATAGCTGACCATTGGAAGCCTGGTTTACCGCGAGACATTTCTACGAAGACACTGCCTACAGAAGCATTGAGAACAACCAGATCTTTAAAAGCATCAGCGTGACTGCTTTGCATGATGCTATGAGGAGTGAAAGTTTTTTCTTTTGTATTATCTGCTACATCTGTTTGGAAAAGGTCTATATTACCACTTTGGATCATTTGGTGTACAACGCTGGCAATACCAGTTGAAAAGCTGGTACGGTCGATAGAGCTTTTGCAATGTGTATAGAAAGGAATTTCTAAAAGTTCGCAAATAAAGGCTCTGTCAATCAGCTTGTTAATAGAATCTAAGCTGGCATCTGGATCAGTTATGTTTAAAGCTGCAAGAGCTTGTTCTAATTGGAGCGCTTTTGTTTTATCGCTATCATTACCTTGCTTTAGTCTTGCTATTTCGGTTCGTGCATAGGCTTGGAATCGATTATTTCCAGTTTGAGAAAGCTTGCGGGTATTAGCCAGGCCGCTTAGACCATCTGACCAAGCTTGGATTGGATGTACGCAGTCATTTAACGAAGTGTTTACGAAAAAGGGCTTGACTTTGACTTGAATAGTTTTGCCTGGTTCTACTTCAACAGGGATGGTTTGTCCATAAAGGGCTTCTAGGGCTTTTTTTTCACCTTCGACCATTGGCGTTTCATAGTCAAGTCCTCTTAAACCATGGAAAATACTAGTAGTTAAAAGACCGTTGACGAGGAATGGTAATTCAAAGACTTCGCTGCCTTCTGTTTGTTTTAATTTGCTTTTAGCAGTTCTGCTTTGTGTAGCTGCATATTCGGTTTTGATCATGTTTCGGATAGCTACTAACGCCATGGCTTCTGTAGTAGGCTGACCGGTATAAGAAATAGAGGTGCCATTTTCATCTAAGATAGCGCGACCCATAGTTGGCATGCTGGAAACGCGGTCAGAGCTAGAAGGAACAGCGTGTTCCGTATAAAAGAATTTCCCTTTTGAAGTAACGTAACCGCTATGATTGTAAGGGCTGGTATAAAAAAGACGGTGGTGAGAAGTTAGCTTTTCTTGGTCTACAATAGCTTGTAAATCAGAGCTTATAGCTTCAATGCTTAATCGATAATCTTGGCGATGGATTTGAGAGAGTCTTAAACCATCCAAGGTTTTCTTGGTTTCGCCTTTCGAGGCTTTTCTTGCTTGTAATACAGCTCTAGTTGCTTCTTCAAAATAGGCTTTTCGATCTTGCGGGCTGGCAAAGATTTTAAAGGTATTATCGGAAGCTGAATATCTAGGTCTATCTAAGAGTGGTTTAATGACAGCTCTACCAGCCATTGCATCGTTTTCATCATAGATCGGATTTAAGCCAGCAGCAGCTTGTGTAGCATTATATAATGGATTAGATGATGAGGATATATCTAGTGCATCTGGGCTATCTACTGGAGTTGAATTTCTGTTAGGTTTAGCTTCATATGTGTGTTTAAATGTATGAATAGCTTCTTCGTCTAAACTAAAAGCTTCTGTGCTTGAGCGAGAATCTAAATTCTTAGCAATAGCTTTTTTAAAGGTTTGAGCAGCTTTAGCAGCATCTCTTGTTTCTGGATTGTTGTTGTCTTGTTCTTCATTATTGACTGTAATTGAGCCATCTCTATGCGAAGAGATCTTTTGCCCGTCTACAGGAGGAAAATAGCCGAACATACCGGCAGCTAAAGCTTCTACTCTTTTAGCTAAAGCACCATTAGCTAAAGTAACTAAGTTGCTGTCATTTCCGTCTTGTCTAACTCGGATGCTGATCTCATAAGTCCTATTATTCCATTTAACAGACGCAACTATCTCTCTTCCAACGACTTGCGTTGTATCTAGGTGTGCAGAAATGAACACAGGTTTAGTAAGGATAGGGTTTTGAGGATTTGATTTAGTCATTGTTTATTTTTTTATGTATTAGTTAATAGTTATAATTATCTTACATATTAATTATAACAGTTTTGTATTAACTTGTAAAGGATTTTATTTAATTATTAACTAATATAAAAGCTTGATTTTAAGGCCTTTGTACAGTAATTTGGCTCCTAAAGGGATCTCATAGAGGGATTTTTTTAAGAAAACCATGAAAGCACAAGTCGTTGTAAATCAGCAAGATAAGACAGCGGTAGTTTACCTAAAAGGTGTTCTTTTCAGAAAACTACCTAAAGGTCTGATTAAGAGAGGTTTAACTCTAGAATTAACCTCTGAAGAGGCTTTTCATGCCTATTTCAATAAGTTAGAAAAAAAGGGGGCTGAACGCTATCTAATCAGGCTTTTAGCTAAAAAGGGCTATTTAAAAAAACAGATCTTTCAAAAGCTAGAAAATCGGGGTTTTCAGAACCAGGTGATTTTAGAGCTAATTGAAAAATTCACCCAGTTAGGGTTTTTAAATGACTCGCTTTTTCTGAGGGGTACTATCATGAAAGAGATCAGGAAGGGCTATGGCAGACGGATGGCAGCTTATAAGCTGAAAATGCTAGGCTTTGATCAAGCTAGTATTTCTAAAGCCTTAGAAGAGTTTTATTCTAAAGAGGAAGAAAGGCTAGTTTTAAAAAAGATGCAAAAGAAAAAAGGCTTGAAAACCCCAGCTTTTTGGCTGAGACGGGGTTTTGATCTGGGACTTTTTTTTTGACAAATAAAAAAGTTATTTCATAAAGCCTTAGCCTTTAGTTATTTATGCGGATTAATTTTTAAGCATTGATTTATTTGAAAGTGTTTTGTAAATTGAAAGTGAAAGTTGCAAATTGCAGGATTCATGAATAGAGAAGAATATTTAGAAAAAATTGATTTTCATTTCCGAGTACACTCTGTATGCGCTATTTTAGGACCCAGACAGGTTGGTAAAACAACGCTAGCTAAAATGTATTTAAAAAAATACAAGAAAGAAGATGTTTTATTTTTAGATTTAGAAAATCCTTTTGATTTGCAACGTTTGGAAAATCCCTTTTTAACTTTATCTAAAGCTTCTCAGAGTTTGATCGTTATTGATGAAATCCAAAGAAAAGAAGATCTGTTCCCCGTTATTCGAGTTTTAGCAGATGACCCAGCAAAAAAATATAAGTTTTTAATTTTAGGTAGTGCTTCTAGAGATTTGATTCGGCAATCTTCAGAAACACTTGCCGGAAGAATCGGTTATATCGAACTTATGCCTTTTTCTTATTATGAAACCAAAGAATTGCAAAAACTTTGGTTTAGAGGAGGCTTTCCTCGGTCTTACTTGGCTAAAAATGAGGAGGAAAGTTATCTTTGGCGGCAATCTTATATTTCAACTTTTTTAGAGAGAGATATTCAAAATTTAGGTTTTCAAATACCGTCTGCTCAAATGCGTAGATTTTGGCTAATGCTTGTGCATTATCACGGACAAATCTTTAATGCTAGTGAAATTGGAAAATCAATGGGAATTTCTCATACATCAGCTCGTAAATATCTGGAAGTTTTAATAGGGACCTTTATGCTGAGACAATTATCTCCTTGGCATGAAAACTTAGGCAAAAGACAAGTTAAATCTCCTAAAATTTATTTTCGGGATAGCGGGATTTTACATGCGCTTTTAGGAATACAAAAAGAAAGTGATTTGTTTTCTTATCCAAAATTAGGTTCTTTTTGGGAAGGATTTGCTTTAGAAGAGGTGATAAGATCTTTTAAAGCTTCTTCAGAAGAATGCTATTTTTGGGCAATACAAGGAAGTGCAGAGCTTGATTTATTTATTGTTAAAAATGGTAAACGATATGGATTTGAATGCAAATATACGGAAAAACTTTCTGTTACTTCTTCGATGAAAGTAGCGTTGAAAGATTTAAAACTGGATCATCTTTATGTTATTTTTCCTGGAAATCAAACTTTTCCTTTAACTGAACATATTACAGCACAGGGATTGGAAACTATTTCTTCACTTTGTTCTTAAAAATTAAAAAGAAATATGCTTCGGGTAACGAGGGAAAGGAATAATATCGCGGACATTTTCTAACCCTGTTATAAAACACATTAGCCTTTCAAAGCCTAATCCAAAACCAGCGTGGGGAACAGAGCCGTAACGGCGCAGATCTAAATACCACCAGTAGTCTTCTTTGTTCAGATTGCCTTGAGCAATCTTTTCTTCCAGAATATCGATTCTTTCTTCTCTTTGCGCTCCTCCGATAATCTCGCCGATTTTAGGAACAATCACATCCATCGCAGCTACAGTCTTATTATCAGCATTGCGGCGCATATAAAAAGCTTTGATTTTTTCTGGGTAGTCGCGGATCACAACTGGTTTTTTAAAATGTTTTTCAGATAGATAACGCTCATGTTCTGATTGCAAATCAATACCCCATTTGACAGGGAACTCAAACTTCTCTTGTTTGGCTTGAGCATCTTCTAAGATTTTAACAGCATCAGTATAAGTGACAATTTCAAAAGGAGAATCAACGATTTGCTGCAGTCTTTGCAAAAGTCCTTTTTCGATGAATTTGTCAAAAAAAGCAAAATCTTCAGGGCAGTTTTCTAATGCGTAATTAACCACGTATTTTAAAAAATCCTGGGCTAATTGAATGTCATCATCGAGATCGGCAAAAGCGATTTCCGGTTCGATCATCCAGAATTCAGCTAAATGGCGGGAAGTGTTGGAATTTTCAGCTCTAAAAGTAGGGCCGAAAGTATAAACATCTCCGAGCGCTAAAGAAAAACATTCTAAGTTTAATTGTCCGGAGACTGTTAGATAAGCCGGAGATCCAAAAAAGTCTTCGTTGAAATCAATTGCGCCAGAAGAAGTTTTAGGAGGGTTTTTGAGATCTAAAGTAGTGACTTTAAAAAGCTCTCCTCCACCTTCACAATCAGAAGAAGTGATAATCGGCGTATGGACATAGTAAAAGCCTCTTTCTTGAAAAAACTTGTGGATAGCGAAAGCTAAAGCATTGCGTACTCTGGCTACAGCTCCTTGAGTGTTAGTGCGAGGCCGTAGATGAGCAATAGTTCTTAAAAATTCAAAAGAGTGGCCTTTTTTCTGTAATGGATACGTTTCGGCTGAACATTCTCCGAAGATAACAATTTCTTGGGCTTGCATTTCTACTGTTTGGCCTTTAGCAGGGGAAGCTTTGAGAGTGCCTTTAACCTGAATGGCTGAGCCGGTCGTTAAAGCTAGAACTTTTTCTTCAAAGTCTTTCATCTGGCTATCAGCGATAATTTGCAGACTAGAAAAAATAGAACCGTCGTTGATCGTGATAAAAGCAAATTTTTTCTGGGCTCTCACAGTTCTGACCCAGCCAGCAATAGTGTATTCTTGATCGATAACTTTGTCTTGAGGACTTTGTAAAAGAGTTTTAATTTTAGTGCGCATCTTCTTTTCCTAGTTTTTGTAAAAGTTTGATTTCATCTTGCCAATGTAAATTACCTTGAGGGGTTTCTAGGTATTTAGGCAAATATTTAAGTTTTGGATGCTGCATCATAGCAGCAAAACCGGCGAGACCAATTTTGCCTTTGCCTAGATTAGCATGACGGTCTTTTCTTGATCCAAGATCTCCTAAAGAGTCATTAACGTGAAAAGCTTTTAAATATTTCAAGCCGACAGCATGGTCAAACTCTTTAAGAGTTTTTGTCCAGCCCTCTTTAGTTCTTAGATCATAACCGGCAGCAAAAGAATGACAAGTATCCAGACAGACGCCGATTGGGATTTCTTGGTGGACACGAGAAATAATATAGCCAAGCTGTTCGAATTTATAGCCGATCACCGTGCCTTGTCCAGCTGTCGTTTCGATTAAAAGAGAGAGTGTGTTATTAGCTTTGTCGTTGTCTTTGCCTTTACCCTTGCCTTCCAAAATCTCTTTTTTAAAAGAAAGCAAACTTTCTACAATTGTATCGAGACACTCTTCTTCCGTAGCTCCAACAGCGGCACCAGGATGGAAGTTTAAATAATCTATTTTTAGCTGGTGGCAGCGTCTGATTTCTTCTACGAAAGCTTTGCGGCTTTTTTCTAAAAGTTCTTTTTTGGCAGAGCCCAGATTAATCAAATAATTGTCATGGCTCATAATATGGGTGATGCCAGTCTCTGCTCTGGTCTTTTCCCATAGCTTAATTTCTGCTTCAGGAATAGCTTTGGAATGCCATTGCCTTTGGTTAGCGGTGAAGATTTGAATGACATTGGCTCCAAAATTACGTCCTTCCAGAAGAGCTTTGTGAACTCCTCCAGCAATAGACATATGGGCGCCGATTAAAAAAGTTTTTTTTTGGTTTGTCATAGAATGCTTTTTAAAGAGAATTTTAAGCAAAAAAAAGAATAAAAAAAAGAGCCTTTTGATTTAAAAGGCTCTTTTTTTGAAAAAATCTTATTTACAACTAGTGCTTATAGAGAGTGAGATAAAAATTCACAAACTAAAGGCACATTCAGTATTAGAGGCAAAGGAATCTGATCCAAAGCCGGTAAGGAATTCATAGTACCTGAAGTTTTAGTTTCATCTAGCTCTAGATATTCGGGAATTTCGCGAGTAGATAAACTAATAGATTGTTCTATCATTTTTAGCTTTTGAGAAGCTGGTTTAATAGAAACAACCATGCCAGGCTTAACTTTGAAAGAACGGATATTTACTCTTTTGCCATTCACAAAAATATGGTTGTGAGAAACTAGCTGGTGAGCAGCGAAAATAGTAGGGGCAAAACGCAGTCTATAGACAATATTGTCTAAACGGCATTCCAGTGTTTGCATGAAAATCTCTGCAGTATGGCCTTTATAAGCAAGAGCTTCCCGGTAGTTTTTTATGAGTTGTTTTTGAGTCAACATACCGTAGATAGCGCGCAGTTTTTGTTTTTCTTCTAACTGCAAGCCATAATCAGATTTTTTTCTTCTTCGGCCAGTATGCATGCCAGGGGGATTGGCTTTATGCAATAGGGGATTGCGGGCACGAGTAAAGATATTTACGCCAAAACGGCGAGCAATGCGATTTTTAGAGCCAGTGTAGCGAACCATTATTTCTCCTGAAATAAATTACTTTTCATTAGAGAAGTATATTAACCCAGAGCTTATTTTTCTTAAAAGAGCTTTTTACGTATTTCTAGAAATTTTAAGATTTCTTTTTCCGATGAGGGGGAAAGCTGTGAAATCTCCTTTTTAAAGCCCTTCTCAGCTGAAAGAAAGGCTGAAAAAGAAGCGCAAACTGCTCCTGATAGGGGGAAAGAGCGCCCTTTGAGGTCTAAAAGAGCAGGAAAATCTTGAAATAGCCTCAAAGATAAAGGACAGGCGCAAATTAAAAATATAATTTTAGAAGAAATAGTACTAGATGGAACAGTAGAGGTAGTAGTAGAAGAGGAATGAGAGCGAAGATCAGGATTAGATAAAAAAAGTAGCTTTTCCGCTAAAGAGGCTGCTGTGGTAATAATTATTTTTTCACTGTTTACAAGCTTTTTTTGAAAACATCCCCCAATAAAGCAGTTTTTACAAAGAGCAGGATCAAAAGAACAGCTGTCATTAAAGCGGCCAGAAGGACAATAAAGCGGCTTTTGGCAATAGGAAAAGCCAAGTAAGAGCAGGTTATTTTTATCTTGGATGAGCTCTTGGAGCTCTTCAGGGTTTTGAATGCCGTGAAAAAGAGGGGGGCAAGCTGGTTTCTTTTGAAAAAAGTAACGTTTTAAATAAAACAACGGCCTTTTTGAAAAGGCTTTAAAAAGAGAGCCCTGTTTTAAGAGGTAAAAAAGGCTTTTGAATTTTAGAAGCTTTTTCATTTTACAAGTTGTTATAATTTATACGAATCGACATTTATGACTCATCAATATATTCATTCGATTATATCATTTGATAATGAAAAACAGATCATTTTAGCAAAAGAGATCTTTTTGCCGGTTGTTTTTGCCTAAAACGGCAAAAATTGCCGTTTTTATTGGGTGTGATTTTGGCAAGTTAATCGGATTAGATCAAGATCAATAGATCAAATGATCCTCAATATATGGATAAAGCTAACCCTATTTATCTCCTAGAAAATGATTAACCTGCTAGCGGTGGCTCTTCAGATCCAAAATCATCATTTTTGCGTTGTTCTTCTAAAAGTTCTTTAGCTGCTGCCTTTAAGGTTTTTAGACCTTCTTGGAAACCTAGTTCCCTAGCTGTTTTATCTAAGAAAACCAATTCCGCAGAAAGTTGGTCATTAGCTGATTCTAACTGAGCTATTTTTTTTATTAAGTCTTTTTTAGTCATCATATTATCCTCCATCTGTAAGATACTACTTGCCAAAAACATGCCAATTTCGAAAAATAAGATAAAATAAACTGTAAACTATGCAGTACTATCTTTTAAAAAGAAAAAATTGAGGTTTTAAAATGAAAAACAAAAACTTATTAAAAAAAGTTTTGATTCTTGGTGGCGCTCTTCTAGTTTTAAGCGCATGCAGCCCAGAAAAAGACGGAACAGATGTTCGCCGTAAAAAGGGGAACATAGAAGAAGCTCGCCGTAATATAGAAGAAGCTTCTAATCAACAGGATCCAGACATGGACAAAGTCAGTGTCCAAGCCGAAGAAGGTGATGTGGTTGTAGCAGAAGAAGAAAACGAAGAAGTAGTAGCTTCTGATGATTCAGCTGCAGAAGAGGTTTCTGCGCCAGAGGCCAGCTCTCCTGTTGTAGCAGCTCCAGCCATGGATTCTAATGAAACGCTTGAACCTGTAGAGATTGAGAATGAAGAGCCTGCTCCAGAAGCTGAATAGTTTTTGAAATAAAGTAAAAAACGATAAAAAATCCGAAAATACGATACAAAAACATAAGATAAAAAAAGCTCTAAGAGAATTCTCTTAGAGCTTTTTTTTGTTTATACTTTTTTACGCTAATATTGTTTAAAACTAGGATTCAACGTGCTTTGGCCGTTGAAGTACGTCAATTATCATTTTTCATGGCCAACACACCACTTTTTTCAAGTAGGAGATGAATTGCCATTTGTAATTTTAGCGGACGCTTTTTCTAGCCTCGAATAAGCTCTTAGCTTTTTCTAATTCCGCTATCATAAGTTCTTTGTTCTTTAACTTTTTAAAGCTAGCAAGATCCACAGCTTCGCCGTCAAAATACCACTGAATATCAGTATAATCTCTATAACGGGTGCGCTCCATGCCATGTTTTAAGCCATTTTTCCATGGTACTTCGTGTACTAGCTGATTGTGTTGATATTCTTGTTCAAGCCCTTCTTTTTTACCGTTGATATATAAAACTTCAAAGGATTTTTTGTTGTTTTGATAGCAAATTTCTTTACCATGAAGCTGGCCATTTTGCCAATGAGCTTCTCTGACTAGAGAGCCATTGATAGCAAAGGTTTTTTGTTCGCCATTCAGCTGATAGTCGATAAAATGAGAAATAGTTTCGATTTCTCCTGTAGGATGAAAGGTCGTGCGACTAACAAGAGCTCCATTTGCAAAGTTCTCTTTGTTTAAAAGCTTTCCCTCACCATTCCTTTTTATCCGAATGCCTTTACCCTCGACAACAGAAGACTCTAAGGTATTTAAACTTGTAAAATATTGACCGTTGATTAATTTTCCATCTTGGTATTCTTCAATCGATAGAGGAACACCTTTATTATTCCAGACGGTAATGATATTTTTTTCGTTTTCATAGATCTCTTCACGGGAAGGTAGTCCTTGCGGATTGTAAAATGTCTTTTTGCACAGAGTTCCTTCGTCATAGTCGTCTTTTTCTTGGATAATTTGTGTTTTAGGATAGGTTAGCGTAGTGGCTCCATGCAGAATGCCGTTTTTATAAGCACAGGTTTGAGTGGATCCGTCTTTAAAAGCAGTGATGATTTGACCATCGCCTTTTCTTTGCAGCCATTCATCTGCAGATACTTCAAAACCATATTTATGGATGTATCTTTGGGAAACAGTATTAGAATCACAGTTTTTATTGCTGCAAGCTGTTAAAAAAGCGAGAAATAATAAACTCCAAAAAATTTGATAGTTCATTTAGGAACCTCCTTGAGTCTTAATTAAAATCTATTATTATGAATCTCAGATCTATTTTTCAAGTTGATAAAAATTTTGCGCTAATTGTTTTGATTATTTTAGCATGAGCATGTTCGACTTCTTTAAAAGAAATAGTTTTTTTAAGATCTCTGTAAATAAAGCGCAAAGTTAGATTATGTTGCTCTTTTAATTTTTCATCATTGTAAAGATCCAAGAGGAAAAAACTTTCTAACAGAGCAGGACGAATAGCGCCTATGGCATCAAAAAGTGATTGTAAAGGCAGATCTTTGTTTACCGTCAAAGTCCAATCGCGTTCTGAAGCAGGAAAAGTTGGCAACGCCCGATAGAAATTTTTAGCTTTTTTAAATTGGAATAAGAGATGCGTGTTAATTTCGGCAAAATAAACTTCTTTTTTAAGATCAAATTTCTGCAAGAGATGTGGATGTACAGCTCCTAAAGTAGCAATTTGGGCTTTTTCAATCATCAGATGCGCCTGTCTACCCGGATGAAAAGCGCTATGGTTAGAGGCTTCAAAAGAAAAATGAGCAATGTTTAAGCTAGCGAGTAGGTTTTCTAAACAGCCTTTGAGATCAAAGAAATCCACTTCAGTAGCTTTTGTTTGAAAATGATGAGGGCTTTTATGTCCGGACAGAGTTAAAGCTAACATCGGTTCTTCAATAATTTTTTCTTTTTTTAAATGAATCTTGCTGACTTCAAAGAAATGCAGGTTGAAATTTTTATGATCGTGGTTGTGTTTGATGATTTGCAGATGTGAAGGTAAAAGTGTCGGTCTTAAAACAGAGTTGTCTTTGGATTTAGCTTTTTTGACAGCTAAAATGGCGCTGTTTGGAATTTCTTTTTCATGCGTAATGTTGGCCAGCTCAGGACTGATCAGATCAGGCGAAATAATCTCTTTTACCCCTTGGGAAACTAGATTTTTTTTCAAGGTTTGTTCGAACTGATAAAAAGGAGCGTTGCTTTGAGGGGAAGAAGTGAAAAAAGCTCTCTTTTTTTCAATTTGGTTATAGCCGAAAATGCGTGCTACTTCTTCAATTAAATCAATTTCACTATTTAGATCATTTCTAAAAGTCGGGACGCTGACTTGCAATTGGTGATTTTCTTTTTTAGTTTTCAACTCTAGTCTTTCTAAAATCGAAGCTATTTCATTGAGACCCAGTTTAAGTCCGAGCAGACGATTGACTTTTTCTTCTTTTAAAAGAATTGTTTTTTCTGGGAAATCAGTTTTTTTTAAGTCGATAAAATCACTGGCAATACGTGCTTTTGGACAAATTTTTTGGATGAGATGAGCCGCTCTTTTTAAAGCATTCAAAGTAGCGTTGGGATCAGAAGCTTTTTCAAAACGTAAAGAGCTTTCAGTACGCAATTGAAGAGCCTGGCAGCTTTTGCGGATGGCCAGCGGATTGAAACAAGCTGATTCTAAAAAGATATTTTTGGTGTCAGCAGATACTGATGAATGTTCTCCACCTAGAATTCCACCAAGCGCTAAAATTTTTTCTGAGTCCTTAATTAAAATAGTATCTTTGGGTACTTCATAGTCAATACCATTTAAGCCGAGAAAAGCTGCTTTTTGGTTAGATTTTTCAATTAAGATAGTAGAGTTTTTAATTTTGGCAGTGTCAAAAGCATGTAGCGGCTGACCGGTTTCTAAAAGAATAAAGTTGGTGATGTCGACTAAATTGTTAATGGATTTAAAATCACTTTTTTCTAAGTAGGCAACCAGCCATTCAGGAGAAGGACCAACAGAAACATTTTCAATATAAAGTCCTGAATAACGCAGACAGCGTTGATCTTCCAGTTGAACTTTGATATTTGAACTAGTAGACAGTTTTTTTTCTACAGTAAAATCTTTTTCCGGATATTTGATTTTTTGATTTAGACTAGCCGCTAATTCACGGGCGATGCCAATTACGCTGAGGCAGTGTCCGAGATTAGGAGTTAAGGAAAGCTCTAAAATAGGGTCATGCAAATAAGAAGCTAAATCAGTACCTAAAGGGATCTCTGCTTTTAAATCCATGATGCCTTCGTCATCGGAAGAGAGATTCAGTTCTTTGCCGGAGCAGAGCATGCCAAAAGATTCAACGCCACGCAGTTTGGCTGGTTTAATTTTAAAAGTCTGATTTTTTTCATCGGTTAAAGTAGCACCAAGAGCAGCAAAAGCTGTTTTCAATCCGGCTCGGCAATTAGGAGCTCCGCAGACGACCTGGTAGTTTTCTTTACCATCAAACACAGTGGCGATTTGCAGTTTATCTGCCGAAGGATGCTTTTCTACTTTCTGAACTTCTGCCGCTATTACATTGGAAAATGAAGGAGTTTCATTTTCAATCTTTTCTACTTCAATGCCAAGATTAGTTAGCTTTTCTACAATTTCTGCTAAAGAAAGATCAATGGTCAGATAATTTTTTAAAAGAGAAAGTGGCAGGAACATAAAAACCTCTATTTTGAGAAAAATATACAAAAATATTACGATAAAATCTATAAAAAGAAATGTTTTTCCTTTTCTTTTATAAAGGCTCTTTTTTTATGAAATTAGAAATTTTTAATGAAAAAATGCAAAAAAGACTGCGTTATTTGACTCAGGGACTGGTAGCTAGCGGCGCTTTGAACATTATTTTTACAATTATTTTTATTTATTTTGTAGTTTCTGATCATAATTTAATCGGACATAGCCTTTCTTCCATGAAAAAAAGCGAAAAAAAGGCCAAGAAAGTAGAGATTTCTAATAGCCGTTATTTAAATGCGATTTATGATCTTTCTTTTAAAGAACTGCTAGTTTTATTGACCTGTCAAGATTCATTGGAAGAGGGGTTTACCAAGCGGGATTTAGCGCTTGGTTGTCTTTATACCTTTCATTATTTTAACTTGGAAAAAGCACTCGTAGGGCAAAACCTGCAAAAGCGTAAATATAATTTTATGGCTAAAGGCGGGCAGATGCAAAGCGTGGTCTTGTTTGCCGCTTTGAGCGATAGCCAGTTTGAAACTATTATTCATTATGGCTGTTCTGAAAAATGGCCCTTCACTGCCGAAGGTCTTTTTAATTTAGTTAAAAGATCTGAAAAACCAATCGATGCTTCTTTACTAAAAGCTTTTTTCGTCTCTGAAGAGTTTTATACGATCGCTTCGCTTTTCCAATACCAACAAGATTTTAAATTAACTTCATTAGAACTGCTTGATTTAATGAGTAGCTGCAATTTTTCGTTTATATCTAATTTTGTGAAAGAACAAAAAAAGCTTTTGGAAGTCACTAAAGAAAGAAGAACTTTGTTTTTAATGGGTTGTTTAGAAGAAGGAGCAAAAAATGCTGCTAGATTACTTTTAAAGGGGGATCTCAGCTATCTTCTAAAAAAAGCTTCAGATGGACAGCTTTTAACTATCCTCTCTTCGGTTAAGGCTCCTTCTAGAGAGTTGTATGCTTTAGCGCTTGAGCTTATTAAAAGCCCGCGTTCTAACGATGTCTGGCAAATGTCAGCTCAGCATCTTTATGCTTTGGTCAGAGAGAAATCGCCAGAGCCCTTTTCTAGAGAGCTGGTTTTAAAACGATTTGTTTATCCAAGAGAAACAGCGCTGGAAAAAGCTCGAAATAAAAATCAAAACAATAAAGATACAAATATAGATCATCGCCAGCATCAACATAAAAATCTGGCCGCTAGTTCATCGCTGGCATTTTCCACTACAAATAAGAAACCAAATCTTGCTCAAGACCAAAATAAACAGAAAAAACAATCTAAAAACAGAAATAAAACAACTCTCAAAACTATTTTTCAAAACATCAAACCAAGTCCTCCTACTTATACAATCAAGAAAGGGGACAGTCTTTGGAAAATAGCTCATCAACATAAAATTAGAGTTTCAGAATTGATGCGCGTCAATAACCTTAAAAACAGCAAAGTCAAGCCCGGTCAAAAGCTTGTAATTCCTAAGAAATAACATTATAGAAGATTAAAACTTTATTCGGTTTAAGGTACAGATCAAGGCACTGGATCTTTACCGCCAGAATGATAGGGATGACATTTAATCAACCGTTTCAGAGTTAGGATAAAACCCTTTCCAGCACCATATTTTTTGATAGATTGGGTAGCATAATCAGAGCAAGTCGGTTGAAAACGGCAGCTAGAACCAAAAAAAGGTTTTAAAGCAATCTGATAGAATTTAATTAAGAAAAGTAAAATAAACTTCATGTTTTTAATTTTAACAAAACAGACTTTAACTTGGCTAGTAGAAAGCAAAGCGTTTAATAGCGGAAGGGGTTACTGATAGAAAAACTTACCATCTGCTCTAAAACTTATAACCTAAACCTACTAGACTCTCAAGACCGCCAGTATATAGTTTAATACGGGTATTGCTATTAGGATCTAAGAAAGAATCTTTGCCATAAAGATAATTAAAGAATAGATCTAGGTAAAAATTATGTCCTAAATGAACCAGTCCGCCAATGCCCACATTGCAGCCCCAGACTTTTGCAATCGAAATTCTTTGCACCCAAGGATAGGAGCTATGATTATTCATTTTTGATTTTGCATAAAACCAAGTTGGTCCGAGTTTAGCATAAAGATAGGCATAACTAGAAACTGGATAAACATATTTTAGACCAGCGGAAATAGGTACTAAAAGCCAATCTATATCAGCAGTGCTGGCTACTTTACCATTGGAGCGGGCATATCCAGGGGCTAAATAAATATGCACATTATGTTTGATGCTTTGATCCATTTCCAAAATGGCCATAAAAGCAAATTTACCATAAATATGTCTAATGGTGCTGTCTTGGTAATAAAAAACAGCAGGTTTAAATTCCAATAAAAAACCTTTTAGCGGTTTGTAATCTGATGGCCAGCCCTCGCCTTTTGGTTTTGAATTAAAAAGTTTTTTAAATTTTCGAAAAGGGTCTTTTTTTGAAGAAGTAGTTTTTTGAGTTTGAGAAGGTTGGTTTTCTGGAGGCGTAGTTGTGTTTGTTTCAACAGGTGTTTCTTCTTTAATCATCTGTTTTGATTTTGAACAACTGCGACTCATCGCGCTAGTTTGAGATGTACTTAAACATAAAAATAAAAATACTAACAAAAACCGCATATACACCTTCTAACAAAACTTTTTTTAAATCATAAGATAAAATTCTTTTTATGACTGCTATTTTTTTTTATAAGAATTTCTCTTTAGCTCATCGCTTTTGTAAAATTTTTCACTTTTTTTAAACATGCATGTCCCATTAGGGTAGGGTTATCTTTTGAGTTTGAGAAACTAGTAAAACAACCGGTGGCCCAGTCTCCTAGAAAGGGTTGACTTAATGGGTGGCATTACAATCCAGCTACTAGGTTCGTTCATTAAGCTATTAAAAGCGCCGAGCATAAAACCTTGATATCTCTGCAAAGGTGTGTAGAGCCATACTTAACACAGCCAGCACCGCAAGAGCCGCAGCTGCTACTTTAAAAATAACTGCGGTAGTTAATGTATAGAGAGCAACAGCACCGTTTCCACTCTGATTTAGCTATTTCAACAGCTCATACCATTCGTTTTGTCTATCATTTGCCTTTAAGAGCTACTCAAGGTTTTATAGGGTCTCTTTTATCGATCCTGAAACTTTCCTTAAAAACATCCTGCTATACTCAAATTTGAAGATAATTATGTTGTAATTTTAACTTAGCATTGCTAATATAATAAACTTAAAATAATTTATTTATTAAATAATAAAGGCGATAATATGACAATTATAAGCTCTATCACCCCTCCTTTTTCAGCAGCCTCAAGTACCGCACCGGATGAAAGTACATGTAATTTAGCTGATCATCTCTTCCTTAGCGGGGGAGATGAATCTGTCTCTCTTCTAGGCTATACTATGAGAGTAAAAAATAAAGAGGGAAATAAGCAGATAAA